>CANLKN010000010.1 GCA_947491475.1 Akkermansiaceae bacterium | reverse complement strand
TGTTGGGGCACTTCGAGGATGTTGGACATGCTCCCCGATCCAAGCACTTTGGCAGCGCCCTGAGGGAAGCGGTTTTACATCCGCAAGTGGTGCACTTTGAATTCTAACAAGTGATTATCAGGTGGTGCACTTTGGGTGATCGCCGACATAATCCACCCTCCTCATTCCTCAACCACACCTCGCTTCTTACTTGGCAGTTTTTCCATGGCCGACTAACAACTACTCCATGAACGGAATTCCCAGAGTAGTAAGCACCTCCATTTCATTTCACCATCCCTTCAATCGCACCGGTGGGCGCAAACAAACGTTCAGCACCGAATAAGAATATGAATTCAAGCACCGTGCCCCGATGCCCCAAGTGTGGTGACAACGCGAGGGTGGTTTCCCACGGCAAGCGATACGCAGTTTACCCCTCTGGATGCCTCATGATTGTAGGATTCCCAATAGCCATGCTTCATCAAGTGTCATGCCCCACGGATTACGAATGTCGCGCATGTGACACGAGATTCGGCTTCCGTAGTTTTATGGCCAAGATCTGTCTTGGGATCATCTTTCTCTTGGTCTTATGGATGGTTGCCGCCACTGTCGCCGCGTTTAATGCCACCACAGCATAGCCCCTTCAGTTCCAACCCTCGCATGCAACCTAACAAGCCGAACAATTCATGAATGTCACCGCCCAAAAGCTATTCAAATTCAGCTCATGCGCATCGCAATAACGCGGTAACATCACATCTAACGTTGGGCAAACACAATGAATCAGTTACTCGAATTCTCAATCTTCAGTGCCTTGGCACCGATGGTGTTGATTTGGTTTGGATTATGCATCTGGACCTTTAGACGACTTGAGAGAAACCATCCTGAAAAATATTCCGCAATAGGGCGTCCGTCTCTTTTCCTTCGCAACAGTCTGGAAAACAACTGGCTATTTCTCAAGTTCCTTTGGCGCAGTGAGTATTCCGTTTTGAATGATCAAGCACTCAGTCGCACCTGTAAACTGATGAAAGTATTTTTGGCCGTTTACTGCGTGCTTTTCCTTGGCATTTTCTTCACTTTCTTTGCGGGTTTCGGAAAACAATAATATGAAAGCCGAACGAGCGCATCCACCTAATCTCTACCCGCTCGCCGCCGCCTGATCCGGGACGTTCGGAGATCACACCCGAGCGCTTATTCCGCGGGGGCAGGAGCGGTTTCCGAGAGCAGAGCCTCGGCGGTGAGTTGGGCGAAGGAGCCCGGGGCACCGGCGTAATGGATTTTCCGCTCGCCATCGAGCACATAAACGAGTGGCAGGGAACCCACTCGGTATTCTCTGGAGAGTTGATTTGAAGGGTCGGAAAAATTCCTCCAAGTGATGGAGCCCTCGGCTTCCAACGAGCGGAGTTTTTCCAGCGAATCATGGTTCACTCCCAGCACCTCAAGCGGCTGGCCCTCGAATTTGCGTTTCATTTCGGACGTGATTTCGATCACCCTCTCGGCCTCGTCCATGGTGCTGCTCCAGAAGAGCAGAATGACGATTTTCCCGGAAAAATCCGAGAGCTTTAGCGGGCGGCTGGCCGAATCCATACCGCTGAGGTCCGGGGCGACACGACCCTTGGTGAGGTAGCGGATGATGTAGAGCTCGTCCTCCGCGAGCTTGGCCACGGTGACTCCGCCGAGATCGACTTCGGAGCTGTCGATGATGGCCTTGCGCAGGCATGTTAGGCGTTTGCGCATGAGTTCCGGCTCGTCGCCGAGGGTCTTGAGGATGAGCGCCGAGGCAAGCGCGGCCACCCCCTGGGTCTTGGTCTCCGGGTGTGAGGCCTGGATTTTCTCAAGCAGACCGAGCGCGCGCGGATCTCCGGTGCCGGCCAAGGCCATGCAGACGGGCATGAGCTGCGGACTTTTGAGATGATGAGCCTCGATTGCCTTGAAAACCGCATCGATTTCGGCGGTGAAAACCGGAGCCATCGAGCCGTCCGCACGGGTTTCACGCAGGCCGGGAGCCACTTGCAGAAACCAAGCGGCATGCTCCAGCACCCATGGCTGATCGAGCGAGGAGCCGATCAGCGCCCACATGTCGCGGGCGTATGGCAGGATATCCGGACGCATGGCGAGTGCCGCGGCGCGCGCCTCAGGCGTGGTGGCGGCGCGGGTTTCCAGCGACCATTTCTCCACGGCGAGCTGCCAGGATTTCTGGATACGCTGGGCATCCGCCGGGTTGGCTGACGATTCCGCGACGAGGAGCAGCAAGGCGGCGGCTGCAATCAGGCGGCTTAGGGTGTGCATGGCCGGATGATAAGGATGGAGCTAACGCGGATGGAATCCGAAAAAACCGGCATGCCTTCAAAGTTCCCGCCGAGCCCACCCCGGCAGACTCTCGAAACATCCGGTGATGATGCTTGCGCCACGGTGACGGAGTCGTCAAACTGCCCCCCGAAATTATGAACGAACGACGCGTTGTCATCACGGGCATCGGATGCGTTTCCCCCTTGGGCAACGATTTGAAAACCACATGGGAGGGACTGAAAGCCGGCCGCAGCGGGATCGCCAGGATCACCCAGCTCGATCCGGAACCCTTCGATTGCAAAATCGCAGGAGAGGTGAAAAACTTCGAGCCGGACGGTTATTTCTGCGTTCCCAAGGACTCCCGGAGGTCGGACCGCTACGTGCAGTTCGCCGTCGCGGGCGCGAAAATGGCGATCGAGGATTCCGGGCTGGATGTTTCAAAGCTCGATCCCCGGCGCTTCGGCGTGATGGTCGGCAGCGGCATCGGCGGCCTGGCCACACTGGAACGCGAGCACGGCACCTACCTCAACAAAGGACCCAAGCGCGTCTCGCCGTTCACCATTCCGATGATGATTTCCAACATTGCCAGCGGCATCATTTCCATGGAATTCGGCCTCAAGGGACCAAACATGGCCATCGTCACCGCCTGCGCCACCTCCAATCACAATATCGGCGAGGCCTGGCGCATCATCAAATTCGGCGATGCCGACGGCTTCATCTGCGGCGGTGCCGAGGCCACCATCCTGCCAATGGGCCTTTGCGGATTCGCCAACATGAAGGCGCTCAGCACCCGCAACGACGATCCGGAAAAGGCCTCGCGTCCGTTTGACAGGCACCGCGATGGCTTCGTCATGGGCGAAGGCGCCGGCGTGCTCATCATCGAGGAACTCGAACACGCGAAAAAACGCGGATCTAAAATCTATGCCGAGCTCATCGGCTACGGCATCAGCGCCGATGCCTACCACCTCAGCGCCCCCTCGCCCGATGGCAGCGGTCCTGCCTACGCCATCGAAATGGCGCTGCGCCACGGCCGGAAAAACCCGGCGGATGTCGATTACCTCAATGCCCACGCCACCTCCACCGGCCTCGGCGACATCGCGGAAACCAAGGCGATCAAGCTCGCTTTCGGCGATCATGCAAAAAACGGACTGATGGTTTCCTCCACCAAGTCGATGACCGGCCACATGCTCGGCGCAGCCGGCGGCATTGAACTCATCGCCAGCGTGATGGCCATCAGGGACGGCATTGTTCCGCCCACCATCAACATCGAGGAACAAGACCCCGACTGCGATCTCGACGTGGTGCCCAACGTCGCCCGCGAGGCGGATGTCAAGGTGGCCATCAGCAACAGCTTCGGCTTCGGCGGCCACAATGCCTCGGTGCTTGTGAGCCGGTTTGAGTGATGCGGCGCAAATACCGGCTCGCATTCATCAAATCACCCGGTTATCCTTTTTCCATGATCACTTTGGACCACAGTCCCGTTCAATCCGATCCACGGATCCTCGGTGGCACTTTGGTTTTCAAAGGCACCAGGGTGAAGGCTCAAACGCTGCTCGACTACCTTGCCACCGGGGACACCCTTGAGGATTTCCTGGAAGAATTCCCATCCGTGAACCCTGAGGATGCCACGCTCTTCCTCCAACTCGCCCGTGAAGAAAATCATTCTCGATGAGAATCTGCCGATCTCTCTAAGGCATCACCTGTCGGACTTCGATGTGGTCACGGTGCAGTATCAGGGCTGGTCCGGCATCCAGAATGGAAACCTGATTTCACTGATCGATGGCAGATTCGATGTCTTGCTTACCGCAGACCAGAACCTTCGATACCAACAAAACCTCAGATGCCGCAGGATCGCAATCGTGGAACTGCCCTTCATCCGGCGAAAGTTCATTCCTTTGTGGGTGGAACGGATTCGGTCCGCCATTCTTGCGGCCCAGCCGGGAGATTACATTCAAATTGATTCTGAAGACTGAAAGCTCATGCAATCGCCGCTCTATAATTTCTTTTACGAAGTCTCGTTCGGCGACACCGATGCCAGTGGCTGGATGCACTTTCCGAACATCTTCCGCTACTTTGAGGAAGCCGAGCATGCGTTTCTGAAATCGCGCGGTGTTTTGGTTTTCGACCGCTCGCTGGGCGGTTGGCCGCGCGTGAAAGTGACTTGTGATTACAAGCGCCCGCTGCTCACGGGCGACCGCATCGAGGTGCAGTTGGAAATTTCGCGCTTCGGGGCATCGTCCATCACATGGGATTTCGAGGTCTTGAATGCTGCGGGAGAAACCGCCGCCCTCGGCAGCGTGACGACCGTGCGGGTGAATCACGAAGGGCGGCCGCAGTTGATCGGCGATGCCGAGCGCTCGGCGTTGGAGCGGCGAATCTGAACGCAATTTGTTTTTCGCATCTGGCGGCCGGCGTGCCAGAGTCCGGCATGGAAGCCGAACTTGAAGATCCGCCCTGCGCCGTCTGTGGCAAACCCGCCGTAGTCATCATCAACTCCGTGGCTTGGTGCGACTCCTGTTTCCATGAAATGGGATCCTGCTGCGGTGTGTGGAATCAAGAAGAGCCATGAAAAACCGCATCGTCGAACCGGAGATGTTAGACCACCTGCCGCACGACGATCCCGCCGCGCGGCGCTCGCGGGCCGACCTGCAACGCATCAATTTCCTCATGGGCAACGAACGCTGGGCGCTTCGGACGCTCCAACGGATCCCGCGTGCGGCCGCACGCGGGATCTGTGAATTCGGCGCGGGCGATGGCGCGCTGGTGGCGGAAATCGCCCGCCGGTTTCCTGATGACAAAGTAGCCGCCTGCGATCTCGCGCCGCGACCGCCGGGACTCGATGCCCACATCGACTGGCACAGCGGCGACATATTCCAACATGCCCCACCAGACGGCGGTGTTCTAGTAGCCAATCTGTTTTTGCATCACTTCGAGGGCGAGGCGCTACTCCGACTCGGGCAACTCTGCGAGGGTTTCGAAGTGCTCGTTTTCAACGAACCCGACCGCACCCGACTTGCTGCGTTTCTCGGCATCTTGCTGCATCCGTTGGTGAATCACGTCACGCGCAACGACATGCATATCAGCATCCGCGCGGGCTTCCGCCATGGCGAAATTGTGGAACTTTTGGGACTCGATCCCGCCCGCTGGCGGATTGAGGAAACTTCCACATGGCGCGGCGCGCGGCGTGTGATAGCTTGGCGCGTCTGAAACGATCCATCACCATCGCCGGCGGCGGCCTCGCCGGGCTATCGCTCGCCATCGCGCTGCGGGCGCGCGGCGTGAGCGTCACGGTGATCGAAGCGGGAAACTACCCGCGCCACCGGGTTTGCGGCGAGTTCATCTCCGGAGTGACTGAAGAAACACTGCGTGCGCTCGGCATCGCGGATTTGTTCGATGACGCGCACCGCCATGTTTCGCTGGCATGGCATGATCGCGACCGTCGTTTTCTAACCGACAAGATGCCGGTTCCGGCGATCGGCATCTCGCGTTACGCGCTCGACGAACGGCTGCGCGATCGTCTGTTGGCGGCCGGTGGAGAAGTGATCAGCGGCACCCGCGCCCGTCCGGAACCGGCTGACGGCTTCGTTTGGGCCGCGGGAAGGCGGCCGCGGCCGGGGAAATGGATCGGGCTCAAGGCACATGTCAGGATCGCCACAAGCACCGATCTCGAAATGCACTCCGGCACCAACGGCTACGCCGGCCTGGCGGGCGTGGAGGACGGCTGGACGAATGTCTGCGGGTTGTTTTTGTTAGATAAGGAAATCCCCGCCAAGGGAGCGGACCTGTTGCCAGCCTATCTCGAAGCCGGAGGCAGCACGCGTCTCGCCGCAGCCCTGCGTGATGCGGAATGGCGTGACGGATCGTTTTCCAGCGTCGCGGGCTTTGAGCTCGGCCATCAAGCGCCGGTGCCCGGTTTGTTATGTGTGGGCGATGCCGATAGCATGATCCCGCCCTTCACGGGCAATGGCATGAGCATGGCTTTCCAAGCCGCCGAATGCGCCATCGAGCCTGTAATAGCATGGGTGGACGACCGCCAATCATGGCCGGAAACGCGCCGCGTGATCCACGGCCGCCTGCGCCATGGATTCCGCCGCCGCCTCGCGGTGGCCGCGCTGCTGCACCGCGCACTGCTTCACTCCGGCATCCGCTCCGCGCTTGGTTCTCTGGCGGAAACCCGCATCCTGCCATTCCGCGCGCTGCTGCCACTTGTCCGTTAGATTTCATTTCTCCCCATGTATCTCAAATCCCTCGCCACCGCCGTCCCGCCAAGCTCGTTCACCCAGCAGGCTTGTTGGGAGGCGATGAACCATGCCAGCCTGCTCGAATCACTGCGTCCGCGCTCGGCGGATCTGATCCGTAAAATCCTCACCAATGCCGAGTCCGGGATCGACCGACGGAACCTCGCGCTGGAACGCATCGATGAGGTGTTTCATCACGGCGCACAACAACTCAATGAAAACTTCGAGCGCCAGGCTCCCATGCTGGCGCACGAGGCGCTTGCCAAAGCTCTTGAGCGCGCGGGCATCGCCGCCGATGAGCTCGACGCGCTGTTTCTCTGCACCTGCACCGGCTATCTTTGCCCGGGCGTAACCAGCCACGTGGCGGAACAGGCCGGCATGCGTCCGGATGTCTATCTCGCGGACCTCGTCGGCCTCGGCTGCGGCGCGGCGATTCCGATGATGCGCGCCGCCCAAGGATATCTCTCCGCCAACCCGCGGGCGAAGATCGCCACCGTTGCAGTGGAAATCTGCTCCACCGCGTTTTATGCAGATGACGATCCCGGCGTGCTGATCAGCCTGTGTCTGTTCGGCGATGGCGCTGCCGCGGCGATCTGGGATGGTGCGGGCACTGAGGGCGATTGGCAGGCCGGGCATTTCACCACGGTTCATCGCCCGGAAAACCGCGAGAAAATCCGTTTTATCAACTCCGCCGGCAAATTGAAAAACCAACTCCACCGCGCCGTGCCCGGCCTCGCCGCAGAAGCCGTGGCCGGACTCTATGCGCAACGCAAGGCCGAGCCCGACCAAATTCTCGCCCACAGCGGCGGCCGCGATGTGATCGAGGCACTTGAGGAAAAACTGCCGTTTTATCTAACCGAAACCCGCGAGGTATTGCGCGACCATGGCAACATGAGCAGCCCGTCGGTGCTCTTCGCGCTGGAACGTCGCCTCGCCAACCCGGCAGCCAATGACCAGCGGCTCTGGCTCACCGCCTTCGGCGCCGGCTTCGCCGCCCACGCCTGCGAGTTGTGGCGCTAACACATAGACCGCCGCTACTAGCGTTTCATTTGCCGGATCCGGCGTTGACCCATCCGGCGAGCCGTGCAAGCTCCGCGCCCGATGATTTCCGTCCAGTCATTGCGCGTCGAATTCGGCGCGCGCGTGCTTTTCAACGACCTGTCGTTTTCCGTGCAGCCGCGCGAGCGGATCGCCTTCGCCGGCCACAACGGCGCGGGCAAATCCACTCTCATGAAATGCATCGCCGGCATCCAGCCGCCGAGCGGCGGCCAGATCAGCGCGCCCAAGGGCACCCGCATCGGCTACCTGCCGCAGGAGGGCATCCACGTCAAAGGCCGCACGCTGTGGCAGGAAACGGAATCCGCCTTCGGCGAAACCATGGCGCTCGCGGAAAAAATCGACCGCCTCTCGCACGAACTCACCCAGCTCGATCCGCGCTCGTCTCCGTATGGCGACCTGCTTGAGCAAATCGGCGAGCTTGAACTCCAGCTCGATTCCGCCGATCCGGCGCGCATGAAGCCGCGCATCGAATCCGTGCTCAAAGGCCTCGGTTTTCAAACGAAAGACTTCACGCGCGATTGCTCCGAGTTTTCCGGCGGCTGGCAGATGCGCATCGCCATGGCCAAGCTCTTCCTCCAGGAGCCGGAGGTTCTTCTGTTAGATGAGCCAACCAACCACCTCGACATCGGCACCCAGATCTGGGTCGAGCAATACCTCGTCAACTATCCCGGCGCGATTCTGCTCATTTCCCACGACCGCGCGCTGTTAGACACGCTCTGCACGCGGACCATCGCCTTTTCGAACGGCCGGGCCGAAGAATATGCGGGAAATTTCTCCTACTTTGAGAGGGAGTCCGTCCTACGGAAGGAAATCCAGCTCAAGCAATACGAGGCACAGCAGCGCGAGATCTCCGAAATCCAGCGCTTCATCGACCGATTCCGCGCTTCCGCAAACAAAGCGACGCTCGTGCAGTCGCGCGTCAAGATGCTGGCGAAGATCGAGCGCATTCCCCAGCCGGAGCGCGACGACGCGGTGATGAATTTTAAATTCCCGCCGCCGCCGAATTCCGGCCACATGGTGGCGAAGCTCGACGGGGTTTCAAAAAGCTATGGTCCGCTCAACATCTTCAGCGGCTTCGATTTCGAAATCAACAAGGGTGAGAAATTCGCCATCGTCGGTCCGAACGGTGCGGGCAAATCCACTTTCTGCCGCCTGATCACCGGACAGGAGGAGCCAGACGCCGGCGCGCACAACTTCGGCCACAAGGTGGCGTGCTCGTTCTTCTCACAAAACCACGCCGACGAACTCGATCCGGAAAAAACCGTTCTTGAAACCGTCGAGGAAGCCGCCTCCCGCGAGTCCGCGCCGCATGCGCGAAATCTGTTAGGTTGTTTCCTGTTCCGAGGCGACGATGTGTTCAAGAAGGTCGGCGTTCTCTCCGGTGGAGAGCGCTCGCGTGTGGCGCTGGTCTGCATGCTCCTGCGCCCGGCGAATTTCCTGATCCTCGACGAGCCGACCAACCACCTCGACATGCAGTCGCAGGACGTGCTCCAGCGCGCGCTGATCGACTACCCCGGCAGTGTGATGATCGTCTCCCACAACCGGAATTTCCTCGATCCGCTGGTCACCAAGACCCTCGAGTTCCAACCCGGCCGCCAGCCCATCCAATACGCGGGAAACATCACTTACTATCTGGAAAAATCCGCCGAGGATGAGGCGGCGAAAAAAGGCGAGCCCAAGCTGACCACCCTCGGCCCGCCCGCTGTGAGCGGCTCCTCGCGTCCGTCCACTCCCGGAGTCAGCCGCAAGGAACAACGCCGGCTCGATGCCGAAGCGCGAGAGATGAAGTCCAAAGTCCTCAAGCCGCTGGAAACCGATTTCGAAGCCCTCGAAAAAAAGATTGCCGAACTCGAAGGAGCCCAGGTCACCCTCACCCAGCAGCTTTCCAGCGAGGAGGTCGCCAACGATCCGGCCAAACTGCGAGAAGTCACCAATGCGGTTGAAAAAATCGCGAAAGTCTTGGAATCCAGCTATTTCCGTTGGGGCGAGCTGTCCGACGAGATCGATAAAGTGCGTGCCAAGCTGGGGGTCGATGCGTGACGCGTTTCCGCCGCATGAACTGCCAAGTGAATCGGGGTGGTGGTGATTGCGATCACAAGCGCGCCAGCACCGCATCGCCCATGGCAGAGGTGCCGACCTTGGTTTCGCCCTCGCGGCCGGTGGCGATGTCGCCGGTGCGGAAACCGTCGGCGATGGCCTTGGAAACCGCGTCTTCAATGGCATCCGCCGCCGCAATCTCACCGAGTGAAAAACGCAGCAGCATGGCCAGCGAGAGAATCTGCGCGATCGGATTGGCGATGCCTTGGCCGGCGATGTCGGGTGCGGAGCCGCCGGATGGTTCATACATGCCGAAATACAATCCATCGTCCTTCTGCTTGCCGAGCGAGGCGGATGGCAGCATGCCAAGTGAACCGGAAATCATCGCCATCTCGTCTGACAGGATATCGCCAAAAAGATTTTCCGTGACCAGCACATCGAAGGAACCCGGACGGCGGATCAGTTGCATCGCGGCGTTATCCACATACATATGTGATAGCTCGACCTCGGGAAATTCCCTGGCGATTTCGATGACCGTCTCGCGCCACAAAACGGACGAGGCAAGCACATTGGCCTTGTCCACCGAGAGCAATTGTTTTTTACGGCCCATCGCCGCGGTGAAGGCGACTCTGGCAATGCGTTCGATTTCACTTTTCTTATAGATCATCGTATCGAGCGCCACCGGTTCTCCATTCTCCTCGTGGCGGCCCTTGGGCGCTCCGAAATAGACGCCACCGGTCAGTTCGCGCACGCACAGCACATCGAAGCCATCGGCGATGAGTTCCTGTTTCACCGGCGAGGCATGGGTGAGGGCCGGCAGGCAAACGCCGGGGCGGAGGTTTGCGAAGAGCCCGAAGTGCTTGCGAAGCGGTAACAGCGCGCCGCGTTCCGGTTGGATCTCGGGCGGCAGGTTTTCCCACTTGGGCCCACCCACCGAGCCGAACAGGATTGCATCCGCTTTTTCGCAAACCTGCACGGTTTCCGTGGGCAGCGGATGGCCGGTGGCATCGATGGCGGCACCGCCTACCAAGTGCTCGCTGCGCGAAACACTGAAGCCGAATTTCGCTTCGGCGGCTTCAAGGATACGGACGGCTTCGACCATGACTTCGGGGCCGATGCCGTCTCCGGCGAGAATCGTGATGCGGTGCTGGCGTGACATGCGTGGGAAAATGGATGCCCCGCCCATAGCTGGCAAGCATCCAAAGTCGCGGCAGACAGATCGCGATGGAAAAAGGAACCTGTCTGGTGAGCGGGGAGATCAGGTGGCGCGCCGAGCTGGGGCCCAGCACTCACTGGCCACGCTCAGAGCCGGAGGAAATTTTCCAACAGCTTTCTGCCGTCCTGGGTGAGGATGGATTCCGGGTGGAACTGCACGCCGTGGACCGGGTGCTGCCTGTGCATGAGCCCCATGATTTCGCCTTCCTCGGTCCATGCGGTGATTTCCAGGCAATCGGGCAATGTCTCGCGTTTTACGATGAGCGAGTGGTAGCGCGTGGCTTCAAACGGGCTCGACATCCCGCCGAACACGCTCATGCCCGAGTGGTGGATGGGCGAGGTTTTGCCGTGCATCAGGCGATCCGCGCGCACCACATCTCCGCCATAGATCTGCCCGATCGATTGGTGGCCGAGGCAGACGCCGAGGATCGGCGTGGTGGCTCCAAGGCGACGGATGAGCTCCAGTGAAATGCCCGCTTCGTTGGGTGTGCGGGGACCGGGCGAAATGCAGATCCGCTCCGGCTTGAGGGCCACCACCTCGTCCACGGTGAGCACGTCATTGCGGAACACCTGCATCTCCGCCCCAAGCTCGCCGAAGTATTGCACGAGGTTGTAGGTGAAGGAGTCGTAGTTATCGAGGATGAGGAGCATGGGGAAATATGTTTAATCGTGCACGATGAGGCTGGTTTGAGTCAGTTCTACCAAGCGGGCTTGGGAAAAGCAGGCAGCAATGCGGTGAATGTGGATTTCGAACAGGGTAAGAAGCTACCGATTTGAGATATTGCCGGTTGAGATGAGTAGAAGCTTGGCTGGGTGGCCGCTGAGGATATGGGAGTCAAGAAAGTCAGCATCCTTGGTGATTACCACCGCGCCAGTGTTGTCTGCCATGGCAGATATGGTTGAATCCGGTGTGCGGTTCCCGGAGTCTAGATCAAGGGTGTGACATGAGTTGTGACCGAGTTCGCAAAGACGGATAGCCAGGAGTCGTGGAAGCTGGGCATCGACGAGAAAGTTCATGCGGCAGGGAGTGGCTCAAGCCGTTTGACTCGGGCTAGTCTGGCCGCGTAGGCATGAGCGGCCTTGAGGTCTTCAGGTTCAAGGTCGGGGTAATCCTCTAATATGTCCGCCTCGGAGGATTCTCCACTGAGGAGTTCGAGCAGGGATTCTACGGGGTAGCGCAGGCCGCGGATGCAAGGTTTACCGTGGCATATATCCGGCGAACTGGTGATGCGTTTGAGAAGCAATTCGGTGGACATGACGTAAAGATAAAGTGAAACGTGGCTAGGGCAAAGAGGAAATTTTGAGGTTATGCATGGATCTTGGAAGACTTTTAGACCCTCAGACTTTTAGATTCTTAATCTTCAAGCGTCTTCGCCAGTGCGATGGCGCGGAGCATGCCTTTGGCTTTGTTGACGGTTTCGTTGTATTCGTAAGTGGGATCGGAATCGGCGACGACGCCGGCACCGGCTTGCACATAGGCTTTGCCGTCTTTGAGCAAACACGTGCGCAGCGTGATGCATGAGTCGTGCGAGCCGTCGAAGCCGAAATATCCCACTGCGCCGGCGTAGGCGCAGCGTTTGTGTTTTTCCAGCGAGTTGATGATTTGCATCGCCCGTATTTTCGGCGCGCCGCTCACGGTGCCGGCGGGAAAGGTGGCGCGCAGCACGTCATAGGCACTGTGCGCGGGATCGAGTTCCCCGCTGACGTTGGAAACGATGTGCATCACATGGCTGTAGCGCTCGACGATCATGAAGTCGTCCACTTTCACAGAAGCGTGTTTGGCGATGCGGCCGACGTCATTTCTTGCAAGGTCCACCAGCATCAGGTGCTCGGCGCGCTCCTTGGGATCAGCTAACAAATCAGCTGCGAGCGCATCGTCCTCCTCCGGGGTTTGGCCTCTCCAACGGGTGCCGGCGATCGGGCGGATGTCGATGCGGCCGTGGATCGAGCGCACGTGGACTTCCGGTGAACTGCCGACGAGTGCGAAGTCGCCGAGTTCGAGGATGAACATGTAGGGCGATGGGTTCACAAAACGCAGCGCGCGGTAGAGGTCCACCGGCGGCAGCTCGAAGTTCGTTTCGAAACGCTGGCTGGGCACGAACTGGAAGATGTCCCCTGCGGCGATGAACTCTTTTCCGGCCCGGACCATTTTCTCGAACTCTTCCTGCGTCGTGTTGCTGCGCGCATCCACTGGATCCACCTTGAGCAAGCCGTTGAGCGCCGGCACGTGCAGCGGGCGGTTGAGGATTTCCACGATGGCGGCGATTTTGCCACAGGCCTCGGCATAGGCGTCGGCGAGATTTTCAAACTCGTCGAGGAATGCATTGGCCACCACTTGCAGGCGACGCAAGCGGTGATCAAAGACCAGCAAAGTGTCGGCCAGCATGAAAACCGCATCCGGAACGCCGAGCGGGTCGGGCGGCGGCGCGCCGAGCGTGGGCTCGAATTGACGCACCGCGTCATACGAGAGGTAGCCGACCATGCCGCCGGAAAACAAGGGCAGCGCGCCGTGGGTGACCGCCCGGTAGCCGCTCATTTCCCGCTCCAGCGCGGCCAGCACGTCGTCGGGCGCGGTGTAGCTGCGGGTTTTCGCGCCCTCGCGGATGGTGATCTGTTTGTCGCGCGCCTCGAACACGCGGCGCGGGTTGCTGCCGATGATCGACCAGCGGCCGGCCTTCTCGGTGCTCTCGGCGCTTTCGAGGAGAAACGAATGGCGGCTGTCGCGCAGTTTCAGATAGGCGGACAGCGGGGTTTCGAAGTCGGCGGCGAGCTGGGTGTAAACGGGCACGACGTTGCCGCGCTTCGCCAGCTCGGCAAACGCTTCCATGGATGGCTCAACCGGAATGGAACTCACAACGCGGCGAAGCATGGCCGCCAGAAGCCTCAGGGCAAGCCCGGAGAGGAGGCCGCTGCGAATCCGAATGGGGCCGATCAAGCTCGGTTGACTCCGCCGCGCCGAGCGCCCATGGTTTGCCCGTTGATGGCAGAAATCATTCCCGCTGTAGAAATCCGCGATCTGGTGAAGGACTTCAAGACGTCCTTCCGCCGCAAGCCGCTGCGCGCCGTCGATGGCGTTTCGATCCGCATCATGCCGGGCGAGGTTTACGGACTCATCGGGCCAAACGGCTCGGGAAAATCCACCACCATGAAGGCGCTGCTCGGACTGGTGGCTCCCAC
Organism: Akkermansiaceae bacterium; assembly: GCA_947491475.1. GTDB lineage: Bacteria > Verrucomicrobiota > Verrucomicrobiia > Verrucomicrobiales > Akkermansiaceae > Luteolibacter. Next base: position 39,730 of record CANLKN010000010.1, on the reverse strand, counting down.
CTCCGGAAACTGCGCGATCTTCGGCAAGGATTCGCTCAAGGTGGACTCGCGCAACGAGGTCGGCTTCCTGCCGGAAAATCCTTATTTCTACAAACACCTCAGCGGCGCGGAAACCCTGCGCTTCTATGGCAAACTCTGCGGCATCGGCGGCAAAGTTCTATCAGAACGCATCAACGAGCTGCTCGCTCTCGTCGATCTGGAAAACGCGCGCGACCGCCGCGTGGGCGGATATTCCAAGGGCATGCTCCAGCGCATCGGCCTCGCCCAGGCGCTCATCCAGGAACCACGGCTGGTCATTCTCGACGAGCCCACCGCCGGGGTGGACCCGGTCGGTTCTCGGCAAATCCGCGATATGATCCTCACGCTGCGCGACCGCGGGATCACGGTGTTTCTTTGCTCGCATTTGTTAGAACAGGTGCAGGAAGTCTGCGATCACGTCGGCATCATTTTCCAAGGCCACATGATCCGCGAGGGGCGCTTGGAGGACTTGATTTCCATCGAGGACCAGACCGACATCGTCTTGCGCGACGCGACTCCGGAGTTGTTGGAAAAAATCACCGCGCTGGTGGAAAACACGCCCGGCGCGGCCATCGTGCGCACCGGAAAACCCCGCACCACGCTGGAACGGTTGTTCCTGCGTGAAATCCGCGAAGAAGAACCATGAGCCAAACCAAGCACAACCGCACCAAAGGTTCGCACGCCGGCCGCATCCTGGTGATCGCCACCCACACCTTCACGCAGTTGGTGCGGATGAAGGTGTTTTATTTCATGGGGTTTTTCGCGGTGATCGTGATTGCCAGCAATTTCTTCGACCTGCCGCAGCACGAGGGTCCGGAGTCGGTGGGCGCGAATGTCCTGCGTTCGATCAAGAGCTGGTCGCTGGGAGCGATGACCTTGTTTTCCGTGGTGCTCTCGGTGGTGGCCACCGCGCTGCTGCTGCCAAAGGACGTGGAGGACCGCACGCTTTACACCATCCTCGCCAAGCCGGTGCCGCGCTTTGATTATCTGGCAGGAAAACTACTGGGCGTGTTGATGCTGGTCTTCGTCTCACTGGCCTGCATGGACCTCCTGATGACCGCAGTGCTGCACATCCGCACCGGGATGGTGGTGGCACAACAAGCGGAAATGGCCGCCGCAATGGGCTGGCCGCAGGATGCCATCGACTCGCTGCGCAGCGACACGCTGGCCCACGGGCCGAACGCCGCGCTGCAGGGGGCCGTCTTTGCCGTGTTCCTGCGCGCCGCCATCATGGCTTCGCTCGCGCTGCTCATTTCCACCTTCTCCACGAGCACGCTGTTCACCACCATCGTGAGTTTTCTCATCTATTTCATCGGCCACTTCCAAGCCGACGCGCGCGACGTCTATCTGCACGCCGGCCAGGCAGGGGAAGGGGTGTTCGCGCGGCTCGCGGCGTTGCTGCTTTCGCTGGTGCTGCCGGATTTCCAACTCTTCAACGTGATCGACGCGGTGATCGAAGGCCAGGCGCTGCCGCTGCTCGCGGTCGGAAAACTCGCCTTGGTTGGCTTGTATTACGCGTTGTTCTTCGCCTTCGTTTCCTGGTTCATCTTCGCCGACAAGGAGTTTTGATGTCGTGAAACGATTCGTGAAATACGCCTTGGTGGTGTTGGCGCTGCTGGGATTCGGCGCGGCGCGGATGCCGTATGAAGCCGGCCTGCACCGGGAACTTCGGGACGCAGGATTGTTTCCGCCGGCGCTTGAAATCGGCACCCGCGAGAAGATTGGCCAGACAAGCTCTGCCGTCGCGCTCGGCGGCCTGCGCACGCTGGTGGCCACTTTCCTCAACCTGCGAGCCTTCACGTTTTTCACCGAGCAGCGCTGGGCCGACGTGGAAAGCACATTTGAAATGATCGTCGATCTCGCGCCGCGCACCCGCTACTATTGGGAAACCGGTTCGTGGCACATGGCTTATAATGCCGCATCCTATTACATCAACGATTCCAAACTGCCGCCCTTGCGCCGCCGTGAGGCATGGCGCTCGTCCATTCTCAGGGGCCGGGCGTTTCTCGAACGCGGCATCCGCAACAACCCGGACGACTGGAGCCTGCACGCCAATCTCGGTTTCCTTCTATCAGATTCCAACAAGCTTCCCGCCTTCCGCGATACCAATGAAGCATTCGCCGCCGCCGCCGAGGCCTACCGCATGGCCGCCGAAACCGGCAGAGCGCTCGGCTACGTGCGCCGCTCGCGGTTTTATGCCTTGGCCCGCGTGGAAGGACGGGAAAACGAGGCGCTCGCGCTGGCCCGCGAGCTTTATGCGGCGGGAGGCATGAACCACACACCCACCTTGCTGGTGCTTTTATTGGTGCTTGAGGCCCATGAAAACCCGTCGATGGATGTCGCTGGCCGCGCCATCGAATTGTTCGGCGATGAGTCGAAAGCTTACGAAGCACTCGGTGGCCACTGGCGGCGCACCCGCGAGCGTTTCCCTGTGCATGGTGTCGCCGGCGGGCTGCAGGCACTGGAACAGAAACTCAAAATTCCCGCGGAAAACAGCATCTTCAACGAACCTCCGGCACCTCCGATCGATCTCGACCAGTGGTTCCGGGAGTAGGTGACCTGTTATGGGATCAGCTTGGGAGGAGGCTCTCCTTACTTGGCCGTGTGGAAGCTGAGGATTAATGGCTCATCCACCGAAATCCGGCCATTCCTCGGTCTGGCTTCCCTCATTGCGCATCCACTCTTCCAGCATCTCTTCACGGGACATCGTCGGATATTTGCTCTTCGCGTTTTTTCATGGATCTCTATCGCTCCTACTGGTTTGCCGCTACAAGAGCCTCGCCCGCAGCAGTTCGGTGACTTGTTTCGGATTCGGCTTGGTGGCGGCGGCTTTCATCACCTGGCCGGTGAGGAAGTTGAGGAGTTTTTCGTTGCCTCCCTTGATCGCTTCGGCTTCAGACGGGTTGTTTGCGATGGCGGCATCGACGAGGGCTTCGAGTTCACCGGCTTCAGCCTTTTTGAAACCGAGGCTGTCGGCGATGGAGGAGGGTTCCTTTTCGGGATTCTGATAGAGAACCGCGAACACCTCGTTGGCCTGGTTGGAGGCCAGCGTGCCGTCTTCAACTAATGATAGCAGCGCGCGGAGATTTTCCGGTGTCACCGGGCAGGCGTCGATGCCGATGCCCTCTTCGTTGAGTTTGCCTAACAGATTGTTGATGATGAAATTGGCGGCCTTTTTGCCGGGGATGGCCTGATCCAGCGTGGCCTCGAAATAAGCGGCGAGGTGGCGGTCGGACGAGAGCACCGAGGCGTCGTAGTTGGTGACGCCGAAGTCCTTTTCAAAGCGCGCGGCGAGTTCGTGAGGGAGTTCCGGCACCAGCGGGCGGACCTTTTCCAACAACGGCGCGGTGCGGATGGGAAGTAGGTCGGGGCAGGAGAAGTAGCGGTAGTCGTGCGCGTCCTCCTTGGTGCGCATGAGCTGGGTTTCGCCGCGGTCATCGTCCCAGCGGCGGGTCGATTGGATTTGCGGGATGCTGCGGTCGAGGTCTTCAGTCTGGCGCTGGATCTCGAAATGGATGGCGCGGCGGATTGCGGAAATCGAGTTGAGGTTTTTGAGTTCGACCTTGGAGCCCAATGGATCGGATGGGTTTTTGCGCAGCGAGATGTTCACATCGCAGCGGAGTTGGCCTTTCTCCATATCGGCATCGGAAACGTCGCCTTGTTGAAGGATCATTTGCAGCGAGCGCAAGTAGGCGAAGGCTTCTTCGGCGGATTCGAGATCCGGCTCGGTGACGATCTCCATCAGCGGCGTGCCCGCGCGGTTGAAGTCGATGAGCGACGAGTTGCCGAGATGGGTGGATTTGGCGACGTCCTCTTCCAAGTGGATGCGGTTGAGGCGCACCACTTTGTTAGGAGTGGCGATGTTTTTCCGGTGGTCGGTGGGATAACAATGATCATAGAGCGGGACGCCGCCACCGATGCAGAGCGGCAGGTCCATCTGCGTGGTCTGATAGTTTTTCGGCATGTCCGGATAGAAATAGTTTTTGCGATCCCACTTGGAGATTTCCGGAGATGAGCAATCGATCATCAGGCCGGTTAGCAGTGTTTTTTCGATGGCCTCCTGATTGAGCACGGGCAGCGCGCCGGGCAATCCGAGACAGACCGGGCAGGTGTGGGTGTTCGGCGTGTCTCCAAACGAGGTGCGGCAGGCGCAGAACATCTTGGTGTTCGTTTTGACCTGGCAGTGGACTTCAAGGCCGATGGTGACGAGATAGGACATGGAAGATAGTGGACAGTGGATTGTGGATAGCTGGTGATCTGCGATCTACGATCCTCGATCTTCTATCCCGAGAAGCTTGCGGACCTGCGGATCCTCCAGAGCTTTGGTGAGCAGCGGGTGCCTCAGCAGGGTGCCGAATTTTCCGTCGCGGGCAAGATTTTGAAGCTGGGGATCATCGACGATGATCGCGCGGGGAACCGGTTGGCCGGTGGCGGGGTCGATCGTCGGTTCCAAGGTGCCCTGCGGATGGGTGGCGATGAATTTGGCGAGTTGGAGGCGGCCGGGTTCGGCGAGGGGGTCGAGGAAACTCAGCCAGGATTCCGGCATGGCGGCGGCCACCGAGTCTTTGAGCTGCTGTCTGAACTTGACCGGGGTGGCCTCGCGGATTCCGAGTGATTTCTCGGTGTAAGCGCGCACCTCGGCCACCGAGCCCGCGTGGTGGATGAGCGTTGCGCCAATCACCCAGATCAATGCGGTGGGGATCAGAGCGAGCAGCAGACGGAACCCCAAACGAATGAACGAGCGGTGGCCCTCACCCGGCTCGTCCGAGCCCCGGCAGAAGGGTGATAAGACGATTTTTAGAAACAAGCGCAGCACGAAGAACACCGCGATGAACGCGACAACCGGCAGCCCGATGGTCAATGCGGGCAAGGGTTTTCCCAGCAAATCAAAGGAAAGCGCCGGAGCATTCTGCCAGACGATGAAGGCGAGCCACGCGCTGAGGGCCAGGACGATGGTGCCTACAATCATCCGCGTGACGCCGCGCAGCATCACGAATCCCGCACAGGCCGCGAAAATGACAAGCGCCGCCGTGCCGAGGCTGATTTGCGGGATGGAATCGGGTGACATCACGTGCTTGCGGAAGTGGAGTGCAGGACGGGCAGCTTGTGAAATGGAAAATGATGGCTTCCGCATCGGGAGATTTTCAGGGTGAGCGTATCTAGCGTAGAGGAGCCTCCGCCGTCATCATTTCGCTTGCCACGGGCACCGGGCAGGCCCCACAAAAGCGCCCGCTCATCCGGGTGGGCGCGAAATCCTTCGTTCCCCCGGTTCGGGCGGACACAATCCTCATTCGCGAGCTCAAATGGACAGCATCTCATCCCGTATTGCCAAGGTTTCCCCGTCACTCACCCTTGCCGTCACCGCGCAGGCCAAAGCCATGATCGCCAAGGGCGAGGAGGTTTACGCGCTCGCCGGCGGCGAACCGGAAGTGGACACTCCGGATTTCATCAAACAAGCCGCGATCCAAGCCTTGCTGGACGGCCGGACCAAATACACGCCTGCTGGCGGCATCCCCGAGCTGCGCGAGGCGCTGGCCGCCAAGTTCCTCATCGATAACAACCTGCAATACACGCCCGGCCAGATTTGTGTGACCGGCGGTGCCAAAATGGCCTGTTTCAATGCCATCCTCGCAGTGATTGAAGAAGGTGACGAAGTCATCATCCCCACGCCGTTCTGGGTTTCCTACCCGGAAATGGTCCGTCTCGCCGGCGGCGTGCCGGTGCTGGTGGAAACCAAGGAATCCACCGGATGGAAAATGACTCCCGAGCAATTCGAGGAAGCGATGACGCCGGCCACCAAGATGGTCATCATCAACTCGCCCGGCAACCCGACCGGAGCGGTTTACACCGAAGCCGAACTCCGCGCCCTCGGCGAGATCGCACTGGAAGAGGACATCGTCATCCTCTCCGATGAAATTTACGAAAAACTCGTCTATGGCGAGGCCAAGCATGTCTCGATCGCCTCGCTAAGCGAGGATCTCTACAACCTCACCATCACAGTGAACGGCTTTTCGAAAGCCTACTCGATGACCGGCTGGCGCCTCGGCTACACTGCCGCGCCCAAGCCGCTGGCCGACGCGATTGAGAAGATCCAGAACCACACGATTTCCAACGCCAACACCTTCTCCCAATACGGCGCGCTCGCCGCGCTCCAGGGCGACCAATCATTCATCGAAAACCTGCGCGGTGAATACGACGTGCGCCGCCAGTTCGTGTTTTCCCGCCTCAAAGCGATCCCGAACATCCGCGTGGTCGAGCCGCAGGGAGCGTTCTACTTCTTCGTTTATACCGGCAATACCGGCCTGAAGTCGATGAATCTATGCGACAAGCTGCTCTCGCGCTACAAGGTCGCCGCGGTTCCCGGCGTTGCCTTTGGCTACGACGAAGGCATCCGCCTGAGCTACTGCACCACGCTTGACATCCTGCACGAGGGCCTCACCCGCTTCGAGCAGTTCTGCCGCGAGCATTGAAATAGCCACAGGAGCGCGGAATTCATTCTGCCAGCATTCTTCCTCACCGCCCCAGGGTCATCCTGGGGCGGTTTTGTTTATTTGCTGAATGAGACATTGTCATTTTTCAACTATATTAAATTGCTAATTTCAGCAGCTATCCCTAAAAAACATAAAGAAATCTGATGGTGGCATCCCGCCATGGATAGATGCCGCCGGAAGTTCCTGAGCGCACCGCATTCCCGCATCCGTCATGAAAACCCAATCGGACCAGTCCGTCGAAACCACCGCAGCGAGTCGACAATTGGAAATCACCGGCAGCCAGCGTGGGGCCTCAGTGCCAGATGGCGGCATTCGATCATTATCCCGATTCATCAACTGGTGTTTTGCGTGCTTTTCCGCGTTGTTTCTGGCATCGGCCGTGATGGCCCAATCCCCGGAAAGCCCACTGGACATGACTTGGGATCTGGGCGCAACCGACACCGGAGCGCACTTTGTCAACCAGCCGGCGACCGGTCCGGGAAGTTATTACTTCCGCATCAATACGAAGTCCGCGGAAGTTTGGAGAACCCGCCTGAAGGTGACCTCCGGCGAGGCGAATCTTTACCTGAGAAAGGGCCTGCTCCCGGTGATCGGCCTGACTGGTGTGCGTGCTTCCCAAGCCCAGGGCAGCGATGGCCTCGCGCTCGGTCCTGCGGATTTCGCCCCTGGCGAAAATTGGTATATCATGGTGGTGGCCACCGGACCATCCAATACTTGGTCACTCGTCACTGGCGCGCCTTATGTCCGCGATCTGGGAAGCCTGCCCTACACCGATTCCAATGGAGACGGCAGCTACACCATCGGCGAACCCTCGCAAAATGGCGGAGTGGCCCTGCAGGCCATGCCGCCGGAGGGAGTCGTGTTTTACAAGATCACCCTGCCGACAAATGTTCCGGCGTGGTCACTCTGGCTTCACGGTGGAAACCAACTCATCGGCGTGAGGAAGTCCAAAGTCCCGGTGCTTTTCACCTCATCCGTGGTTGCTGACCGCAGGCAGAACGGCAGCCTGTTGCTGGTGCCTCCATATCTCGGGCAGGGTTCGGACAGTTATTTCCTCAGTGTAATTGGCCCGGCCGGATCGGAAATCACCCTGGACTCACGCATCCAGCAGGTGGAAACCATGCCCTTCGCTGGTGCGGTGCCACCACTTGCAGTGACCGGTTCGCCATACAGGGTGTTTCGTGTGGACGTGCCACCCGGCCAGATTGTCTGGGATGTGGCCCTTAACCGCTTGAGCGGCGATCCCAGCATCGCCATCAAAAAAGAAACCGTGCCCGCCGAGACGGAGAACGACGCCGTGAATGAAGCTCCCGGCGAAGTGAACGACAGCATCAGCATCGTCGCTCCGGCACTGACCAACGGCACGTGGTTCGTAACCGTCTATTCCAACGCCGAATATGAAACCGGACTGGTGAGTGGCCCTTCGGAAATATCGGACATCGGCTACCGTGACGTCGTCACCAACGACCAGCCGTTGCGCTCCGGTTGGAGATACTACCGGGTGCCGGATTTCGGCGCGCAAGTCGGACCCTCGGCTGGGAACTCGACCTGGCTGGTGCCCCTCCCGGCACGGAACTCGCGCTGCGGCGCGCCCAGATTCCCGGAATTTGGAAAAAACGGACTGGCGGCAGCACCAGCCTCATCGAAGTCAAATATGCCGATGTCACCAGCAAAACCGGAATTCTCCAGCGTGTGGATCACGAGGCGGACATCTGGTATGTCGGCGTCTATCAGCCAAACGTGCCGCTCGGCGCGTTCACCCTGACGCTGGATGACATCACCGCCACGCCGATCGCCCTGGATGGTGGTTTTCCGACCGTGGTGGATCAAATCGAGGGATCGTGGAGGTATTACCGGGTGGTGATACCCGACGATCCTGGTTTGTTAGGTTGGTATCTGAATTTGGTTGAGGTCTCAGGAACCGCCGCGCCCAAGATCACCGTGCGGCGGGATCGTCTGCCACCCTCCGCATCGACAGTCACCCCGACCTCGTCAACCTGGGCAAGCGGCGCGTCGTGGGCTCAGATTTCTGATTTCACCGAGGTCATGAAGGACCCTGGAGATGTGAGTGTGAGCGGGCAGCATTTTCTGGCGGCCAAAGGCGTGAACAAGCCGCTGGTGCCGGGCACCTATTACGTTGGCATTCTCGCGGGGGCTGCCCAGCCCCCTGACGGAGTAATCAAGAAGGCGTCCTACACGCTTCAAAGCCGCGCGATTGGTGCTGACGGGCATGGCGTTTCCATCACACCGGTGGCGCTCAATGGCGGCAGCGTCAGCACCGGCCCCCTCGCTCCGCGAGACTTCAGGATTTACAGCGTGACCATCCCACCCGGCACGCAAGTCCCGAGTTGGCAGCTCGATCTCACGCCGTCGGTGGGCGAAATGCTGATGCAGGTGCGCCGCGATTCGATTCCCGACTTCTTCACCACCGCATTCGTCGGGGAATCCGCCGCCACAGCCAATGCTTCGGGTGGCAAACGCCTGAAGCGCGCCGGCAAGGAATCCCTGCTTCTGCTCCCCGAAAACGGAGCATCATTCCTGCAAGCAGGCACCTACTACATCGCCGCAGTCAGCGAAGGCGTCGGCCCGACGTCCACCATCCTCGGTGCGGGAAATGCGGAGGGGACCCTGACTTCGGTCACGCCCGTCGCGGCGGTTGATTTTGGACTCGTTTCCCCATCAGCTCCGATTTCCCATCCCGTCGCACTCGGCGGCGGGGATTCGGCGATTTCCCGCTTTGCCATTCCGCCGGGAATGAAGGTTCTTGAGGCATATCTCACGGAGCGAACCGGGAATCCCGGCTTATCGATCCTCCGCGGTTTGCTCCCTCCCGTGCCTTTCCCAGGCAGCACCTCCGGAAACAATGGCTATGGCTGGACCGGCGGACAAACGACCGGCACCCACCCCGTGTTGGTGACCGTGCAGGATCCCGTCGCTGATTTTTACACACTGGTCATCCGCGCCAATGCGGATTCAACCGGACTGGTCAATGGCACGGCCAGGCTGAACATCCGGTTGGTGGAAACGCTACCCCGGATCGATCCGGTCGCTGGCAGCGGAGCGGTCACGGTGACGGATCAAATCGCGGAAAGCTGGCGGTATTTCGAGTTGAACATTCCGCAAAATCCCGGCTTGAAGGGAATCCGGGTAAGTTTGAAAAACATTACTTCAGGGGTGCCCCGAATGGTCATCCGCAAGGGCGCGCTCATGCCCAAGGACTTCACCACCACCCCCGGACTGGATTCGGACAGCATCTGGCTCGACAACCAGCAATGGGCGCAAACCGGCGATTTCACCGGCTTGCAAAAGGACTCCGCAAGCGTGGCTGCTTCCGGACGATATTTCCTTTCCGCCTACGACGCACCGATGGGGCCGGGAAGCTACATCATAGGTGTATCGAAAGATTCCTCAATCAATACGGTGACCCAACCAAACACCCCGGCGATGACTTATACGGTGGTGGCGGAAGGCATTGGTGAAGGCATGGATATTCCGATCAAGCCCATCGCTTTCGATAACTCGGCAACTCCCGAACAAATTGTGGACCTGCCGGAACGGGAAATGATGTTTTACAAGGTCACCGTCCCGTCCGGGCGCAGCAGTTGGCGTGTCCGATTGGAGGAAAGTTATACCTCCGGTTCTCCTCCCAAAGTCAGGGATGGCGGGCTTGCAATCCGCCGCGGCCGCCTGCCCGCGTTTGATGCCGGCAGAGATCCCGGTGCGCGCGGAGGAGCCAATATCAAGTTGCTCTCGATGGGCGAATACTGGGCACTCCTGCCCACCACCGCCGGAGACACGATCGTCGCGGGCGATTATTACATCGCAGTGACCTCATTCGGCGAAGGCCCGTCCAGCCAGCAGACTGGCACGGGAAGTAGTTCGCTGACTTTTTCATCCAGAGGTGAACTTCCGATCGAGACGTTCCCCGCCTTGTCCGTGGATACTGCAAATTCGCTCGCCTATGATCTGGGGCCGGCGGAACTTGCGGCCTTTGAGTTCACCGTGCCGGCCCGCGCGGCGGGGGAAATCCCCTACGGACTCAGCCTTGGCATCAGCCGCTTTTCCGGAGCCGCAAATTATTCGCTGCTCAAGATCAATACGGGGGCCCCCGGATTTCCCACACCGCCAGGAAACGGCGCGGATGGTTTTTTCGGCGGGATCACGCCTCTGAGCATGACAACCGATGATGTTTAAGGCCGGATCTTCGCGGAAATCACTCCCGGCAGCTACCGTCTCGTGGTCCGCTCATCACAGGCCGGTTCAAGTTATGGCATGGCAACCGGCAACGTCACCGCGCGCCTGCTCATTTCCTCGGATATCCCATTGCTGCAGTTCGACGGGGAAAATCTCAGCGTCACCGCAGCCGGTGCCACCACCGACATCCTCCAATACCGCGTGGAAATCCCCGACGAACCGAATTGGCTGGCCTGGGGCCTGCGCTTGGATGGGCCGGTTTCCGGCCGCCCTGGCATCATCATCCGGCGGGGCTTGCCAGTGGAATCCGCCAGCGGTCTGAGTGTGAACTCGGATCTCATCGACTGGCCGTTCGGACACCTGTGGGTTCAAACCGATGATTTCACCAAACTCAAAAACGATCCGCTGATGCCGACCACCAGCCCGGATCGCGATCGCTCACAGCAGTTTTTCATGGCGTCGCGGGAAAGGCCGCTGCAACCGGGAACCTATTTCATCGTCATCGACAACCGCGGCACGAACCTCATTTCGCCGCGCACCTTCACTCTCCGGACCTTCGCGGTTGGGGAAGGATACACCATTCCCGTGAACGACCTCAGCGAGGTGGGCGCGCAGTCATCCATTGATATATCCACACCGCGGATGCCCGCCGTTTACAAGATCACAGTCCCGCCTCTCACCCGCGGATGGGCTGTTTCCCTGACACCCACAGTGGGCGATTTCACCCTCAGGGCACGCTACGGTTCCATCCCGGATCCGGTGAACGATACGAACTATCCGGATGCCAAGGGTGGCGTCCATGTCCAGAAATCCGGCGACGAGCGGTTCACGCTGCTACCCAAGCCCGGCGAAGCCTATCTGCAGGAAGGGGACTACTACATCATGGCGGTAAGCGAGGGGCAGAATCCCACGCTATCGACCCTCGTGCTGGGAATCGACGGGGTGCTTGGAACCATCACCAACCAAGGACCGATCGAAGTAATGCCATTGGGCACGGTGACGGAAAGCGGCCTCGCAGAACCCGTCACCCTCGCGCCAGCCGAGGTCAGGTTGTTCACGGTGGACGTCCCTGCCGGCATCAACAATCTGGAATTCCGGCTCAAGGATCGCAGCGGTGAAGCTAATATCGCGATTCTGCGCGGCACGCAGGTTCCGAAGCCCGGGATTTCCGAATCCTATGGCGTCTTCGGCGGCGATACCGTGCCCACGTCCCTCAAGGATCGTTCCATCGTCAATTTGGGCAACCCGCAACCCGGCATCTATACCATTGCAGTGCGTGCCGCCGGAACACTGCCGTCCAGTTATGCTCCGTCCTCCGCGACGCTTGCCATTAATATCATCAAACCAAGTCCGTTGAATTTTGCCAGCGAACTGAATGAAGGGAACGGCCTATCCAACATCGACGCCCGCACGCTCTCGGACAAAGAGAAGTTTTCCTACCGGGTTCCCATCCCGCGCCAGATCGATGGGAAGGCCGTGCTTGGCTGGCTGCTCACACTTGATCAAGGCAACCCGATCGTGCGGGTTTACAAATCCGAGCTGGACTTCGGAACGGCTGCGCCAGCCACCATGGTCGGTCGCTCCCTGCTGATTGTTCCTCCCTTCCTGACATTCGACACCAACTGGTTCATCGAGGTGGAGGGGCAGGGCACCACCGATTACATCCTGCGCAGCGAGCCGGTGCGACTGACTGCCGCGCCATGGACGCTGCCTGCGGCATTCAACCAACTCGCCGGCGACACCAGCCCGGGAGCACCCGATTGACTCGGAATCCGCCGCGAGCTTCCTCAGGACGCGTGGGAGTTTTTCGCGCTCGATGTTTCCGCGGACAATCTCGGTCTGATGCGCCTCGCCCTCGAACAATACGGCGGCAACACCAATGTCTATATTCGCAACAATGACATTCCCTCACCCGACCACTCATCCAACGGCGCATCGGGAAACCGGATGTTCCAATACAAAATGATCGCCGAAACCTCGGAGACCGGAAACTTCTCCGAGCTTGCCACCGCCACGGCCAAACCGGACAAGCTCACGCCGGGCCGTTGGTTTATCGCCGTGAAGTCCGAGCCGCTTGGCACCCAGCGAACAGGCAGCGGCTACCGGCTCAAGGCGCACTCCGGCGTGGTCACCGATCTGGATCTCACCACCACGGCACCTGTCACCAATCAGAACCTCGCCGAGCGTGATTGGAGATACTATCGCTTCACCATTCCGCGTTCCGGCATTCCCGTGGAATGGAACCCGTTTTTCAGCCGCATCAGCGGAAGTTCGATCGCCTACATCCGGGACACGCTGCCGCCATTTTCCTACGTTCTCCCCGGCGCTACTACGATCAGCAGCCCCACATTCGTCGATTGGGGATCGGATGCGAAAAACAAGGCTGCCACCGCCGCTTTCCCCAAGGCGATGCCCCCTGGAACACTCAGTCTGGTGACCCCGCCGTTGCGGCCGGGAGCCACGTATTTCCTCGGCATCTATGGCAGCACGTCGGGCGGATCGGTCGATGTTTCATCCTCAGTATCCACCGCCCAGGTGACAGTGGATCGCGAGCTGAATTATCACAGCGGTTCGGCGCAACTCACGGTTCCTGCGAATCAAAGCCGGCTTGTTAGAATTACCACCGCGCCGGACGCCACCCGCCTGAAGATCGAGTGCCTGCAATCCGCCCAAGGCCTGATGCTCAAGCTCGAACAAGGTTCCCTGCCCTACACAGCCGTGACAACGGTGGCTCATAAGCAAAACTCGTCGCCTTATCCTGTGAGTTATACCTTTAATGAACCACTCACCTCCACCTGGCCCTTTGTCCCGGCTAACGATTACTATCTGCTGCTGACCAACACGACGTCGGTGTCCATCGACACCACTCTCAACATGAAAGGTTCCAGCATCAACACCGAGGATGAGGACAACGACGGAATGCTCGATGCGTGGGAGATGTCACACTTCGCAAACCTCAATCAAACGGCTGAAGGGGACTTCGATGGCGATGGCAGCACCAATCTCCAGGAATTTCAGAACGGCACGCTGCCCAAGGATGCGGCCTCTGTGCTCTATCAACTGGCCCTGTTTTCGCCGGGCGGCAGCCACACGGTGTCGCCGCAACTGCCTAACTATCCGTTGTCGGCGTTGAACTTGAAATTGTGGCCACTCCGGCATCCGGTGATACCTTTGAAAGATGGAAATCGAGTCTTCCGGAGTTGAATGGCTCCACCAACCCGTATGCGGCTTTTGCGATCGTAAGAAACGTGCAGGCGACCGCCGTATTCCGGACATCTCTTGCCAATGGTCTGGATACACCGCCGTCCATGGTTCTCACCTCCGCCGGCATCGGCGAATGGTATGGGCAATACGAAGTCCGGCGCGACGGAGTGGATGCGGCAATCTCCCCAGCTTTGGGAACCAACCAACAATCCCGTTTCACCACCCAAGTCACGGGCCCGGGCACGCTCAGCTTTTGGTGGAAAGTCTCGTCGCGAGTCAACAGCGGCAGGCTTACGCTCCTCATCAACAATCAAGCCCAAACCACCCCGGCACCCATCAGCGGCACCACTGGCGACTGGGCCGAGGTGGTCGTCGATCTCCCTGCGGGACCACACTCGATCGCGTGGCGCTATTCCCGGGATGGCAACTCGCTGATCGATGGCGAAAACCGCGGCTACGTCGATCAGCTGAGGTTTGTCCGCGAAGGTGTCCAAGACGACCCGCTCCAACTCTGGCTGGCTGGTCAATTCACCGAATCCGAGCTTGCGGAGCCCGAGATCAGTGATCTCAACGCCGATCCGGATGGGGATGGCATCGTCAACCTGATCGAAGCGGCCATCGGAACTTCGGCGAAGTCCCGGGATTCCATGGAATTGTTGTTGTCGGTCATCACGACCGGCGAGTCCGACGGAGAGCGCACGATCACGCTCGCCGCAAACCGCGCCCTATCGCCGGTCGCGAACCTGAAACTCGAAATTCAGGCGAGCAACTCACTCATCGGCGGCGTGTGGAACACGCTTGTCGAAAAGAGCGGAAACGGAAACTGGCTGGGCATAGAGGCGGGCGTTGACCCGCCGGTGGAAGGGACCGCCGTTGCTGGCTCGGTTCCGCTTGTGGTCAAGGAATCCGTCGCCCTGCCTGCCAACGCACACCGTTTTTATCGACTTTTGGTCACGGTGATTCCATCGCCATGAGTTGCAAACTCCCGTCGCAGGCGATGGTTTGATTTCCCGACGATCGTTCTGGCCCTGATTCTGCCACGTGTCTAAACTTTTGCCATGGACGCATTGATTCACCATCTGGAAAACGGGCAGGAACTTTCATCGCGTGAAGTTCAGGTGGCCGCCGATCTGCTGCTGGATACCTCTGTGGTGGACTCCAAGAAGGAGCACCTGCTGGAAGCGTTGTCCAAAAAGGGCGAGACCCCCGGCGAAATTGCCGGCTTCGTGGAGGCGTTCCTTGGCCATGCGGTGGACCCGCATTTGGGTTTGCTCGACCTGGAGGGGCCGACGCTCGATGTCTGCGGCACCGGCGGCGATCAACTCGATCTCTTCAATGTGTCCACTACCGCGATGTTTGTGGCGGCCGCCGCCGGGGCGGTTGTGGTGAAACACGGCAACCGCGGCATCACTTCAAAAAGCGGCGGCGCGGATGTGCTGGAGGCGCTCGGCATCCGCATCGATATGGGTCCGGATGATTTCCGCAACTGCATCGAACAGGCCGGTATCGGCTTCATGTTCGCGCCAATGTATCATCCAGCCTTCAAAGCGGTGGCTGGCGTGAGAAAAACCCTCGCCGCTCGCGGAGTGCGCACGATTTTCAATATCGTCGGCCCGCTGCTCAACCCGGCTCGGCCGCAGTGCCAACTCGTCGGCGTCTTCACCCGCGAGCTTTGCCCGGCCTTTGCGGAAATTTTGCAACGCCTCGGCCGCGATAGCGCCTGGGTCGTGCACGGAACCACCGGTGACGGTCGCTCGGTGGACGAGGTCAGCCTGATGGGTTCCACCCGAATCTGCAAAGCCGGACTCTACCAGGATCTGGAGGATGAAGAGGTGCGACCGCGCGATTTCGGATTGAAGCACGCCGAAGTCGATGAACTCCGTGGCGGTGATGCCAAAGCCAACGCCGCGATTCTCGAAGCGATCCTCTCCGGCCGCGAAACAGGGCCGAAACGGGATATGGTCCTGATGAATGCCGGTGCCGCCATTGCTTGCGCCGGTTTGGCTGATAACATGGGCGACGGCATCGAACTCGCCCGCGAGATGATTGTTTCCGGTGCCGCCACCGAGCGGCTGCAATTGCTGCGCAAACACGCAAAGGCCTGATCTCGGAATTTCAACGGGCAAAGATCCGCTAAAAGGGTATGATTACAACACCAGGATCGTCCGCCGGATGATCGAACATTGACACTTACTTCTGGATAAGTCTTGGACTCAAGACAATGGAGGTCCGCAGGCCATCTTGAAAAATCACTCTCCGCCACGGAGTTCGCTGATTGCCGCCTCATTCTGGTATTGCCTGGCAAGATCAAGTGCGGTGACTCCCTGCTTGGATTGCAAATCGGGATCGACCTTGTGATCGAGCAAGAGGCGGATGATTTCCCTGCCACCACTGGCAGCCGCCTCGTGTAGCGGAGTGCCACCGAGTTCACTGAGAATCATGGGATCGGCTTTGTTGTCTAACAGGATTTTGGCATTGACGGTCTGGTTTTTGGCGGCGGCATGGTGGAGAGGAGTCCAGCCGGCCTTGTCCTGCGGATTGGGTTTGGCCCCGGACTTGAGCAGTGCGGCGAGGATCTCCGGGTTGTTGCGCTCGATGGCGAGGTGCAGCGGGCTGCGTTGTGCGGCGTTGGAGAGGCTCGGGTCGGCACCGGCTTCGAGCAAGAGAATGGCGATGGCGGTTTTGTTGCGCAGGATCGCTTGTTCGAGCGGAGGACGTGAGTTTGCGCGGCCGCCTTTGTGGATGCACTCAGGGTTTTGAGTGAGATGGAGTTTTACATCATGGATGTCATCTTTGGCGATCGCGGTATCGATATCCCGGTGCGCGGGTGTGGCAGTCACTTCCGCTTGAACGCCTTTTTCCGGCACATCCACTCCAGCGGTCCAGATGATGGCGTTGAGCACGAGTTTGCGGAAACTTTCATGGGCCCAGTGGTGATGGAAATGACCGCCGGTGAAGCCGAAGCCACGGCCACCGCCAGGGTTTTCCACGGCCCAGGCAAGCGTCTGAGGCACTTGGTCGGCGAGTTGTTTGCGGATTTCCGGATTGCCCGAGCGCGGGCCGTCCTCGCCCAGTGAGCTCAACGGTGGCAGCGCCCGCATCAACGGAATCACCCCCTCGCGGAAATGGATATGATAGTAAAACTCCTCCTCGATCTCGAATGGTGCCACCCCACGGGTCACCGGGTGATCGGCCAGCAGCGGATCTGTCATTTTCCAAACCGGATTGACCGACCAACCCTCTTGGAAATGACCGCCGATGGCTTCATCGAGGAACTCCGCCATCCCGGCATCCGCAGGTTCGAGCGCGTAATGCAGGACCACCAATCCCTTGCCGGCGGCGTGGCGCTCGCGCAGAGCGGCCAGATGGCCCTTCGCAGCGTGGGCGTCGGCTCCGTCGCTGTAAATGACGAGCGTGTCCGCAGCGGCGGCTTTTGCGGCATCCGCAGGCCAGCCGATGCAGACTTCGGCGGTGATGCCCAGACCGCTGGCATTGAGGTGCTTGGCAAGCAACTCGCAACCGGCCGGATGTTCGTGCTCTCCGGGGCCGTGGCTTTTGGGGCCGGCGATGAACAGCACCGATATCTCTGCGGCAGCGTGCGAGCCAAGCAACAGGGCAAAAAGTAGATAAGATTTCAATAGGTTCATGGCTGGGGACTTTTTTAAAAGGTGGTTTGCCCTGGGCTGGATCGCGGCAGCTTGCAGGAAGTTTCCACCGACAAAATCTTTATTCCGGCGGCTGAGGGAAAGTTATTTCGCAGCTGGAATGCTTTCCCCACAAGGGATTCTTGCGATTCGGGGGGCGCAGATAAAAACAAATCTTGCGGTTCACCGGAACGACCCGCAGCTTACCGGTCGCTTGCGAGCCTGACGGCATTTCAAGTGCGCTTTGTTGAGTCTCTGACGCCATAATCAAAGGAAGTGTGGAATGAACTGGCGTTATTATAGAACTGAAAACAATGGATATCTACGTGGGCAATCTGCCCTACACTGCTACTGAAGGAGACGTTTCTGATCTCTTTGCCGCTTATGGACCGGTCGAACGGGTCAAAATCATCACTGACCGCGATACCGGACAATCCAAGGGATTTGCCTTCGTGACGCTTGGCGACCAATCGAAATTGAATGAGGCCATCGAGGCCCTCAACGATCATGATTACAATGGACGCCCACTGCGCGTGAACGCCTCCGAGCCCAAGGAAGCCCGGCCAGGTGGTGGCGGCGGCTACGGTGGTGGTGGTGGCGGCGGCGGCTACAAGGGTGGCGGCGGTGGCGGCTACAAGGGTGGCGGCGGCGGTGGCTACAAAGGTGGCGGCGGCGGAGGCGGTGGCTACAAAGGCGGCGGCAACAAAGGCGGCGGCGGCTGGTAATTCCACCTCTTGATCAAATCTTTCATCGCACCCGGCCCCTTCCCCAAGGGCCGGGTGTTTTTTTTCAAGGGTAAGTTGAGAGTGGGAGCGATTGCCGTTCCCGGGACGTTCAGGGAGCGTCGGCGGTTTTCCAAACACGTGAGATTTTCTCCGCGTGCTGCTGGATCCAGTCGTAGCTTTGTTGTTTATAAGAAAACCAGGCAGCTGCCGTGATGGGTGCCAGGATCAGGAGAATCAAAAAACGCCCCATGCGCCGGACAATGGCGGTGACCAGCAGGATGAGAAACATCACCAGCCCGAAACCATAAGTATAGGCATATTTCCGTCCCTCTTTGAGCTCCTTGGCAAACTGCCTGCTCGCTTGCTCGCGGCGCTCTTTCTCGCGCCCGGCCTCACGCAGAGCGGCTGCTTCACGCATCTTTTTGTCTCGCGAGGTCACCCGCGCCTCGTAATCCGCGCGGGGCATCCACTGGCCGCTGAAATAGACCTGCCCGGCCTCATAATCAGCGATCACGCTGCGCATCACTTCCAGTTGCGCCTTGAGGAGGGCAGCGGCTGCGGGAAAGCGCGTGGCAAACGCATCCAACTCCGCAAACTGCTGTCGGTATGAAGCGAGCTGCTCGGGTTCTGCAAGCTCCGCCGGCAATGACGGCGGCAGCAGGATGTGTTTGAAAAACTGATTTTTTTCGAAGCCCATGCGCTCGGCACCCATGTGATACCAAGTGATTTCAGACGAGGGTTTCATGTGATCGAACACAAAGGCCTGCGCACGGTCGTCGTTGTGAAAATGCCGTTCTTTCCAGACCACGATGCCATTTTCCGCATGCGCTGCTCCGCTCACGGCAAAAATCGCCAACGTGAAAAGGCACAGCAGGCGGAATATGCCATCATGCGGTTGGCAAAGTCCCGGCCGGGTCCATCTTGAGGGTGTCCGCATGGTTGCTGCATTCATTGCCTCGATCGCAACCGGAACTTCCCCATCCGTCAAGATCAGGCACGAAACAAGACAGGCCCTCAGGTGGTAGGGCAGGGGAGTTTAGCGTTTGTTGGCTACCTGCTTGCGGAAAAGCGGGATCAGATGGGCATCCATCCATTCGTAGGCGGCCTCTAATCCTCCATCGAGGTAGAGTTTTCCGATCTCGGCCTCGACCCGGGTTGGATTGCCGAAGGCGCTGAGGAAATCGTTGGAAGTCAGCCGGGTGAACCACTCGCCATCCATGGAATCGCGCTCGCGCAGCACGAATTGGCGGGCGAATAGTGCCAACACGGCGTCGCCGATCCAGGCGGCTTCGCGTTCGCGGCGGAGGTCATCGTCTTTGCGGGTCACGCAGGCAGGATGGACTTCATGGGAACGGTCGCACAAGTCTTTGCAGGCGTTCGTGCTCGATTCGTTCTCGTAGGCGGGATTCTGAATCCGCATCCCAGTAGCCGGGCTTGAGTTCCAGGAAGACCGAGCTGTAGGGCAGGGCCGTCTGGGTGCGGATCACCAATACGTCGAAACTTCGGTTGGCATCCTCCATCAGAGTGAGCAGCGATTGTTGGTCGAGCTCGGCGGGTTCATGCCCGTGAAGCGAAGTCTGGATGCGCTTGCGGAGTTCCTCGATGCCCGGGGCGAAGTCGTTTTCCACCGATCTGAGCTCGCGTGTGAGATAGACCTGCGGGCGGACGTTTTCGGTGCGTTCGAGCGCCTGCAAGACGTAGTCGAGAGCTTCCGGCACTTCCACCGGTGCGTTCACCTTGCGCACGCCGACGCGGCTGTGTGAGGGAAACGAGGCCTCGGCGATGACGATCCAGTTCCGGTATCCGAGCTGGGACGCCTGGGTGTCCACGGCGGCACGCCACGTGTTTTCCGAATCAAATGGCATGCAGCCGGCCACCACAAATGTGGTGCAAAGCGCAGGCAGCCATCGGAAACAAATCATTGGCGATGATTATGAAGCGACCTGCCCGCGTGTCAACGCGTGCGCTGAAAACTCACCCCTCAAATGTGGGCAGACGGTTCGCGGGCCATCTGTTGTGCCGCGGCATCCTCCTCATGCGATAGGATTTGCAGTAAAACGTGGATGCCTTGTTTCCCCGCGACGGCCTTGAGGATGTGCCGGAGCGCGGCGGCCGTGTGGCCTCCGGTCCCGATCAGCATCGCCGCATCGCGTTTTGTCAGCACCAGTTTGAGGCGCAGCACCTGCGGTGCGATTTGCTGGGTCCGGATCTGCGCGTGTTTGGGATCAGCGACCAAACTGGCGGCCGTGTATTGGAGGAAATCCTTCAAGCGGCCGGTGAGGGCCTGCATTTCTCCATGACTCAATATGGGTTTGCTGACACCCTGGAAAGGCTTGCGGAAATCCCACTCGATCACTTTGTAATTTGCGGCCCGCCTGAACATGCCGGCCACATCCACCTCCCGGTTTGCCAGGTTGCTCACTGCCGGCAATACGGTCCTGAAGTCCCATTCCATGACTTGCAGGTTGCCCAATTTCCGGAGCGAATTGGTGATTTCGACATCCTTGATGTCCTTGTTCATCAGCGCCATGAAATCCCAATCGTTGACTTGGATCTCAGCAAGCTGCTTGAGCGATTGTTTGAGTTTGGAGCGCGGCTTGGCCATGGTCTTGGGTGGACGGAGTTCAGTATCTTTGTAGCTTGGATTCACTAAACCGCATCGAGCAGGGTGCTGCAAGCCCTCGCTTGCGAGGTGTGCGGCCGCGCATCAAAGCAGCAACATGCAGTCGCCGTAGCTGTAGAAACGGTAGCGCTGAGCCACCGCCTGGCGATAGGCTTCCAGCACCAGTTCTCGTCCTGCAAACGCGCTCACCAGCATGATCAAGGTGCTTTGCGGCAGGTGGAAATTCGTCAGCAAGGCCCCCACCACTTGGAAGTCATGCGGCGGGTAGATGAAAATGTCAGTATCACCTGCCTGTTTTTCTTCCTTGATGCGTTTGCCTCCTTCACTGCCACCCGTGCCGACGGCTTCCAACACCCTGGTGACCGTAGTGCCCACCGCCACCACGCGGCCGGCGGTGTTGATTCGACGGGCGGTTTCGACGCTGACGGCGTATTTTTCCGAATGCATCAAGTGCTCGGTGACGCACTCGGCTTTGACCGGTCGGAAGGTGCCCACACCGACATGGAGCGTGAGAAACGCGTGTGGCAGGGTTTCAAGCATCTCCGGCGTGAAATGCAGCCCGGCGGTGGGCGCGGCGATCGCTCCTTCCTCGCGGGCATAGACCGTCTGGTAGCGCTCGCGGTCGGCCGCCTCGTCGTCTCGCCCCATGTAATGAGGCAGCGCAAGATGCCCATGCGCCGCAAGATCCAGCTCGCGCTCCCAGCGGATCATTCGATCGCCATTTTCCATGACCTGCACGACCGTTCCGGTGATTCCGCCGACGCAGACTGTGCCACCGGTTTTCATGCGTTTGCCGGGCTTTACCAGACATCGCCATTCCAGCGGCGAGTGGCGATCGAGGCAGAGCAACTCGATGCCGCCGTCATCGGAAAAAACCCGCGCAGGGACCACCTTGGTATCGTTGAGCACCAGCAAATCGTCCGGTTTGAAAAACTCTGGCAGTTCCCGGAACATCCGGTGCTCAATGCGTCCGTGCTCGCGGTGAATTACCAGCATCCGTGAGGCGGCACGATCCTGGAGAGGCCGCGAGGCGATCAATTCCTCGGGCAGGTGATAGTCGAAATCCTTGGTGTGCAATGCCATCTGCACGGCTCCATAAACCTTATCGGCCCTCACCGCAACTGCGGTGGCGGACCGGCTCAAAAGGGCTGTTGATTACGGAATTCGTCTCGACAGCTCGGCCTGAATCGCCAGACTCTGGCGCAAAACTCCACTGATTTTCCATGCGGATCGCTCTATTTGGTGACATTCACGCGAATCTGGAAGCCCTCGAGGCCGTTCTGGAAGACGCATCCAAACAATCCGTGACGGATTACGTCTGCATGGGCGACATTGTCGGCTACAATGCCGACCCCGCCGCTTGTCTTGAGCGCGTCCGGGCGATGGACTGCCCCACTGTGAAGGGCAATCACGACGAGGATGCCTCCGGCAGCCACTCGCTGGAAAATATGAACCCGGTGGCTGCCACCGCCCTCGAATGGACGCGCCGCCAACTCTCAGACGAACAACGCCAGTGGCTGCGCCGCCTGCGCATGGTCCGCCAGGTGGCCGACTTCACCGTCGTCCACAGCACGCTCGACCAGCCAAGCCACTGGAACTACGTGACCAACCGCTTCGACGCGATGTCGAATTTCTCCTACCAGTTCACACAGATCTGTTTTCATGGCCACACCCACGTGCCGCGGGTTTACATCAAAAACGACCGCGTCAGGGAAGAAACCACCGACTCCTTGATCATCGAAGACGGCGCGAAATACTTCATCAACGTGGGCTCCGTGGGACAACCGCGCGATGGCGACTGGCGCGCCTGCTATGTCATTTTCGATCTCGACCAGCGTCTGATCAGCTTCCGCCGCGTGGAATACGACATCGGGGCAACCCAGCGCAAAATCTATACCGCCGGTCTGCCGGAAATGCTCGCCGAACGCATCGCCGAGGGACGCTGAAGACGGTTTGAAAAGATCATCCGGAACCCAACAATAGAAACCACCGGTTTTTCTTGTTGCAATCCAGTCTCAATTGCGGATAGTGGCTTCACGATGTCTTACGCACTCGCGGCCGATCTGGAAATCGACAGCGCCATGACCCTCAATCAAGTGGGAGTGGGCTGCGATGTGAAGATCCGTTTTCTCAGCGGCCCGGGCTGCGAGCGGCTGCGCGACATGGGATTTTGCGAACAGCTGCAAGTGCGCAAGCTGGCCGGCGGGCGCAACTTGATCTGCTCAGTCTGCGGCACGCGAATGGCAATCAGCCGTGAACTGGCCGAGCAGGTGCTGGTGGCGCCAATGCGCTAGAATCGGCAAAAGTCATGCAGCCTTCCACCGAAACACCGGCCACCATTGCGCTCATCGGCAACCCAAATGCCGGTAAAACCACGCTTTTCAACGCACTGACCGGGGCCAACCAGCGGGTGGGCAATTATTCCGGCGTCACCGTGGAACTCAAATCGGGCGAGACCTTCACGCCGCACGGAAACAAACTGCGGGTGCTTGATTTGCCCGGCTGCTACTCACTGCGCGCGCCATCGCCGGACGAGAAAGTGGCCGTGGATGCTCTTCGCGGCGATTTGCCCGGCCAGTCGAAACCGGATCTCGTCGTATGCGTGGTGGATGCCTCGAACCTCGAGCGTCATCTCCAACTCGTCTTGCAGGTCATCGAACTCGGGATGCCGACCGTGCTCGCCCTCAACATGGTGGACATGGCCGAAAAATCCGGTCTGCGGCTCGATCCGGTCAAGCTTTCCGAAGAACTTGGAATCCCGGTAGTCCCCATGCAGGCAAGTAGCGGGAAGGGGATCATCGAGTTGAAACAAGCGCTGCGCCACCCTTTTCCCATCCCGCCGCAGGCGAAGTGGAGCGTCGGCGCGGATGACGGCGAGAGAGAGCGCCGCGACTTCATCCGCGATCTTTGCCAGCTTGCCGCCCGCCGCCCGGACGCGCACCAACTCACCGTGTCCGACCGGCTTGACCATTGGTTGCTCCACCCGGTGATCGGCTGGGTCGTTTTTCTCGCGGCGATGTTCACGGTTTTCTGGGCGATTTTTTCCTTCGCGCAAATCCCGATGGGTTGGATCGAAGCCGGTCAGGGGGCGGTGGCCGGCTGGGTCGAATCGATGATGCCGGAGGGGGATCTGCGCTCGTTGCTGGTGGATGGAGTGCTCGGCGGCGTCGGTGGTGTGATTATTTTCCTCCCCCAAATCCTGCTGCTGTTCTTCTTCATTGGCCTGCTGGAAAGTTCCGGCTACATGGCGCGCGCCGCCTATCTGATGGATGGCGTGATGGCCAAAGCCGGTCTCAGCGGCAAGGCCTTCCTGCCGCTCTTCAGTTCCTATGCCTGCGCCATTCCCGGCGTGATGGCCACCCGCACCATCGACTCCGCCAAGGAGCGTCTCGTCACCATATTCGTCGCGCCGTGGATGAGTTGTTCCGCCCGCCTGCCGGTCTATTTCCTTATCGTGCCGCTGCTGTTGCATGAAAACGAGGGCTCATGGAAACAAGCGCTTGTTTTGTTTTCCATCTACGCGCTGGGCACGCTGAGCGCTTTTGTCGTCGCACGGCTGCTGCGCAAAAAACTCGGCCCCGAGAGCGGTTCCCATCATTTTTTGTTAGAGCTGCCACCTTACCGCGCACCGCAATGGACTTACATCGTGCGCCACGTCTTCGAGCGTGGCCGGGCCTTCGTCGCCAAGGCGGGCACGATCATTCTCGGGTTGTCCATCCTGCTGTGGGCTTTGAGCACCTATCCGAAATCACAGAGCGATGACGAAGCCGAGGCCCTCGCACACAGCGCCATGGGCAGGATCGGCGCGGTGATCGAGCCGGTGGTCAAGCCTCTCGGATTCGACGGCCGGGTGGGCACCGCCATCCTCACCTCCTTTGCCGCCCGCGAGGTTTTTGTTTCCTCAATGGCGGTGTTGTTCCGTGTGGAGGAAGCCGATGATGAGGAGCAAACGCGTGAAACGCTGCGCGAGCGGCTCTCCGCGGCGAACTGGCCGGACGGCTCGCCCTTGTTCACGCCGCTGGCGATGATTTCCCTGCTGGTGTTTTACATCTATGCCCTGCAATGCCTGCCGACTACCGCCGTGGTGGCCCGGGAAACCGGCTCATGGAAATGGGCGATCGCGCAGTTTGTGTTCATGTGTGGTTTCGCTTATCTTTCGTCATTGCTGGTGTTTCAAACCGGCAGACTCATCGGTTTCTGATCTTGGAATGGCAAACGCTCACCTCTGTCGGAATCGTGGTGCTCACGCTCACGATCTTCCTCGTCCGCCTCGCCCGCCGGCCGCGCGGCAAATCCGGCTGCGGCCACGGCTGCGGGTGTGAAAAGAATTCCCGGAAAACGATTGAATAATCGCCGCTCCGGGCCGTCCATCAGCACATGAAAACACGCATTGTGAATTCACGTTGGTGCACTGTTTTTGCCCTCATTTTTGTCGGTTCCAGCATGAGCTGCATGACCACCTATGATTCGGCCGGCCGGCCGGTTCAATCGGTCGATCCAGTAGTCGCTGTGGCCGGTGCCGCCGCTGTAGGCTTGATTGGCTACGCGATCGCCAACGATAACAACCATCACCATAACTACTACGGAGGAGGCGGTTATTACCGGCCATACGGTCGTCACTATCGCTGCTACTGATGGTAAATACGGTGCTCCCCGATGTAAGAGCTCACATGAGGGTCAAGCCATGGATGGTTCATGTCGCCGCGTGCAATGGCCTCCCTGATCGCCGTGGCCGATGCCGGATGCCCGCCATCCAGCACATGCAGGCGTAATCCCTCATGCGGCTGTGGTTTTCCGCCGCGCTGGAAAACAATGAACTCCACGCATGCCGCGAGGCGTTCCGGCCTCGCCCAGTCGGGCAATACGCGCCATTGATCGTCGCCCATGATCCAAAACAGTCGGGCACCGGGAAACTTCTCCGCCATCGCCTCCGCCGTCTGCCATGAATACGACGGTCCCTGGCACCGGATCTCGAAATCATCGACCACCGCCCACGGCAGATCCACTGTCGCCAAGTCCAGCATTTTTAAGCGATCTTTAGCGGGAGTCGGCATCTGATCCAGTTTGTGTGGCGAGATCCGGCAGGGAAGAAACCGCACCTCGTCGAGATGGAGTTTCTCCCTCGCGATTTCCGCAAGATGAATGTGCCCGCGGTGCACGGGATCGAAGGTGCCGCCAAACAAGGCTATTTTCCGGGGCTCGGCCATCGCACGAGGGATGCCGGGATACACGCCACGGGTCAAGCCCAGCATTGACGCGGGCCGTCAGCCCGGGTGAGATTCCGCGCCCGCCCGCACGGCGGATTCTCCATGGACTATTCAGCCAAAATCGCCCGCAACATCGCTTCGATCCCGCGCTCGGGCATCCGCGATTTCTTCGAACTCGTGCAGGGCCGCGACGATGTGATCTCGCTCGGCGTCGGCGAACCGGACTTTGCCACACCGTGGAATATCCGCGAGGCCGCGATTTATTCGCTCGAAAAAGGCCAGACCACCTACACCTCCAATCTCGGCCTGCTCTCGCTGCGCAAGTCCATCGCCCGCTACGTGGATGGATTTTTCGGTGTCTCCTACGATCCCGCCCGCGAGGTGCTCGTCACCGTCGGCGTCTCCGAGGCCATCGACATCACCCTGCGCGCGCTGCTCAATCCCGGCGATGAGGTGATCTATCATGAGCCATGTTATGTCTCCTACTCACCGAGCATCGTAATGGCTCACGCCGTGCCGGTGCCGGTGGTCACCACCAAGGAGCACGGATTTTCTCTCAAGCCCGTGGATGTCGCCTCCGCGATCACGCCGAAAACCCGGTTGATCATGCTCAACTTCCCCACCAATCCCACCGGTGCCTGCGCATCCCGCGAGGATCTGGAAGGCATTGCCAAACTCGCCATCGAGCACGACCTCATCGTGCTGACCGATGAGATCTACAGCGAACTGCGCTACGACGATGAGCCGCACTTGTCGATCGCCTCACTGCCCGGCATGCGCGAGCGCACCATCCTGCTGCACGGGTTTTCCAAAGCTTTCGCGATGACCGGCTTCCGCCTCGGTTATGCCTGTGCGCCGCAACCGATCATCGAGGCGATGATGAAAATCCATCAATACGCGATGCTCTGCGCGCCGATCATGAGCCAGAACGCCGCCATTGAGGCGCTGGAAAACGGCCACTCCGCGATGCTTGAAATGCGGAACAGTTATCATCAACGCCGTGATTTCCTCGTCCGCAGACTCAACGAGATCGGCCTCGACTGCCACACGCCCGGCGGTGCCTTCTATGTGTTTCCGGATATCCGAAGCACTGGGCTTTCCAGCAAGGAATTCGCGATGAAATTGTTAGAACAGGAAAACGTCGCCTGCGTGCCCGGCAGCGCCTTTGGTGAATCCGGCGAAGGCTTTTTGCGCTGTTGTTATGCCACCGCCTTCGAGGATATCCGAACCGCCACCGACCGGATGGAGAGCTTTGTCAGCAGACTCTAACAGGCATGAGCGATCAAACCCCAGCCAAAAATCCCGAGGGCCTCACCCGCGCCCATGTGGTGCCTTTCATGGTGTTCATGGGCTTCATGCTCGTGCTGCAAATCACCGATGCCTCCATCGGCTGGGATCACCCGCAAGCCCCATGGTGGCGGCAGGATCCCGCCCATTTCATCTATCCGATCCAGACGCTCGTAACGCTGGGCCTGATTGTTTATTATTGGAAACACATCACATTCAACTGGTCCTTGAAATGGGCCCTCGTTGCGGTGCCTTTCGGCGCGCTTGGCATCGCCTTCTGGCTGCTGCCCACCATGGCCTATGACTGGCTCGGCCTCACCGGTAAAACCACCGGCGTGCTTTCCATGTTGGGAGTGGACGCACGCGCGGAAGGCTTCGATCCCGGGGTTTTCGAAAACCCCGCCACCTGGTGGAGCGTCGTGGTGCTGCGTTTCCTGCGCGCTGCGGTGGTGGTCGCGCTCGTGGAGGAAATCTTCTGGCGCGGCTTTATCATGCGCTATGTCTGCGATTGGGAGGGAGACTATTGGAAACAGCCCTTCGGCAAGGCGACATGGAAATCCTACCTCATCGTCACCGGCCTCTTCATGATCGCCCACGCGCCCGTCGATTACGCCGGTGCCTTTGTTTATGGCAGTCTCACTTATCTGCTATGTGTTTGGAGCAAAAACCTAGGCGCTTGTGTAATCATGCATGCCGTCGCCAATTTCCTGATGGGCCTCTACATCATGGCCACAGGAAAATATGGCCTGTGGTGAATGACTCAGACCTCCCTCTTGCGATACCTCTTTTACGCAGGCTGTGTCAACTTCCTGCTGGATGTTCCGCCGGACAGTGGGGCCACTGATTCCTCAGTAAAACGTGGCAGCTATGATGAGCCTGCAAAAGCGCACAAGCTCGTAATCCCTCATGGATTATTCGGCCGGTTGCGGGATTGGTTTTTTCACTTTCCTCGCCGCGTTTTTGGGTTTCTTTGGAGGGGCTTTGCCGATCCGCTCCGGGCGGTATTGTGCGGGGTCGAAGGCCGGATTGACAATCGGTTGGACCGCGTGGGTGTCCGTGAGGAACGCCTCGATTTTAGCATCCAGTTCGGCGACTTTTTCCGGCATGGAAGAGGCGAGGTTATTCTTTTCGCCGAGGTCGGCCTTCAGGTTGTAGAGACGCCAGGCGTGGGCCCCGTTTTCCCCTTCATGGAACAATCGGATGAGCTTCCAATCCCCGTCATGCACCACCGCGCTTGGCGGGAGCCAATCGGGAACGCCCGGGGAATGGGGGAAATAGGTGAAGATGGGGCGCGGCGGGATCGTGTGGCCTTCGAGGACTGGAACAATGTTGGCGCCATCAAAGATCTGGTCCGGCTGCGGGGCGATGCCAAGCATCGCAAGGAGGGACGGGTAAATGTCGGTCGTCTGCACCGGAGTATCCGAGCGTGAGCCGGCCTTCGTCACCCCCGGCCAATCCACGATCCATGGGACGCGGATGCCGCCCTCGAAGACTGTGGCCTTGCCTCCGCGCAGCGGAGCGTTGCTTGTCGGCGTGGTGCCATCGATCTCGTTATACATGTTCCCGCCGTTGTCGGAGGTGAAAATGATGATCGTCTTTTCAGAAAGCCCGTTCTTTTCCAAGGCGTCGAGCAGCGTGCCGATGGCATCGTCCATGCTTTCCACCATGGCGGCATAGGTCGGGCTGCGTTGCGGGTCGTTCGGATCGATGAGCTTGCGGTATTTCTCCACAAGCTCCTTCTTCGCATTGAAGGGCGCATGCACGCTGAACTGCCAGTAGTTCAGGTAAAACGGACGATCCTTGTTTTTTTCGATGAAGGCGACCGCTTCCTGCGCCATGCGGTCCTCGATGTGCTCGCCGGGCTTGGTGGCCTTGAGTTTCGGAAAAGCCCAGGGAGCGACGAAGTTGCCCGCCGGTCCCGGTCCCGGCCAGTGCGGGACATCCACATCGAAGCCCTGCTCAAGCGGCGAGTAGGGCGGATGCCCCAAATGCCACTTGCCAAAATGCCCGGTGGCGTAGCCGTTGGCCTTCATCATGTCGCCGATGGTGTAATATGTGGTGTCGAGCCGGCTCGCGGAAATGAGATCCGTCGCCTTTCGATTGGCGTGCGATTTTTCGGGCACCTCGGCCTTGAACGTCACCCTGTTTTTCTCGTGGCCGGCCGGAGCGGTAATCCCGATGCGCGCGGGATTCTGGCCTGTCAAAATGCTGGCGCGGGTCGGCGAGCACAGCGGACTGGCCGCATAGGCATGGGTGAAGGTCATCCCCCGCTTGGCCAGGCGCTCGATGTTCGGCGTCTGATAGAGCTTCGTCTTGCCGTAAAGCGTGGTATCGCTGTAACCGAGGTCGTCTGCCAGAATTATGATGACGTTGGGCTTGTCACTCGAGGGTGCTGCCAAGATGCCGGCGGTGGACATCAGCACCGCAATCGAAACGGTCTGAGAGAGTGAAAATCGCATGGCGGGAGGATGTATGATTTGCATTACATGGCTGGCAAGCTGTGTTTTTCACCATATGTGATCCGCTGCTTCCGATCAACGGGATGGCGGAACAGGTCGCCACTTCCGGCGGTGTGCCGCTGGAGTGAATCAACGACTTCCATGGAGCGAGTCAACCATTGGCGGACGCTTCGCCTGCGGGTCATAAGTGGGATTTTTTCCCGGAATGAGCCCGCCGCTGGATTCCAGGTAATGGGAGAGGAGTTTGTCCAGTTCTTGAACCAACTCCGGCTTTTCCGCCGCAAGGTTCTTTGTTTCTCCGATGTCGTCCGCAAGGTTGTAAAGTTCGTAACGGTCGGAAAAATCGGGGTTGTCCGCGAAGAACCGGATGAGCTTGTCATTCCCGCGGCGCACCGAGCTGGAGGCGAGACTGCCGGTGGCGTCCACATTGTGTGGGAAATAACAGTAGATGGCATCACGCACGGACGGCTTTTCCCCGCGCAGCACCGGAACGATGCTTGTCCCGTCACCGGGGTAATCCTTCGGCAGTGCCACTCCCGCAATGTCCAGAAACGTGGGCATCAAGTCGGTGGTCTGGACCAGGGCCTTCGAGACGGTGACGGGTTTCGTGACACCGGGCCAATACACGATGAGCGGAACGCGCGTTCCACCCTCATAAATGTTGGCTTTGCCACTTTTCAGCGGCGCGTTGCTGGTCGGCAGGCCGCCGTCCAACTGATCAAACGCGCTGCCGCCATTGTCGGAGGTGAAGACGATGATGGTGTTGTCCGACAAGCCCTCCTCCTCAAGCACCTTGCGGATGTGGCCGACCGAGAGATCGAGACTTTCAATCATGGCCGCCATCGTCGGGCTTTGCTGCGGATTGTTTTTGTCCACACGCGCGGCATGTTTTTTGATCAGGTCGGCCCGTGCGGTGTAGGGAGAATGCGGGGTGAACGCCCAGTAGTTGACAAAAAACGGGCGGTCCTTGTTCGCGCGGATGAAGTCGCCGATCTCGCGGCCCATCCGCTCTTCAAGCTGCTCTCCGGTCTCGCCGGGAAGGGAGGGATGGCCCGGGATGTTCCACGGGTAAAGATAGCCGGCCGCCGGGCCGGGCACATTCCAGCCCGGGATGTCCACATCGAATCCATGGTCTTTTGGCATGTAGGGAGAAAACCCGAGGTGCCACTTGCCGAAGTGGGCGGTCTTGTAGCCGTCCGCCTTGAGAAGGCTCGGATAGGTGGAAAATCGTGTGTCCAATCGCGTTGCGGTAGTGGCGTTGACCGCTCTCGCCCAGGGCTGGCCGGAGCCGGCAATCTCGAAGGAAAACACTTCCTTGGCATCATGGCCGGCTGGCGTCGTGAACCCGGTGCGCTGAGGGTGCATCCCGGTCAACAGCCCGGCGCGCGTCGGTGAACAAAGCGGGTTTGCCGCATAAGCCTCGGTGAAGCGAACTCCGTCCGCTGCAAGGCGGTCGATATTCGGCGTCTGGTAAAATGTGCTGCCCATCACCCCGAGATCACGCCAGCCAAGATCATCAGCCATAATAAACACCATGTTGAGTTTTTCCGCCGCAGGCACAGGGGTTGCGGCAGCAAGCAATAGACACAAGAGCGGAGTTTTCATGGGTTAGTGGGAACCGGAAGAGCAAGTAATTCTCCATGCGAGAGACGCAAGTTCTAATGCACAGATTTATCTTTATTTCCGTGATCATGGACTTTATGGGTCTTTGCCAGAATTTTTTCCCATGTTCACTCCACTCCCAAAATCCGTCACGCTCGCCGTGCTTGTTTCCACTTCCGTCTTCGCTGCCGATCCTGTTGCGGGGACTCTGCCCATCACAGTGAGTGCCGGCAAGGCGGTCGCCAGTTTGGACGATCTCTCGAGTCGGCACTCGAAAGTGTTTCAGGTTTCCGATCCAGACCGCCCGGGGGCCTGGTGCTGGTTCCAGGATCCGCGGGCGATTGTGGACAGTTCAAATCCGCAAAAGCCGGTTCTGCTGACCGGGGTGGTCACCTATGGCGATCAGGGGAGCGAACAGCGCGGGGATATTGATCTTTACTGGGTGGAGCTGGATTCGGTGGACCGCGAGGGCGGGCTCGTGCGCGGACGTTTCGAAATCGATGACCGGCTCCAAATGGATGACCATGCCTCGCCCGCGTTTCTGATCCGCCCTGACGGTCGTTACCTCGTGACATGGTCCAAGCACGGTAGCGATCCGATCATGCGTTCGAAGGTTTCCCTAAACCCCGGCGATCCCAAGGAGTGGTCGGAGACCTTCCGCTTCAAGGAAGCCAATGGCGGCGTCACCTACACCAATCCGAATCTCCTCGCCAGTTGGAATGAAAAAGCGGACGTGATTTTCAACGGTATCCGTTCGCGGGGATTCGACTCGAATTTCCTCCTCTCCGACGACCTCGGAGAAACATGGACGTATGCCGGGCGCGTGCTCGATGCCCTCGACCCCTGGCCGAAAGACAACGACGGCGGCCGCGCGTATGTGAAATACGCCGGCGATGGAAAATCCAAAATCCACATCTTTTCGACCGATGACCATCCGCGCGTGAATTTCAACGAGGACCGCACGGCCCCCGGGCCGCATCTGAATTCGATCTACGCCGGTTACATGGAAAACAACAAACTCCACCGCTCCGATGGCACCGTGGTGGATGAAAATCTTCTCGACGATGCTGGCACGCCGCCGACAGAGCTCACGCCTCTCCTCAAGGACGGCACCATCGTCGGGGACGCCGCCATGCGCCGCGGCTGGCAGCTCGACCTTAAGACCGGCCCGGACGGCCACCCGGTCGGGATCTTCCAGTTCCGCGCCGATGACAACCCCGACGATCATCGGTATTTTTATGCACGCAATGATGGCAAGCGCTGGAACGTGAGCTTCCTTGCGTATGGCGGCGATAATTTCGGTGCCTCCAGCGAACTCGACTACACCGGCCTCGCATCGGTTGATCCCTCCAACCCCGATATCGTCTTTATCTCGACCAGCTCGGATCCCGTCACCAACACGCCGCTCATCAGCTCGGCCACCGGAAATCGCCAGAACGAAATCTTCATGGGCAAAACCGAGGATGGAGGCAAATCCTGGACATGGGCTGCCTTGACCTCCAACTCCGCATCCGACAATCTGCGCCCGGTTGTCCCCGCTTGGACCAAGGGCAAAAGCCTCTTGCTTTGGATGCAGGGGACCTATCCGAAGTTCTACACCTACGATACCAAAATCCTCGGGCAGGTGATCGAACACTAAAATCACTGCATGAAAACCCACACACTTCTTCTCCTCGCGCTCCTCGGCGGAGCCACTCTTCACGCGCAGTCCCCGGCTCCCGAACGTCCGAATTTTCTGGTCATCACCTACGAGGATACCAGTGCGAGGCACTTTGGCCCGAATGACAAGACCGGCCTCGCCGACACCCCCGCTGTGGACCGACTCGCTCGGGAGGGCGTGAACTACACCCATTATTTCGGCATCGCGGCGGTCTGCGCCCCGAATCGCTCGTGTTGGATTTCTGGCGTCCATCCAAACAGCCTCGGCAGTCAGAACATGCGCTCGGATGCCGGCCCGCTGGACGAGGTGATCACGTATCCGGAACTCCTGCGCGAGGCCGGCTACTTCACCACAAACAATGCCAAGACCGACTACAACTTTGACGTTCCGAAAGGCGCATGGAACGTGCTCTCCACAAAGGCCCACTGGCGCGATCGCAAAGACCCCAGCCAGCCGTTCCTCTCGGTCTTCAATGTCGAGAGCACGCATCAGGGCTGCGTGCAATCCCCGGCTGCCTATGCCAAAAACGGGGGCCGCCTTCCCGCCGGCCGGAAGGTGGACCGCTCGAAGGTCATCGTGCCGCCATGGCTCCCCGACACGCCGGAAACGCGTGAGGCCCTCGCCCGCACATCGGACAATGTGAATTTCGCAGACCGCCGCGTGAACGCCCTCCTCAAGCAAATCGAAGAAGACGGCCTCCTCGATTCGACCTGGGTGATTTTCATGTCGGACCACGGTGATGGCGGCTACCCGCGTGCAAAGACCTACATGTATGACAGCGGCCTTCACTCGGGCCTTGTGATCCGGCCCCCGGGCGGCAAGCCGGTCGAGGGCATGCCCAAGCCGGGATCGACCGATGACAGCCTCGTGAGCTTTGCCGATTTTCCCTCCACCATCCTCCACCTCGCCGGGATCAAACACCCCTCATGGCACCAGGGCCGCCCGCTGATCGGCAAGGACGTCCCGCCCGCTCCGGAAGCGGTCACCGCCGCCCGAGACCGCATCAACGGCCGCTACGATTGCGTGCGCGCCGTCCGCACCGGAAAATTCAAATACATCCGCAACTACCAGCCATGGAAGCCGCTCTATCAGGAAGTCCCCGGCTTCGAGGACGCCCCCGCCATGGTTGCCCTGCGCGAGGCCATGAAGTCGGGCTCCCTGCCAGAAGCCGCCAAACCGTTCTGCTCGCCCACCCGCCCGTCGGAGGAGCTCTACGATATCACCAAAGATCCCGACGAACTTCACAACCTCGCTGCCGATCCGGCCCATGCGAATGATCTCGACGTGATGCGCGCCCACCTCGCCAACCGCTACAAGACCCAGGGCGACCTCGGTTTCCTCCCCGAGGGCATGCTGGATAAAATGGGCCAAGCCGCCGGGTCGCGCCGCGGACTTCTCAAAGGTTCCTACGATACCCTGGCTGCCGAGAAGTGGGCCTCATTCGATCAGATCAACAAGACCCCGGATTCCGAAATCGCCGCTGCCCTCGCCTCAGGAAACCCGCTTGCCCAATACCATGCCTGCATGGCCATCGGCAACCGCGGCAGCCTGCCGTCAGGCATCGATGCCCCCCTCATCGAAAAACTGCTCGCCTCCGACTACGGCGATCTCGCCGCCGCCGCCGCATGGGCTCTCATCAAAACCGGCAACGACCGCGCCGCCGCCGATGCCGCATTCAACCGCGTCGTCAAGGAAGGCACCTGGCAGGAACGCCTCAACGCCCTCAACATGATCGACTACCTTGGCCCCCTCGCCGAACCCCTCCTACCGCTCGTGCGCGAGACCGGTCACTCCATCCGCAAGCGCATGAAAACCGACCCTACCCTGATGTCTTCGGACCGCTACTGCGCCGAACAAGCCGAGGTCACTCTTCTCAAGCGGACTGCCGGCGATCCTGTAAAATCCGGAACGGAACCCTGACCTTGCCCGCATCCATATCCACCAAATCAAATTCCAAAAATACCCTCATATGATCCCAAAGCCCACACGCACGTTTTACCTATCGAATCCCTTCCGGCACCTTGCATGGCTTGGACTTTTCAGTGCCGCAATGATTTCGGGTGCCTGCGCGCAACTCACCATGAGCCAGATCGGACTGGCCGAGAAGCAAGTGGTGGCGGACACCATGAGCCGCGTGGCCGAATACCAAATTACCAAGTATGAAGGTCATCCGCCCACCAACTGGATCACCGGCACGTTTTACACCG
Organism: Akkermansiaceae bacterium; assembly: GCA_947491475.1. Taxonomy (GTDB): domain Bacteria; phylum Verrucomicrobiota; class Verrucomicrobiia; order Verrucomicrobiales; family Akkermansiaceae; genus Luteolibacter. Next base: position 4,409 of record CANLKN010000010.1, on the reverse strand, counting down.
GGATGCTCGCAGCCCATGCCGCCACGGGGAATGAAGACTACCTGCGCAAGGCCACCGAATGGGCGGAGGCCGCCAAATGGAAAGTGCCCGCGCCACACCTCAATGCCGACCAAATCTGCACCGCGCAGACCTATCTCGACATCCACGCCATTAAGCGCGATGCCGCCATGATCGCCGACACCAAGGCTGCCCTGGAAACAATGTTCAACCGCGAGGTCATCCCACGCGACGAACTCGGGCATGTGATGTGGAAAGAAAAGGAACGCCCGTTCACCGGACGGAACCTGTGGTGGTGGTGCGACTCTCTCTACATGGCTCCTCCCGTGCTGGCGGCGATGTCTTCGGCAACCGGCGATCCCAAATACCGCGAGCTCCTCCACAAGCTCTACTGGGATTCCATCGAGTTCCTGTTCGACCCCCAGGAAGAACTCGTCTTCCGCGACGAAGGCCAGTTCCAAGCCAAGACGCCCGATGGCAAAAAAGTCTTCTGGGCCCGCGGCAACGGCTGGGTCTATGCCGGGCTCATCCGCGTGCTCGATCACCTGCCAAAAGACGACCCGATGCGCGAAAAATACCTCGCGCTCTTTCGCACGCTCACCCAGGGCATCCTCCGCCACCAGCAGCCGGACGGCATGTGGCGCACCTCACTCAACGCCCCGGATTGGTATCCCGAGCCCGACACCAGCGGCACCAGCTTCTTCGCCTACGGTCTTCTTGCCGGCATCAACCGCGGCTACCTCGACAAACAAACCTACCTGCCCGCCGCACTCCATGCATGGGAAGGCCTGCTCGGATGCGTCAATCCCGAGGGACGCCTTGGCTACGCCCAACTCGTCAGCGGCATGCCCGGCCCGGTGCGCCCGGACAATACGATGGACTACACCAACGGCGCATTCCTCCTGGCCGGCAGCGAGCTCTATCGCATGAATGTCACCGCAGCCGATGCCGCCAAGCTGAAGGCACCGCATGAGGTCGTGACCATTCAGAAGCGCGGCGGGTGGACGTGGTTCAACGATCCCCGCGCGATCGTTGCCCGCAAACACCTCATCGTCGGCAGCCTCGACGCGATCAGCGGGAAAGCCAAGGTGGGCATCCTTGAGCCCTTGCTGCGCCAGTCGCCCTACAGTTGGGTGGAGCTGGATCTGAGCTCGTGGAAAAGCCTCGATGATCACAACAACCCCGCCCTCCTCGAACTCAGCGACGGCCGGATACTCGCGGTCTATGCCAAGCACGGCCTTGAAGACAAATGGTATTGGCGCATCGCCACGCCCACAAAGGCCGGTGCGGGCGTCGATTTCAAATGGGGGCCCGAGCAGGTTTACCAATCCAGCCCGTCCACCTGCTACTCAAACCTCTTCCAACTCTCCGCCGAAGGCGGACGCATCTACAACTTCTTCCGCGGCATCAAAGGCAATCCCTCGTTTGTCACCTCGGAGGATGGAGCCGCCTCCTGGAGCAAGGCCACCCGGCTTGTCCAAGTGGACGGACACCGGCCTTACGTCAAATACGCGGATAACGGAAAGGACCGGATCGATCTTCTCTTCACTGACGGCCATCCCCGCGACAACGCCACAAACAATATCTACCACATGTATTATCTCGGAGGAAATCTCCACCGCAGCGATGGAAGCCTCATCCGCTCGATGGCGGATGTCATGGCGGGAAAACCGGTGCTGCCGAGCGAGGCCACTCTGGTCTATGACGGGAAATCCGCCGGACGTGGTTGGGTCTGGGACATGGCATACGGACCTGACGGAAGTCCCGTCGCGGTATTCATCAATTCCCACGATGGCGATGAGGGCAGTGACCTGCGCTTTCGCTACGCCCGCTGGGATGCCGCCTCGCGGAGTTGGAAACAGCAGGAGATCGGCCATGCCGGACGCCACCTCTACGTGCCGGAAAATCATTATGCCGGTGGCATCGCCATCGACCCCAACAACGTCAACCAGGTTTACCTCTCAACCGAAGTGGATCCCGCGACCGGCAAACCGGGCGAAACCGGAAGGAAGCAGATTTTTCGCGGAACAACAACCGACCAGGGTGCCAAGTGGACATGGCAGCAGATCACCTTCGATCCCGCCGCGGACAATATCAGACCCTATCTCCCCCGCCAGAAAGAGTTCGCAAACTGCGTTCTCTGGATGCGCGGTCGCTACGACACCTACATTGACTACGACACCGTTATTGTCGGAATCCTTGAAAAATAGCCGCCGCATGTAGTTCTGGTCTGCCTGCCATCACACCAACCGGTCCTTCATGGCGCGGGCCACGGCGGCCGCGCGACTGTGGACGCCGAGTTTGCCGAACAGCGTGCGCAGGTAGCCATCCACCGTGTGGGGGCTGAGATTCATCTTCGTCGCGATCATCTTGTTGCTCAATCCGTCCACCAGACAGCGGAGCATTTCCTTTTCGCGCGGTGTCAGGTTCAGCTCGTCAACCACGGTTGGCGCGGCGGGCGGTGCCATGCGGGTGAGCAGATGCACGAGGCTGCGTGAGACGTGCGGGGACATCGGATAGCCACCCGCGACGGCCTCGCGGATGGCTGCGGTGATTTCCTGGGGCTGGGCGGTTTTGAGAATGTAGCCGCAGGCCCCTTGGGTCAGTGCGCGGGTGATTTTTCCCTCATCTTCGAAAATCGTCAGAATCACGATCCGGCAGCCGGGGGCGCGGCGAAGCACGTCCCCGATGATTTCCAGGCCGCTCATGCCCGGCAGGCCGATGTCGAGCAACAGCGCCCGCGGCGGCTCGCCATCCGTGGAGTCGAGATGCGCCAGCATGGCTTCCGCCGTGGTGAAGGTGTGCTCCATGCGGATATCCTGCGTGTGTTGAAACAGCCGGATCAGATTGCGGCGGAAGGCCTCGTGATCCTCGAGCAGCCAGATACGCAGGGTTTCAGAAGATGGGTTGTGGGTCATCATGGTTCAATGATTCTGCCAGCGGTGGTCTTGTTTGAGCCGCAGCCGGATGGTGGTGCCCTTGCCGGGACTGGAGGTGATGGCGTGCTCCGCACCCATTTGGTTGGCGCGCTGGCGCAGGTTGGACAGCCCGTAGCCAGCGCTGGGTTTCGCGGGGTCGAAACCGATGCCGTTGTCGTGCAATTCAAGGCACAGCTCCTCCTGGGTCAGGAGGATTTTGAAATCGACCACTGTGGCGCGGGCATGGCGGGCGATGTTGGCGAGTGCCTCCTTGCAGAACAGATAGAGTTCCCGCCGCGTTTCCAGATTCGGTCCTGATTGAATCTCCTTGCCGCTTCGTTCCAAACGGACGTCGATGCCGGGAAGACGCCGCTCGGCAAGCTGTTGGAGCACATCCAGCCAGTCGCCGGAGCCGGACTTCGGGTTGAGCAGGGTGATCATGTCACGCATCGACTCCGCGCTTTCAGTGGCGATGTTCTGGATTTCCGCAAAGTCGTGGAGGTGGTTGGCGGCTACCCCCGGATGCTGGGTCACGATATTGCAAAGCAGAGAAATGCTGGCGAGGTTGGAGCCGATGTCGTCGTGCAGGTCGCGGGCCAGGCGTTCCTTGAGCCGCTCGCGATCACGCCGGTAGCGGCGTTTCTGCCGCCATAAGGCGAGTGAGGCGGAGACCATGACGAGCGCGGCGGCACCACTGCTGCCGCGGATCAAGTGTTCCTGTGTGGTGTGGAGCAGCGAGTTGTGTTGCCGCATGGCCCGCGCTTGCTCGGCCATCAATTCCCTCAGTCTCTCGATCTGCCGGAACCACTCCGGCAGTTCCACCAGCTTTTGTTCATAGGCGTCTCCATCGGTGAGCGCGGCGACGTTCCAGCCGGGTTCATCACCCGGATCCGTGGCGCTCACCTTGGCCCCCAGCGCGACATTGGCATCTCCCGCATACGCCTGCACCTCCGCCAGCGCGAAGCGGTAGAACTCCACATGCGGCCATAGCGCCACGGCGGTAATCCGCAGGTAGCGTGCCGCCTGGCCGTCACCGGCAACGATGAAGATATTCCGCCCCGGCGGATCGCCATACGGGGGCGGCGTGAGTAACAGCTTCCGGGCATCTCTGAAGTCGGGCTCCATGGCGGCTTCAACGCGCAGACGCCGAGGAAAACCGTAGTTGGCATAACTGGGCATGCCCTCGCGCGTGACCGGGATCAGCCGTATTTCATCCAGCACTGCGGAGGCCGCCAGCGTGAGCGTGAGCGTCTTGGGCGTGTTGACTTTGACCTCGTCCCGGCTGTGATAACCACGGCTTGCCCCGGGATGCGCCACGGCTGGCAGGCCGAGAGTCGTGCGCATGTCCACCAGGTTTGCACGCCGCATCGAGATGGCGCCATCCTGGTAGCTGCTGGCATCCACCCGCGCGCCGATGGCCACGTTCCGATTGCCGCTGAGCAGCATCAACTCCGACAAGGCCAGCAGGGAAATGCTGTCCGCCTGCCAGGGGAG
>CANLKN010000009.1 GCA_947491475.1 Akkermansiaceae bacterium | reverse complement strand
GTGGTCTGGCCATGCGGCATCTCTAACATACACCGCCCGGACGTCAACCACCATATTGAAATCCAAGGACTGACCCCATTCACTGACCCCATTCATTCATGTTAGACTGCGGGGACTGACCCCAGAGAGACCCTTGCAAAGCAAGAGGCGGGCCTTTGTGGGGCCCGCCTCTGTGGTTAAAGGTTGTGTGCTTGTTCAGCCAACGCTTGGATCAGATCCGGCGGCGGCGAAGGAGACCGAGGGCACCCAGCGCACCGAGAAGCGCGGCGGAGGGCTCGGGGACGTTTTGACTCACCATCACAACGCCATTTGCGAAATTAGCGCCCGTAACGTTGTTAGGCTGAGTTGTAACTGAGCGAACGGTGCCGAACACTACACTGGCGCTGTTGGCACCCGAGATCGTTTGCGAGCTATTACCGAGTCCATCGGGAGCGGTAAATGGCACACCTGCATTGAAAACTGCAAATACGGTAGCCAACGCAAAATTACTACTATCTGCCACAACTATGTATGCATTCTGGCCAGCAAGTCCCCCAGGAAGCACACCATTAAAGGTTTGGCCGGTGAAAAGACCGTTTCTAGTTCCAACTGCTAATGTCGAAGCATCGATACCGACAAATGCAGCCTTGATGTCCTGAGCAGTCACAGTTGCCCAGTTCATTGTCGTATTGAAGTAGCCACCGTTGGCAAAGAATGTATTAACGGCAAGCGCGGCACCCGCGCTGTTAACTATAGGTGTGCCATTTGTGGCTCCAGAGAAGTTGTTAATATTGAGCGTCGAAGCGGCAAAGGAGGCCGAAGCAGAAGCCGCCAACGCGAGCATGGTTAATTTCGATTTCATTATAATTTATGGTTGTGGTTGTGGTTGTGGATTTCAATCAAAGGATCATAGATTTAAATAAGAAGCAGGAGGAGTAAGTTTTAGATTCATAGGTGCACCATCATTGGAAAAGATAACTCCTGGTTTCATTTGAATCGTGGAACCGTCAATGGCTGCGCCATTAACATCAGCCCAGCTGGATTCAAGGTCATCGTAGTAAAATTGATTAAATCCGCCCGATCCATCTGGAACGAAAAAGATATCACCACCGATGCCGCCGAAACCTTTATCCAAGTCTGGGATTGCGGAATCAAATGTCGAAGCAAGAGTGGCGCCGACTGGGTAAACAGAACCAAGGTAATTGAATCCTGAAGCGGTTGCAGCGAGGGTGTTCTTGGTTTTCACTTCACCTGTGACAACCAAGTTTAGTGAGCCCGTTGCGGAAATAATAAGACTGTCAGTGTAAACCAAGGGGATAGTAGCGCCATTTACAGGAGCGCCGTTAACGTCTGCCCAGCTACCTTCGAGGTCGTCGTAATAATATTGATCAAATCCACCCGCACCATCAGGAATGAAAATGATGTCACCACCGATGCCGCCGAAACCAGCGGCCAAACCAGCAGAGTTGTTGGCTCCAAAAACACTAGAGAGTGTGCTGGCGGGGCGAATTCTGTAGTTGGCACCGTTAGCTACTCCAGCAGCACTGAGGTTATCTGTGGTATTGATAGTGCTACCGCTGACAGCAGAACCCAATACTTGAGTCAAAACCCCTGCACCGTCGGTGATTTCAATAACGAAGGTTGTAGTAGGATTTGAACTAAGAGCACTGAAATCCGCACCGGTGTCGGTGACAGAAGAAGCACCGACAGTTTCGAAAGTGCCGGCAGCGACAGCCGCCTGATGAAGGCGTAAGCCGTGATAGTTGAATCCCGATGCTACTGCAACGGTTTCATACCCCACCGGAGTGGTGTAAGCGGTTTGCGCCTGTGCGAAGCCTAGAGCGGCAGCGGCGGCGAGTAATGAATAAAGTGTGGTTTTCATGACAATGGTTGTTTTTTGGTTTGGAATCGGGGGTTGGGGTCGAGGTTAGGTTTTTTCAGGTATTTGGTCGGTATTTGGAGTGGTTGGCGGGTGTCTGGGAAGCGGGATTGCGAACACAGTGCACCTGATTCACCACAGGTTTCGTGGCTAAAGAACAACGTGAAGGGGGGGGCGGCAAGATTTTTTTTCGCTGGGGGCGAAAAAAAGTGCCGAGTGATCAGTGAGCAGTGAGCAGTGAGCAGTGAGCAGTGAGCAGTGAGCAGTGAGCAGTGAGCAGTGAGCAGTGAGCAGTGGAAGAGAGAAGAAGGGGCGGAGGCTGGAGGGCGGAGGGCGGCGGCTGGGGAGTGGTGAGTTGTTGAAAATGAGGGGGTTGGGAGAAGGAGATGAACATGAAACACGAAACATGGAACATGAAACATGGAACGGAAGAGAGGGAAGAGGCGCGCCCAATGTGGCGGAATTGTTGCGGAGGGGATGGTTTGGAAGTGTTAGGGAAGAGGAACATCGAACGTCCAACATCGAACATTGAACGTCGAAATGGAGCTTGGCGCTGGTCTTTCGCATCCAGGACTTTGAGACTTCTTCGGGAAGAGGGAAGAGTTTTTGAACCGCGAATGGACGCGAATGAAATGGTTTTTTGAACAGGAGCAAACGGAGGGGGCCAATTGGGGGATTTCCAAGCGGGGCATTGGCCGGGTTGTGGCGGTTGCTTTTTCCTGATGTGGGCAGGATGCCCACGCTCCTTGATCGGGCATCTTGGCTGGAGCGGCACCAGGGCTTTGACGCGGAAGCAGTGCTTGGGCGACGCGATGTCGGGGGGCATGCGTGTCGTTTCCGCGCTGCTATCCGCGCCAAAGCTTTGGGGTCGAGGGGGGAAGGATGCCACGGCTTGGCCAGCTTCATGGAATGTTCCGGTTTAGGGACTGGCGGCGTGACTTCCGACAACCACAGGCAGGTCCTACCTGATTCTTCGGAAGTTGGGTATCCGTCTTTCGACGTATGTGGGGGAGACTCAAGAATTCAAGACGCAAGAGTTGACGGCTTATAAGATGCGAGCGGTCGACCGGGACCCGGCGCGGCGGCTTGTTTCTGGATTCCCCGGCGACAAACGCGCAGTTTACGGTTCTGGCACTGGAGGAATCCGCTGGGCGGGCCCGGACCTCAAGCCACCAGCGCTTCGAGTGCGATGAGGCTGGCGGCTCCGCGTTTCTCGACGCCGAGTTTTTCAAAGATGTGTTCAAGGTGTTTTTTCACCGTGCCTTCGCTGATGCCGAGGATGAGGGCGGTTTCGGCATTGGTTTTTCCCTGGGCGACCCAGAGGAGGATTTCGGCCTGCTTGGGGGTGAGGCCGAGGGCGCGCAGCGGGGTGACGTCGGAGAAATCGCGCTGCCTGCGCGCAAGCTCACCATGGCGGGCGAGACGGCAGCGGATGGCTTCGAGCAACTCGTCGATGGCGACAGGTTTGGTGAGATAGTCATCGGCCCCGCTGACCATGCCGAGGCGGAGGTCTTTCTTTTCGCCGCGCGCGGTTAGAAAGATGAATGGAGTGGAGGCGAGCCGTGGATCGGAGCGGAGGGCGGCGAGGACGCTGTAGCCGTCGATGCCGGGCATCATGACGTCGCAGAGAATCAGGTGTGGGTTGTGCTGGCGGGCGAGTTCCAGCCCGCTATGGCCGTCCGGCGCGCGATGGACGAAAAAACCCTCGAACTCGAGCGCGGTGGCGAGCAGTTCGAGCATGGTGAGATCGTCCTCGATGAGCAGCAGATCGGTCATGGGGAAAGCGGGAGGGTGACAGTGAAGGTGGTGCCATCAGTGGCACTGCTTTGGAGAGTGATCGCGCCGCCTAGCAGTTCGATGCAGCGGTGGGTGATGGCCAGGCCGAGACCGGTGCCCGGCTGGTTGCCGACATTCGAGCCGCGGTAGAACCCATCAAAAAGGTGGGCCTGCTCGTCCTCCGGAATGCCGGGGCCCTGATTCCGGATGCTGAGAATCACGTGGGGCGCTTGATGGCGGAGGCTGATGTCGATCCGCGAGCCGGGAGGCGAGTATTTGCAGGCATTGGAAAACAGGTTGCCGAAGATGTGGTGCAACAAGGCTTCGTCCATCAAGGCGTGGCGCAGCGTGTCTGAAGAGTCGATTTCGAGGTGGTAATCGTGCACGATGGGGCAGGTTTCCACGCGATTTTCGAGGGGTCTTGAGTCCGCTGGCAAATGGTTCAGACAGTAGTCCTGGGACGGGCAGGAGCCTTTGATTTCCGCGAGGGTCTTGGGGAGCCAGGTCGTTAGATCGAGCGGGCTCAGGGCGAGCGCGACGTTTCCGCTGTCGATCCAAGCGAGCAGGAGGATGTGCTCCATCATGCCGGTCATGCGTTTGACGGCCCCCATGATCGAGCCGGTGTATTGCGAGCGTTGGAGTGGGGTGAGCTTGCCATCGTAGCGGCTGAGCAGCTCGGTGGCCGTGCTGATGATGCCGAGTGGGGTGCGGAACTCGTGGCTGACGATGCCTACGAAACTGGTCTTGAGCAGGTTGATCTGGCGCTCCGCATCAAGAGCGGCACGGAGGTTTTCCTCGGAGGCACGGAGTTCCGCGGTGCGGGTGGCGACGCGTTCCTCAAGGATCTCATTGAGGCGGCGCATCGTTTCCTCCGCCTCCTTGAGTTCGGTGATATCATGGTGGATGACGACGACTTCCTGAAGCACCCCATCGGGCGTGATGACCGGGAACAGGGTGCCGCCGATCCAGCGGATTTCCTTAGGTTTCCCGCGAACTGGAAACGGGACGGGTGGAACGAAAACCGCCTCTCCCTAGAAGGCCTTGCGAATGTGATGGATGGCCCCTGACGCGATGAGATCCGGTGCTTTGAGCACGTTTAAGACGTAGGCTTCCTCGCGCGTCAGGCCGAAGAGGTTTTCCCAAGCGGGATTGAATCGGATGGTGCGTCCGTCCGGCGCGAAGACCTGGATGCTCAGCGGGCTTTGTTCAAACAGAAGCTCCCACCGCAAGTCACGTGCCGAGGTAACAAGGTCTGGGGTTGCATCGGGGGAGGTTTCCATGCGGTGCAGGGGGCACTCGATACCAACTAAAGAAATCACCGCTGTCCAGAGGCAAATACGCCGTAACGGATGGTCGAATCACCTACTCGCAACGCTCGGAATCCATCAGGATTTCACCAGATGGAAGCGGCATCGCCATGGTGGTCAACTTCCCTTTTGGGCAGCTTGGCGGGGGCTCAACACGCCTGATAAATCCGTTGCCTCCCGGAGCATCTCCCATCACACTACCGTCCCGATGCGAAAATTTTACACCCTTCCAGGTTTATTGTTTCTCAGTTCCTGCGTCCTCGGACCGCAGCCTGGCTCGCCTGATGCGAAAGCGCCCGGCTCGATCCGAGGCGATTCCTCGCCCCATGGCGAGTCCTTCGGTGACAAGGCATGGCGGCAGGTTTTCACCGATTCCACTCTGCGCGAGTTGATCGAACGCGCGCTGGCCAACAACCCGGATCTGGTGGCCGCCACCTACCGCATCGAACAAGCGCGCGCGCGCGCCAATTCCGCGCGCTCCGATTGGTTTCCGCAAATCAGCGGCAGCACCGGCGCAGCCGCAAACTACGGTTCGCGCAACGCAGGCCAGGTCGCTCCCGGTGGCGACCGAAGTTCCGAGATTTACGATCTAACAGGACTACTCAGTTGGGAGTTCGACCTGTGGGGCGGCATCCGCCGCAGCAACGAGGCGGCGCGTTCCAGGTTGCTGGAGGCCGAATACCGGCGCGATGCGGTGCAAACCAGTCTGGTCGCCGCAGTTGCCTTCGCCTACATCGAGCTCAAGAATCTGGATGAACGCCTCGCCATTTCCATGCGCACTGCGGAAAGCCGCCAGTCATCGCTCGAGCTCGTCATCTCGCGCCGCGACGGTGGAGTCAGCTCCGACCTCGAAGTTGGCCAAGCCGAGGCGCTGTTAGGCCAGGCACGCACCGCCATCCCGGTCACCGAGCAGGCGATCGCAGCCAAGGAAAACGAAATCCGTTTCCTGTTAGGTGAATACCCGGCCGGTGTGGCACGCGGCGGCAGCCTCGACAGCCTGGACCGCTCGCTGCGCATCAATGGGGGCCTTTCGTCCACGCTGCTGGAGCGCCGTCCGGACGTCGCCGCCGCCAGCCAGGCCTATCAGGCAGCCGTCGCGGAAATCGGCGTGGCCGAGGCGCTGCGCCTACCGTCACTATCACTCACTGGCAATGGTGGAGTGCTAAGCAGCCAGCTCGACAACCTGCTCGACAGCAATTCCGCCGTCTATACCATCGGACCCCGCCTCGCCGGGCCGATTTTCGATGCCGGCCGCGGCAAGGCCCGCGTGGACTCCGCCAGCGCGTTGGCCGGCGAGGCGCTCGCCGCACACGACCGTGCTGCCAAACAAGCGTTTCGCGAAGCGGCGGACGCCATCAACAGTCACCTGAAAACCGGCGAAATCATCACCGAACAGGAACGCCTGCTGGAGGCAAACCGCAAGGTCGCGCGTGTCGCCAACGACCGCTTCCAAGGCGGCGAATCGAGTTATCTCGAAGTGCTTGATTCCGAGCGCAGCTTGTTCGATTCCGAACTGACACTCACCGACGCGCGCCGCGACCGGTTGCTCGCCGTGGTGCAGGCCTACCGCGCGCTGGGTGGCGGCTGGAAATGATCCACCCATGATCAAGCCGCTCGTTGTTGCTTCTCTTATCCGCCAGCATTGCGATTCATGGCTTTGGCATGATTTTCCGCATGTGGTTCTCCATGGTCCATCATCCGCAGGGCAGCTTCCTTTGGCGGGACCCGGCCTACGCGCTGCTTGAGTGAGAGATGGCAAATCACCCACCAACAACATGAACGGCAAACAAGGAGCCATCAGCCGAAAAACGATTTGGCGCTTGTTGAACGCCATCGGTTTTTTCCTCAAATCGCGCGTGGGCCACAAGGCACGCCTGATGCTCGTGGGCCTGATTTTACTCATGCTTTGCATCAATGGCATGAACGTGACCAACAGTTATGTCGGGCGATATTTCATGACGGCTATCGAAAACCGGGATTCCGCGGGATTTGTCCGCTACGCCTGGTTTTATGTGGCGGTCTTTGCCTGCTCCACGCTGGTCGGCGTGCTGTTCCGCTTCACCGAAGAGCGACTCGGGCTGCTCTGGCGGGAATGGCTCACCCGCCGCATCACCGGAGTTTACATCGAACGCCACTTGTTCCAGCACCTCGTGGGCGAAGACATGGTGAGCAACCCGGACCAGCGCATGACCGAGGACGTGCGGGCACTGACCACCACCACGCTGTCATTCGTGCTGATGATGCTCAATGCCACACTGACCGTCCTTTCCTTCTCGGGTGTATTGTGGAACATCAGCCCCAAGCTATTCCTGGTGGCGGTGGTTTACGCGCTCGGTGGTTCTCTTCTCACCATTTGGCTGGGGCGCCCGCTCATCCGGCTCAACTACCGGCAATCCGACTTCGAGGCGGATTTCCGCTCCGTGCTCATCCAGGTCCAGAGGGAGGGAAATCATATCATCTCCTCAGGCACCGAGCTTGATGTGAAACAAAAAGTCAATGAACGCATCGACAGCGTGGTCGCCAACCTACAGCGCATCATCGCCATCAACCGCAACCTCAGCTTTTTCACCAGCGGCTACAACTACATGATCCAGCTGATCCCGGTTCTGATCGTCGCGCCTTTGTTCATCCGGGGCGAAGTCGATTTTGGCGTGATCGGCCAGTCGGCCATGGCATTCGCCACGCTGTTAGGCGCGTTTTCCCTCATCGTCACGCAGTTTCAGGCGATCTCCACCTATGCCTCGGTAGTCGCCCGGCTCAGCGAGTTTGTCGAACACGCCGAACGTTGTGGAAAGGGCAACTCCCCAACGGGCTAAAGACCAGCCACACCCATGAAAATCCACCGTCCTTCCGAAATCCCCTTCCCCTTTACCATTACCAGCCCTGCGGGCACTTCGTTTCAGCTCAACTCCAACGGCTCGCCGCGCCGCATGAATTGCGGCGAAATATTCATCAACCTGTTTCCCGGCAACGAGGCGGAAGGCGGGCCGCTCAACATCCATCTCCGCCGCCATGGCACACGGATCCAAAGCATCCCGCTGACCGGGCCGCACAGCCCGACCAGATGGCTCTTCAACGAGCGCGGCATGACCGGCCACGGCCGCTGGGGCGATCTGGTTTTCCGCATCCGCTTGCTGCTTGCGGAAAGCGCGACTGCCTGGTTCTGGCACGTGGAATTGGAAAACACCGGAGCGCAAACGGCGGAATGCGATCTCATCCACACCCAGGACATCGGCATCGCCCATTACGGTGCGGTGCGGCTGAATCAATATTATGTAAGTCAATACATCGATCACTCACCGCTGGCACATCCGGCGAAGGGTGTCGCCATCGCCTCACGCCAAAACCAGTCGATGGGCGGGGCCTTCCCATGGACCGTGATCGGCAGCCTCTCCAAGGGCGTGTCCTACGCCACCGATGCGCTGCAATTCCACGGCCTGACAAGCCGCGCGGGCGGAAAACCCGCAGCGTTGGGCACCGGACTGCCCGGGGCGCGCATGCAACATGAGCATTCCCTGGTGTGCATTCAGGATGAACTCATCGCTTTGCATCCCGGGAGGAAATCAACGCGCGGATTTTTCGCATGGTTCGAAGCCGATCATCCGGACGCGACTTCGGATGCCGACCTCGGCCGGATCGATGACGCACTTGCATTGCCCGAGGCGATCTGCCCGGCATGGCCGGAAAATGAAACCGAACCATGCGGAACCGGCGGATGTTTCACCACCGCGCCATGCCTTGAATCCCGCGACCTAACAAATGATGAGACGCGTGGATACTTTGGAGAAGCCGTGCGGCATGAAGAAATCGAGGACGGGAAGTTGATGTCATTTTACACGGCAAGCGGCGGCCATGTCGTCCTGAAGGTCAAGGAACTTGAGGTGCTGCGGCCACACGGTCACATCCTGCGCAGCGGCAGCGCGCTGGTTCCCGATGAAGCCTCGCTCACATCCACTGCATGGATGGGTGGCGTATTTCATTCGATGGTCACTCAAGGACACGTCAGCATCAACCGCCTGCTTTCCACCTGCCACAGCTATCTGGGGCTGTTCCGCAGCCACGGCCAGCGAGTCTTTGTGGAGATCAACGGAGAATGGCGGCTGTTAGGGACACCCTCGGCCTTCGCCATGAAGGCGGATAGCTGCCGCTGGATCTACCAACATGCCGGCGGAGTGATCGAGGTGACCTCATCGGCTGCTGAAACCAGCCACAAACTTCATCTCTCCCTCAATATGGTGTCGGGCCAGCCGGCAAGGTTTCTCATATCCCACCACATTGCCGTGAACGGCGATGAAGAAATCCACAGCGGAACGGTATCATATGAAAAAACAGGCAATGCCTTTCACGTCCGCGCGGTGCCAGAAAGCGACGTAGGCCGGCGTTTTCCAAATGGCAGCTTTATCATTGAACCCGATGCGGCGACGGTCATCGAAGCGGTCGGCGGGGATGAAATGCTCTATCAGGACGGACATTCCCGCAACGAGCCGTTCCTTTGTTTTATCACCACACCCTCGTCGTCAGCAGGCATTACGATTCGCGGCAATCTGGTGGCGTCAGAAATTCCGCATGCGCCAGGCTTCTGGCAATCGGTTGCCGACACCCTCGCCATCACCACTCCAGGCTCGGACGCGCTCTCGATTTCAGCGCAGCGGGTGGCGGAAATCCTGCCATGGTTCATCCAAAACGCGCTCGTGCACTATCTATCGCCCCGCGGGCTCGAACAATACTCGGGTGGTGGCTGGGGCACCCGCGATGTCTGCCAGGGCCCGCTTGAACTGCTGCTCGCGCTCGGCCGCTTCGATCCTGTTAGAGACTTGTTGTGCCGTGTTTTCCGCCAGCAAAACCCGGACGGCGACTGGCCGCAGTGGTTCATGTTCTTTGAACGCGAACGCGGCATCCGCCCCGACGATTCGCATGGCGATATTGTGTATTGGCCGGTTCTCGCCCTCGCCGAATATCTCGATGCCACGGGCGATGCTTCGTTATTAGATGAAACATTGCCATTCTTCGAACCGGACGGCGGCGGCGAAGTGACCACCATTCTCGGCCATGTCGATCGTGCGTTGGAATTGATCCGGCGGCGCGTGATCCAAGGCACCGTGCTGGCCGCTTACGGCCATGGCGACTGGAACGACTCGCTGCAACCGGCCAAGCCCGAAATGCGCGACCAACTGTGCAGCTCATGGACGGTGACGCTCAACTATCAGACTTTCATCACCCTGGCGGCCGCCTTCCGCAAGCTGGGCCTTGTTTCGCGCGCTGCTGCGCTGGAAACCGAAGCCGCCGCCATCCTCGAAGCCTTCCAGAGCACCCTCATCGTCGATGACGTAATCGCCGGACTCGTCTATTTCCATCCTCACGGAAATGCGGAACCACTGATCCATCCGCGCGACCGCAGCACCGGGCTGTCTTTCAGCCTGCTGCCTATGATTCATGCGATCATCAACGACATGCTCACGCCGGTGCAGGCGGCGCATCATCTCGCGCTGATTCGCGGGCATCTGCTCGGTCCCGATGGCGCGCACTTGTTTGACCGCCCGATGGCTTACCACGGTGGCATCCAGACCAACTTCCAACGCGCGGAAAGCGCGAGCTACTTCGGCCGCGAGATCGGCATCATGTATCTCCACGCCCACATCCGCTACTGCGAGGCGCTTGCCCGCCATGGCGACTCAAAGGAGTTCTTTCACGCGCTCTGCCAGATCAACCCGATCGCCATGCGCGACCTCGTGCCATCCGCTGCCATCCGCCAGGCGAATTGTTATTACTCCAGCTCGGACCCCGCATTCGCCGACCGATATCAGGCATTTGCCGGATATGAAAAAGTGAAGCGCGGTGAAGTGCCGCTGGAAGGCGGTTGGCGGGTCTATTCCAGTGGCCCGGGCATCGCCGTGCGCCTCATCATGCAATGCTTCCTCGGACTCCGCATGGAAAAGGATGCGCTGGTCGTGGACCCTGTGATCCCGCCGGAACTCGATGGTCTAACCGCTCATCTCAAACTCAACGGCCAAACCATCGAAGTGGTTTACCGCATTGGAAAAACCGGTCATGGTCCGATGGCAGTGGAGTTGAACGGATCACCGCTGGAGTTTTCACGACAAACCAACCGCTACCGCCTTGGAGGCATTCGCATTCCGATGGAATCGTGGAGCTCCCGCCTCAATGAAAGCCCAAACCGCCTTGTGCTGTCCTTGGGATAAACACCGCTTGCTGGGGCATTCGCGCCACTTGTCAGGTGCCGCGCATCAGCTGCAGTCCCCACCAGACGAGGGCGGTGGTGGCGGCGAGCAGTAGGAAAAGAAGCAGTAGGCCCTGGTTCTGATCGCGGCGGACGTTTGCGACCTCGCCGCGGGTCACCTGATTCTCGTGCTGGCGGGCTTTTTCACGCTCCATGATTTCCATGAGAGGCGGGATGGTGGCCTCGTTCTCGGCGCGGTTGCGTTCGATTTCCCGCTGGCTGCGTTCGAACTGGCGCATGCGGTTCTGGAGTTCCTGTTGTTTGACGAGGACCTCATCGAGCTCGAGCTCCTCCTTGAATTGCTTGGGACGTTTCATGGTGGAAGGGTTCGGTTATTTGCTGAGATAAATGAGCAGCGCAAGGATGCCGAGCGCGAGGATCGGCAGATTGAAGGCGAGGCCGTTGCGAAGCTGGGCCATGAACTCGCCGGAGTTCCGCTGGCGAGAGCCGCTGCGGCCGCGCTTCGAAGCGCGGCCGAAAATCGAGCCGCTGCGGCTGCCCTCGAAATGCGCCGCCGCCTGCTCGTATTCATCAGCTGCGAGATCGATGCTGAGCGTGGCCCGCTCGAGCTTTTCCGATAAATTTTCGCGCGTCCAGTTCTCGGGAGTGAACTTCTGGATCTTGTCGAGGTGGGCGGCAAAAACCGAGCGGCACTGCTCCAGATCTTCGGTCTCGTTGCGCATCTCGAACAACTCGCGGTCAATGAGCGTAAGAGAGGAGGTCAGCTTTTCGCTCAGTTCCACTTGTTGGGAAACGAAGGCGCGCTTGCGGCTGGTGAGCTCCTCAAGTTCCTGTTTCTGGCGCTCCAATTGTTCCTGCTGCTGCTGGATTCGCTCGAGCTCTTCCTGCGCCTCCCGCAGCTTGCGGTCGTAATCCTCGGTGCCGCGATTAACCATTCCGGAAGAGGGCATTTCCATCTGCGTGGAGCGGATTTTAATGCGGTGGGTGTGTTCGGTGGAGGTGGCCATGACTGCTTGGGATGGGAAAGATGCAATTCGCTTATCCAAAACCACTTCCTTCATCCAGCAAAATATTACACTTTTCTTGACAAATTCACACCCTTGGTGTGAGCGGCATGCGGACTTGGGCGTTGATGCGGTTGCGATCGATGGAAGGCATGTTCACAAAGCCGAGCGTGCCGCTGCTGAAATAGCCGATTGCGCCCATCCCAAGTGCAAGGAAAAGTGACACAGGTCGGGCTCGTTCATCTTTCCGACCACCGCCAGCTTGATCACATCAAATCACTGGCTGCTATCCGGAATCCGGATATCGGGTGGCTCGATTTCCTGGGGAAAACTGGCAGCGATGTCATTGCGGGCGAACCAACGGATCATGGTGGAAATGAATTGTGCGTAGGCGGCGACAATCTTGGACGGATTTCAAAGCGATCAAATGTAAAACATCTCACCGCCCGGCTTGCTGGCCAGCATCTCAAGCGTGATCTGATCCAGTGCCTGGCACAGGGTGGAAGAAATCCGCTCCCAGCCATGGCGCACCGCCTGTCCGGACTCGCCGCCGCCCGACACGCTGCATTGCAGCAGCGCCGGATCCACCGCTTCCACCACGTGGCGCAGCGTCACGGTTTCCGCTGAGCGCGCCAGCAGGTAGCCCCCCGCCTGGCCGCGGCGGCTATCCACCAACCCGGCCCGCCTCAGGTCGTTGAGAATCTGCACCAGAAAATTTGCCGAGACTGCTTCGCGTTGCGCTAAATCCTCAAGCCGTGTAAGAGTCCGTCCGTCATGGTGTTTCGCGAGCTGGACCAGTGCCCGGCACGCGTATTCCAATTTCTGAGAAATTTTCATGAACGAATCCCAACAAACCGCGGCCGACGCGGCCAGCAATATTCCCAACAAGCTTTGCGCCGGAAAATCCGCCGACATCCAAGGCGTCTGGAAAATCCTGCGCGAGGAGGCCGAAAAGGTCGCCGCCAGCGAATCCACGCTGATCCATCTGGTCGAAGACGTCATCCTCACGCGGCAAACCCCCGCCGCGGCGCTTGGAGCACGGCTCGCCCGGCGTCTCGCGCGCGAGGACATGCCGCGCGAGACCATGGAGCCGCTGCTTACCGGCGTCTTTGAGGAACATCCGCTCATCGTCCACAGCGCCATCCGCGACATGCGGGCGATGTTCGACCGCGACCCCGCCTGCTTCTCGCTGTTAGAACCACTGCTCTTTTTCAAGGGCTACCTCGCCCTGACCACCTACCGGGTATCCCACCAACTCTGGAACGACCGCCGCCGCTGGCTCGCCCTATACCTGCAAAGCATCGCCAGCGAGGCCTTCGCCGTGGACATCCACCCCGCCGCCCGCATCGGCTGCGGCATCCTGCTCGATCACGCCACCTCGTTTGTCGTCGGCGAGACCGCCATCATTGAGGACGATGTATCCATCCTCCATGAAGTCACCCTCGGCGGCACCGGCAAGGAATCCGGCGACCGCCACCCGATCATCCGCTCCTGCGTGCTCATCGGTGCCGGCGCGAAAATTCTCGGCCGCGTGGAAATCGGCACCGGTGCCAAGATCGGTGCCGGCAGCGTGGTGCTCGCCGACGTCCCGCCGCACACCACCGTCGCCGGCGTGCCGGCCGTGGTCGTTGGCGTCGCCAGCGAGGAAAATCCCGCCATCGAAATGAACCAGCACCTCGACTGCCGGAAAAAACACATGTAAGCCATGAAGACACATCTGATTCTCATCCCCGCTCTGCTCGCCTTCTCGTCATGCGACAAGGCGAAGGAACTCGCCGAACAAGCCACAAGCGCCGCCAAAGAACAAATCGCCGCAAGAACCGGCGCTGGAGAAGGCGCCAAGGCCGATGCCGAACTCCAGAAACTCGTCGATCAATCCGCCGACGGCGTCATTTTCCGCAAGGACCTCCCCTTCCCCAGCCAGCTCGAAGTCCGCAGCACCCGCCGCGAGAAATGGTCCGGCCGGCTCATCAGGCAATCCGCCATAGAGCGAACTTCCGAAGCCCTGCAAGGCACACGGATCTCGGTCAGCAAACTCGAACGCGCCGGCAATCAGATACGCCACACCATCGAGGAAACCGGATTCTCCATCCCATCCGCCGAGGACCCCGAAAACGTCAAACAAACCCTCGCAGATCCTTTCAACTCGATCAGCAGCGGTGGCAAATCCAGCACCTTCATCAAACAGGAAAACACCTGGCGGGCCTAGCCTCCCGGCGACTTCCGCAGCGCCTCACTCGCGCAGGATCTTTCCCCGTTTTTCGATGCATTGTTGGTCGAAACCGCGCTTGCCCCACGCCCTCTTTGGTTTTCCAACAAAAAACGCTTCAAGCCCGGCGACCAACTCACCGTCGCCGGCGATTCCCTGCCCATGCTGGTGACCGGCGACGCAAGCGGCTCCATCAAGCTGACACTTGAATCCTTCGAAGCAGTCGATGGCCATCCCTGCGCCGTCTTCTCCGTCACCGGCGATTACAGCCGGCATCAATTTCCGGATTTCGAAGGCATCTACACCGACGAAGAAGTCACCATCGAATCCGGCAAACTCTGGCTCTCGTTGCTCCATCCCCTCGTCCTGCGCGAGGAACTCAAAACCGTGCAAACCATCAAGTCCGGCCCCGGCGGCTCCCAATCCACCCGCGGCCAAGGCTCCATCCAACTCTCCGTGAAACGAAGCTGGAAGCCGCTGTGACAATGACATCGCCCCGCGGCGCGAACCGCTCGGGCCGGTGCCTGAAGGCAGGCAGGCCTTGTCGTCATGAACCCACATCAGCGAGGCGGATGGCCGCGCTTTGGTGAAACGGATCAGCGTGCAAAATAAGTTTGTCCGCCGTGATCCAGCGCACGACGTGATGGAAGGCGGAGGCTTCCGGCGCGAGTGCGGGAGTCCTGCTAGGGGCCTGCATCAGCCAGTCCTCATCGAGGGCGTTGCCTGGCTTTGCAGGGAAACACGCGAGATAAAGCAGGTCGTGCTCGACCAGGTCGTTGAAGAAATGTGTGCCGAGCGAAACATCCGGGATCAGGCCGCTGTGCATGGCCACCACTTCGCAAACGGCGGAGGCCATGGCGATGCGGCCGGCGCGCACCGGGATGCCGAGCGAGGCGCTGCTGGTGCCCCAGCGGCCGGGCCCGATGAGGATCAGGTTGCGCGCGGGGTCGTGTTTCTCGACGAGCTTCTCAATCAACTTCGCCACGCGGTGGCGCTCGTTCTCCGCAAGCGCGGCGTAGGCGGCGGTGGGCACATAGAGGATGTCATGCAGCGGCACTTCGCGGCCGAGGCCGATCACCGCGCCGCGCGCCTCCAGGATGCGGCGGCCGGGCACACTGGCAGGATCGACTCCGCCATGCCCCGCGTTTTTCTGGACCTGGAATGTCCGGCATTGCAGCAGGTGGATGCGGTGGCTGCCATCCGACAGGAAGTTGATGGCGAACTCGACATCGACCGCTTCCTGATAGGCATATGATAACTCGCGAAGCATCAGCTTGAGGTCGTCGATGACGGCGGTGTTTTTGATCAGGCCGTTGAAAGTGACCCATGGCATCTCGCCTTTCGAGTGGTCGATGAAATGTCCCAGCGGGAAATCCGTGCATTCCGGCACCACGGTTTCCACCGGCAGTGAAACCAGGCCGCTGCCATTGAGGTCGATGACATCCATCCGCCGTTGCGAGTGGTCGAGTTGCTCGTTGAGAGAGGATTCCGGACGTCGCTGCGGCGCGCTGAGCGAAACCAGCCGCGTGTAGTCGTCGTCCGAGCGGTCCACCGCGCGGGTGCCGAGGCCGAAGACCAGGCGGACCACGCCGGCCTCGGGATCGATGTCGGGATGCCAGCGGTAGGGGTTGTAGGAAAGGCCGACGCCGGCGGCCTGCGGGAAGAAGTGGCGGCCGCGCGGCGCGCCGGAGACGCGCATGATGAGCAGCGCCATGCGCTCCTCGCTGTGCAACAGGTTGCGGGCTTTCCGGTAGAGCAAGGTTTCCGGATCGAGGATGCTGGCATAGACGCGGCGAATCGCATCTAACAGCGCGGCGAGGCGTTCCTCGCGCGAGCCGCGGTTGGAGAGGAAGATGCTTTCGTATTTTCCGGAAAACGCATTGCCGCGCGCGTCCTCGAGGATGGAACTGGAACGCACGATGCAGGGTTTCTCGCCATAGTAATCCAGCATGCCCTCGAACTGCATCAGCACTTCACGCTGGAACTCTCCCTTGAGAATGCGCTCGCGGCCTTCATCGAGGTTTTTAAGAAAACCATCCGGGCTTTTCTGGCGCTCGCGGATCCACCAGATGCCGTTCTGGACGAGAAATGTCACAAAAACCTCGGCTCCCACAAAAAACGAATCGTGCACTTCCAACCGCGCGGAAAGGTCCGGAGCATTCCGGCGGATGATCGCGCGGGCGACGATCATGCCCAGCGCCTTGCCGCCGATGGAGCCCACGCCGATGAGACGCTGGCGGATGGCATCGAAGTCCTCCAACCCGAGCCATTGCTCCGCGAGTTGGGAAATGCCTGATCGGTGGACGCGGAAGGCGCGCCGCATTACCACGAGCATTTCCTGTTCCGCCTCATGGGAACAGGTGCCGCGCGCCTTCTCATCCATCACCCGCTCGAGCTGATGAAACATGCGCGCCCAGTAGCCGAGGCGGCGGTCGCGCAAGTGCCGCGGCCAGCGCGTCTGCGAAAGGATTTGCGCCAGCGTGGCGCTCTCGTTCACCGCCACCAACCGTTCGCCATCCTGGACATGGATGGTATCCATCGCCGCGAGCGAGCGGTATTGAACCTTCACCGGGCGGATGCAGAATTTCTCATCCGCCGTGAAAACCTCCAGATAGAACTGCGTGGTCTTGCGGATCGGCCCCAGCGCGTGAATCGAATGGCGCTCGCGCTCGATGGCGAAATAAGTGACCGTGTGAAGATCATACAAACGCGGACATGTCAGCATGAAGAAATTGCCGAGCGCCTGGTCGGACTGCCATGCGTCGCCAAGATGGCTGATGCAATCGAAGATATACACCGCGCCGTCACCACAAGCCTCGATCACCGCATGAACCGCGCGGATGAAACCCTCAAAGCTCTCGAAGGGATCCACCTCGTGGATTTCCACGCCGGTGGAACCATCCAACAACGGCTCGTCCGGCCCGAAGCGGAAGTAGATCCTGCGCCGTCCGGCGCGGCGCGCGGCCGCCTCGTAGGGAATCACCAGCTTGCGGTAGTTCTCAATGCGGTCCACGCCCCAGACGATGTTGTCGCCCGGCTGGATGCCGCAAAGCACGTCGTCCAGCGCCGGCCAGCCGGTGGACGCCGCGGGGTTTTGATGGGTTATCATGATCAAACGACGCCTTGCTCAAGCATCGAATCGGCCACCTTCACAAAGCCGGCGATGTTCGCGCCCGCCACGTAGTTGCCGGGCATGCCGAAGGCCTCGGCGGTGTCGCGGCAGTTGCGGTGGATGTTGATCATGATTTCGCGCAGGCGACCGTCCACTTCCTCGCGGCTCCAGTTGAGGCGCATCGAGTTTTGCGACATTTCCAGACCGGAAGTCGAGACACCACCCGCATTGGCCGCCTTGCCCGGACCGTAGAAAATTTTCGCTTCGAGGAACTGATCCACGGCCTCCGGTGTGGAGGGCATGTTGGCGCCTTCGGAAATGAGTTTGCATCCGTTGGACAGCAAGGCCTTGGCATCACTGCCATCGAGCTCGTTCTGGGTGGCGGAGGGGAACGCGCAATCGCAAGGAATGCTCCACGGGTTGGTATCCGCGCGGAATTCCGCACCGAACTTGTCGGCATATTCGCGGATGCGGCCGCGGCGCACGTTCTTGAGGTGCATCACATAAGCGAGTTTCTCTTCATCGATGCCTGTGGAATCATATATGGTGCCCTGCGAGTCGGAGAAGCTCACGGGAATCGCGCCGAGCTGGATCAACTTCTCGGCGGTGTATTGCGCGACGTTTCCGGAGCCGGAAATCACGCAGCGCTTGCCCTCGAGCGAATCACCTGCGGTGGCCAGCATTTCCTGGGCAAAATACACCGCACCATAACCGGTGGCCTCCGGACGGATCAGCGAGCCACCCCAGTTCAGGCTCTTGCCGGTGAGCACGCCGGTGAACTCGTTGCGCAGCCGCTTGTATTGGCCGAAAAGAAATCCGATCTCGCGCCCACCCACGCCGATGTCGCCCGCCGGCACGTCGGTATCCGCGCCGATGTGCCGGCAGAGCTCGCTCATGAAGCTCTGGCAGAAACGCATCACCTCGGCATCGGACTTGCCTTTCGGATCGAAATCCGAGCCGCCCTTGCCGCCACCCATCGGCAGCGAGGTGAGCGAGTTTTTGTAAACCTGCTCGAAGCCGAGGAACTTGAGGATGCCGAGGTTCACGCTCGGGTGGAAACGCAGGCCGCCCTTGTAGGGGCCGATCGCGCTGTTGAACTGCACGCGGAAACCGCGGTTCACCTGCACCACGCCGGAATCGTCCACCCACGGCACGCGGAAAAGGATCTGGCGCTCCGGCTCCGCCATGCGCTCGAGGATGCGCGCCTCGACGTATGCGGGCTTCTGTTCCAGAACGGGTGCGAGTGATTCGAAAACCTCGCGCACCGCCTGCAGGAACTCCGGTTCCCCGGCGTTGCGGCGCGAAACTTTGTCGATCACTTCGGAAATGTGCGTGGCGATTGTGCTCATGGTGGCGGTCATGCTGTGGCCCGCTCGGAATAAAAGCACTGCAAATCCTGCCATTTTCATCTGATTATCGCTCTTGGCACGGCTTGGTTCGTGCCTTGACGCGCCCCCGTGCTTCGCGGGATGCTCCGCCCGCGATGAACGACACCACACGCCCGTTTTCCAGTCCGATGCTCGATGGCCCGGACCGCGCCCCGAGCCGCGCCATGCTCTACGCCGTCGGATTCCAAAAGGAGGATTTCGCCAAACCCCAGATCGGCATCGCCTCGACCTGGAGCGAGGTGACGCCCTGCAACGTCCACATCGACAAGCTCGCCCGCGAGTCCTCCAACGGCGCGAACGCCGCCGGCGGCAAGGGCATCATCTTCAACACCATCACCGTTTCCGACGGCATCTCGATGGGCACCGAGGGCATGAAATACTCGCTCGTTTCCCGCGAAGTGATCGCCGATTCCATCGAAACGGTGGTCGGCTGCGAGGGCATGGACGGTTTCGTGGCCATCGGCGGCTGCGACAAGAACATGCCCGGCTGCCTGATGGCCATGGCCCGCATGAACCGCCCGTCCGTCTTCGTCTATGGCGGCACCATCATGCCCGGCTGCGCCTTGCTCAAGGGCGAGCAAAAAGACCTCGATATCGTCTCCGTCTTCGAAGCCGTCGGCAAACACGCCAATGGCGAATACTCCGACGACGAGCTCGAAACCGTCGAGTCCTGCGCCATCCCCGGCCCTGGTTCCTGCGGCGGAATGTATACCGCCAACACTATGGCCAGCGCGATCGAGGCGATGGGCATGTCACTTCCTAACAGCTCCGCCCAAGCCGCCATCTCCGATGACAAGCTGCGCGATAGTTTCGACGCCGGCGCCGCCGTGCTCAACCTCATCCAGCTCGGCATCAGGCCGCGCGACATCCTCACCAAGGAGGCATTTGAAAACGCCATCACCGTGCTCATCGCGCTCGGCGGCTCCACCAATGCCGCGCTGCACATCCCGGCCATCGCCCATGCCGCGGGCATCGATATCACCATCGACGATTTCGCCCGCATCGGCAAACGCGTGCCCGTCGTCGCCGACCTCAAGCCCTCCGGCAAATACGTGGTGGCGGATCTTGTTAGAATTGGCGGCACTGTGCCCTTGATGAAAATGCTGCTCGATGCAGGACTGCTGCACGGCGACTGCATGACGGTCACCGGCCGCACGATGCGCGAGAATCTCGAAAAACTCGCCAAACCCTACCCCGAAGGCCAGCAGATCATCCGCCCGCTTTCCGACCCGATCAAAAAGGACAGCCACTTGCGCATCCTTTATGGGAACCTCGCCGAAGGCGGCGCGGTGGCCAAGATCACCGGCAAGGAAGGCGAGGTCTTCACAGGCAAGGCCCGCGTGTTCGAGTCCGAGGATGCCGCCATGAAGGCGATCCTCGCCAAACAGATCGAGAAGGGCGACGTCATCGTCATCCGCATGGAAGGCCCCAAGGGCGGCCCCGGCATGCGCGAGATGCTCGGCCCCACCAGCGCCATCATGGGCCTCGGCCTCGGCAAGGACGTCGCACTCATCACCGACGGCCGTTTCTCCGGCGGCAGCCACGGCTTCGTGGTCGGCCACATCACCCCGGAAGCCTTCACCGGCGGCGCCATCGGCCTGCTCCAGGATGGCGACGCCATCATCATCGACGCCGTCAACAACCGTCTCGATGTGGCGCTCTCCGACGAGGAACTCGCCACCCGCCGTGCCGCATGGAAACAACCGGAGCCGCGCTACACCCGCGGCGTGCTCGCCAAGTATGCCAAACTCGTCGCCACCGCCTCCGAAGGCGCGGTGACCGACAAGTATCTGTGATTCCACCACATCGCGCGGGCGGCATTCCAGGATTCGTCCTATTCCAACGAGAACGATTGACCTGTCGCACATTTTCCCCGTGGCAGAACCGCCGAAGAAAAGCCGACGAAGAGCCTATCCACTCACCATGACACCGGCCGCTTCGAGAAGCACCTCCGCTCGTCGCGCGAAGCACTCGGCACGAAACCCGCGCTCGTCCCGCTGCCAGACCCGAACACCCAGGCGGCCTTCGTCGCCCAGCGCATCCTCGAACTCCACGAAGACGGCATCCCGTTCTCCGAAATGGCCGTGCTCTACCGCGCCCACTTCCAGAGCCTGGAAATCCAGATGGAACTCACCGCCCGCGGCATCCCCTTCCTCATCACCAGCGGCCTGCGCTTCTTCGAGCAGGCCCACATCAAGGATGTTTCGGCCTTCATGCGCTTCGTCGTCAACCGCAAGGACGAGGTCTCCTTCCTCCGCATGGGAAAAACTCTCCGAATACGCCGCCAACTTCACCGACATCCTCGAGTTCCTCCAACAACTCTCCCTCATGAATTTCTCTCCATTTCAGCTCTCAGCATTTCAGATTTTCAGCTTTTACCCTCCAGACGAACTCTACCTCTCCTACCCGAATGACTCGGCCCGCCATAGCCAATCGGCGACGGCGGCTGAACCCGAAGTCCTACATCGGTGACATCATCTGCCGCCCGTCTCAATTCCTAGACGACTACCCGCAACACCTCGTTGAGGAATGGAACGTCGGCAACGAAGACCCCTGGTCCGACGACGAGCCGTTTTAAGGTAAATGCTTGTTAGTCGGGACCAACCCTTTCGATGTCGCATGTGAAGAATTGCGAGACTGAAGGGACTCCGGAGAAGACAAAGCCGGCTCAATTCTGAGACAATAAAGAGAAGAACTCAGTGAGATCATCCTGAATCGATTTCAAATCTTTGACGCCATCATCATAACTAGAAATCGTTATAAAAAATTTCTGAACCGCCGGAAACTTCTCCAAATCGAGATCCAGACCATTATGTGTGTAGAAGATAATAAACTTCTGAAAGTCCGTGTACAAATCAAAGTTCCTTTCCGAAAAAATGACATCCGGCTTTCTGCTTGGAACTGCCACCAGATTCTTGACATAGTCATCCCATCCATCCATGCGCTGGGGGTATGGAGATGGATATTCACAGAACCTCTCTCCCATGTTTCCGGCAAACGCCAAGGATAACAAGTTACGACCTAGCTCTCCTGTAGGTTTGAATTCAAAAGGATCATAGCGCGCAGGAAGGTCATGGAACATGTTTTCGTATTGGTCCTTCGCTGCCCCATAGTTGCCCTTGAAAGATTCAAATTCGGCTCTCCTTACGAAGGTACGACAATGAGGACGATGCCCGTCATTCAATGAAATCAGTCGTCCCGCCTCTTCCAGGAAACCTTTTTGCATCAGATCGATAATCATGCGGTCATACATCCCGACTAATGTGCTGAGAAAGTCGCCCGTTGCTGCGTGTGAACGATCTGTTTTCTTAAGTCTCTTGTAATCCAGATCAAGGGGAGAACAGGGTGAATTCAAATTACTCAGTATTTCGATGAGCGAATCAGTAGTCATTTTTGACATCGCTGCCGATGAAATCGGTGTGAAGGGTCTTCTGAATCTTGTGAAATCAATCTTTTCCGGGGGCTTTCTAAAGGCAGGAAAGTCATCTTTATCATCCGTGTATTTACCAGATGCAATCGACTTCAAGTATTCTTGGGTGGAGTCTTTCAGTTGAGAAACTGCATGTCGAAAAACATACTTAGCCAATAGAGCCTTATCTTTTTCTTCTCTCGACATGATTTCGACAAAAATTCGATATTTCTCTAGCTTGGCTTTGAGATCAGACTCAAAGCGGAAAATTGAAAAATCGAGCATTTGAGAAGCCAAATCTGGATCGTAACTCGTGTCGAAATAGCGGATCTTTCTAGAGTCGCTGGCTATTTGCTCCATTAGGTGCGAGTTGCTATTTAGCGTCCCAATTTCGCGTTTGAGATCCGCCACGATTGGCAGGGCGCTGGAGAGAAGTTCGATGTTCTTCGTGAAAACAGGCTTGAGATTTGCGCTGTAAATCTTGCTGGAGATGCTTGCCAGCTTCTTCATTTTCTGGGGATCGTTTGACACCTGTTTAAGCGTTTTGAAGGTACTGTCGATTTCTATGTCATCCTCGCTTGCTCCAAGCTGATCGAAAAACGATGCAACGAGCAAATAGTCCATCAATTGGTTGTATCCCGCACAATCCCCGACCTCCTTAAGGATTGGATAAAGAGATGCCTCTGCCTTCGTTGCCACCTTCCATGCTGCAAACAAATGTGTCTTCGGTGATGCAAACAGGCTCAACTTCGGGATCTTGGATGCCTTGATCGCAATGTTGTAATTCTGGCTTACATCGCCCTCCATCTCCTTCAACGAAGAAGTGATCACACCAATGACGCTTCCTGTATTGTCCAAAAGCGGCCCACCGCTGTTGCCGCTTGAAACCGCCGCGCTGAAGACCAGAAAATCGTCTTTCTCGGTGTTGAGCATTCCTTGGGAGATTGCCTTGGACAGTCCATGTGGATACCCGAGTGTGTAAACATTCTCGCCAATCTCCAGCGGGGATGTGCGCATCGGGATCGAGGTAAGTGATTCTTCACCCTCAACGTTGATCACCGCAAGATCGAAATCTTTGGCGATTTTAATGTCCTTGCTGATGTCGATCACAGCGTCAGATCCATCGATTTTCACTTCAGCCGCGTTCTCCACGACATGACGGTTTGTAAGCAGAACCTTCTTCCCTTCTAGAATCGTCACAAATCCACTCCCCACGATGAGATCGCCATCGACGGATGCCACATTCAGTTTGTGGACTGATGGGGAGTTGCGCGAAAAGACCTCCTTGGCATCCAGGCCTGGTGATTCCTGAGTCCGGTCTTCAGTGGGATTTCTCTTGGGCTGGCATGAAAGAAGAAATGCTGTCCAAAAGCTCACCAGAAGCCACACACGAATCTTGAATGGGGTCATGAATGGGGGCGGGTGTCGCATTTCAACATGCATGTGGTCAGGCCTAGCGGGTTCACATTATGGTTTGGCAGATCCGCACTCATGTGGCGGACAGGAATATTGGGAAGTTGAACATCGTGGATGGGGCCAGGCCTCGCTCGTTCACATTCAGTGTCGTGGTTTCAGCACTCATGCGGCGGGCAGTGTCTGTGTCTGAGGACGGTGCCGGACTTGCTGACGATCCAGCGGATGGTGGAGCGTGAGTCGCATTCCTCGGGGCGATCCCATTCGATGAGGACGGTGCCGCCCTCGGCGGAGAGGGAGAGGCGGGGTTGGCGGAGACGTTCGAGGAACTGCAGAGCCTTCCACTGAAGGTCCGGTTTGAGTTCTTCCGGATCGAGCGTGGAGGTTTCGATGCGGAAGCCTGGGAGGTCGTTCCAGAAGCGTTCCGGGATCTTCATCGCCTTGCCGTCCCATGTGAGGTCGAAGCGGGTGAGCATGGATTGGCCGGGCCAGAAACGTTCGGGCATATCCTTGCCCTTGTATTGGTAACAGCGGTGTTCGCCCTTGTCGTCCTTGGCCTCGGTCACCTCGTCCTCCGGCGGAAGGAACAACTCCACCTGCAAGACGAGCTTTCCCTCCCCGGACACCGCCTTGAACGACAGAGCGTCGGAGTTGACGGTTTCATACCAATCCGCCTCGGGAGCAGCGTCCGCGGCGCTTGCCACAACCGGCACCGCGGAAAGCGCGGATAGCGAGAGGAAAGACCGGCGTTTCATGATCGCCGGAAGGTTAACGAATTGGCGGTGGAGGGGAAGTGGAAAGTGAGAAGTGCCGAGTGAGCAGTGATCAGTGGAAGAGGGGGAGGAAGAGGAAGAGGGATGAACCGCCAAGGCGCGAAGGTCGCCAAGGAAACGCGGAGGAAGAGAGGCGAATGGGGAATCATGAGACGAGCGAAGTGGCTGGCTGGATGCCGGAGACGAGTTGCTTGCGTTTGCGGGTGAGGGCGCGGAAGTCGCACTCCACCTGGATGCCGTGCCAGAAGGTGTCGGACTGGCCGAAGAAGGCACCGAAGCGGATGGACATGGACGGGGTGATGGAGCGCTTGCCGAGCACGATCTCGTTGATCGCCCGCGGCGGCACGCCGATGGCGCGGGCCATGGCGTTCTGGGAAATCCCCATGGGTTGGAGATACTCCTCAAGGAGAATCTCGCCGGGGGTGATGGAATGTTTCATGGCTGTAACGTATGGCGTTATGGACGGGTGTCAATGGTAATCCACGATGGCGATCTCGGCAGGACCGGCATTCGTCCATCGGAACACGATGCGCCACTGGTCGTTGACGCGGATGGAATGGAATCCGGCGAGTCGCCCCTTGAGCGCTTCGAGTCGGTTGCCGGGCGGCACCTTGAGGTCATCCAGTGTGCCGGCCTGGTTCATCTGAATGAGTTTCCGCAGAGCCACCCGTGCGATGGCGTGAAAGCGTCGGTTTGCCTCCGTCCGAAACAGTTCCTCCGTGTCTCGGTCTGAGAACGATTGGATCATAGAGCTATGGTTTGGGAGAAGAAGAAGACATGCGCGATCCACAATCTTCCATCCACGAACCTGCGCAAGCGCGCCGGGCGCGGCGGGCGCGTTCGATGGCTTTGGTGGAGGCGCGCTTCAAGGCGGCCTCAGCGCCGATGAAATCAGGATCAGACGCAGTCCGCGCGGAAACGCGGGCATTGCGGGCGGAGGAGTATTTCGCGGGATCTTCCATCAGCGTTTCAGGTTGTCGCCGGACTCCAAGAGGATCGGCGGGACTCGGGAACTACCCGCCATTCGTCGTCTGAAATCAAGCGCACCTCCGCCGGCGCATGGTTAGAAATGCGAGTCCACCGGCGATGAGAGATACGGATGCGGGTTCCGGGATGGATGCCATGGTGAATGCCGTCCAATCCGCAACGTTATGGAAAATGCGGGTGGGGTGAAGGAGAAAAACGGGGTTGATGGCTTGTGGCATGCCTGTTCCACGGATATGGCTCCCTAGAACTTTCATGGCATTGATTCGGAATTCCACCTACCAGGCGCCTTCGTGGCTGCCGGGCGGGCATGCGCAAACGATCTACCCGGCCTTGTTTCGGCGGCTCGCGCCTGTCGCCGCACGGGGCGAGCGCCTGGAACTGGCCGACGGGAATTTCATGGATTTGGAATGGTCGGGAGATGGCGGCCCGCGCCTCGCCATTCTCTCTCACGGCCTCGAGGCGGACATGAAGACCGGCTACATCCAAGGCATGGCCGCGGCCTTGATCCGCCGCGGATGGGATGTGCTGAGATGGAACTTCCGCGGCTGTGGCGGCACGCCAAACCGCTTGCTGCGCATGTATCACAGCGGCGCGACCGGGGATTTGCATTTAATCGTTACGCACGCGCTTGCCCATCACCCGGCGCGGTCCGTCGATCTCATCGGCTTCAGCCTCGGCGGAAACCTCACCTTGAAATACCTCGGCGAGCGTGCGGCGGAACTCCCGCCGCGCCTGCACCGAGCGGTCGCTTTCTCGGTGCCCTGCGATCTCGCTTGCTCGTCGCGGCAGCTCTCCATCCCGTCCAACCGCATTTTCATGGACCGTTTCCTGATCGCCCTGCGTGCGAAGATCCGGGCGAAAAAACGGATGTTTCCCGATCAACTCGATCTCACCGGGCTCGACCGCATCCGCACCTTTCGGGAATTCGACGACCGCTTCACCGCGCCGATCCACGGATTCCGTGATGCGGAGGACTACTGGGCGCGTAGCAGCTCCCGCCCGTTACTCCCCAATATCACGCTCCCCACCCTGCTCATCAACGCGGTGAACGACCCGTTTCTCGGCCCCGGCTGCCACCCCCGGGAAGAGGCGGAGGGCAGCCGCTTCTTTCACTTCGAGTCGCCGGCGACGGGCGGGCACGTCGGCTTCCCCACCCTCGGAAATGGCGGCGAATATTGGTCGGAAACCCGGGCGGCGGAATTTCTAGCAAAAGGAAAAACCACCGTTTCATGATTGCCGCCAAACTAACGGATAAGCCGGAGGGGACGGAAAATGAAGGGAGATTGAGAACTTCGAGCTGGGATAATTGGGGGAGGATACTGCCTATTCGGGATCCAGCGGGATTTTGGCAAGCACCACTCGAAAGCCGTAGAAGACATCCCGGTAATCAGGCGGCACGGCATTGCGGGCACCGATGTAAAGCTGATCGATCTGATAGGTGTTCCAGCCGCCGCCGCGCAGCACGCCGAGCACATTGGTGCCGAGTTTCGAATATTCGTCCTCTACCCATTCCTGGGCGTTGCCGCTGAGGTCGTAGAGCCCGATTTCATTGGCGGGAAAAGAACCGACGGGGGCGGTGTAGGCGAAGCCGTCATCGTAGCCGGCGATGGTGCGGCTGACGCTCACGCCGGGCGAGCGGGCGGCGGCCATGTCGGCGAAATTTCCAACTTTTTCGTTTTCAGGCCAGGTATTGCCCCATGGAAAAACCGCTTGTTTGCGTGCGAAACGCCAGCCGGGACTGATGCCTTCTTCCTCAATGAGGCCGGCCATCAGGCTCCACTCGAGATCGGTCGGAAGGCGGTATTCATGGGAGCGGGTGATGCGTTCCTCCTTGCGCTCGCGGACGGTGAGCCACTTGCAGAAAGCGCGGGCGTCATCGCGTGAAACGTTGATGACCGGGTGGTCCGGCTCCTGGGTGAAGGGAGCTGCCGGAGGATTGGGGTGTCCGGTTTCGGTGACGAAGAGGGCGTAGTCGCTGACGCGGGTTTCCCAAATGGAAGCCATCAATTCGCGGCCGACGGGCACGAAACGCATCTTGATGCCGTTTTCCCATGGCCGGCCGAACACAACGCCTTCGTTTTGTTGGAGGACGAGTGATTGTTCGAGGGTTTTGCCTTCGGCGAGCGTGATGGTTTTTTCGAGTGGCTTGTAGCCTTCCATCACGAGCAGGAGATCGAAGCTACCGGGCTTGAGGTTGGGAATTTCGAGGATCTCTCCAGTGGTGCCGACAAGGCGTCCGTTGAGATAGACTTCGGCTCCGGGCGGTTGGCTGCTGAGGCGCAGCCTGCCGAGTGAGAACTTGCGGATCATCACGCGGAACGGGCGCAAGTCCTCATTGCGCGCCTGCTCGCTGAGTGCGGGATTTTCAAATGTTTTTTCACGCAGTGCGCGCGCCTCATGCTTGGCAGTGAGGTATCCCTCCTTGACGGCACCGGCGCGCAACCACTGCGTGAAGGCGTTCGCCGCCTTGGCTGAAACAAGCACGATTTCCACCGCTTGCCCGTCTTGGGAGAAGGTGATGGTTTCGGATGCCTGTGCGATTTCACCGGCATCCTTGGCGAATTCCTTCCAATCCCTGGCGGTGACGAATCCGGAACTAACATGGTGGTCATTCAGCGGTTGATAACGGGCACCAAGATGATCCGTCCACGACTCGCCATTCTGTGGCGGGCTGAAAAACCGTAACTGGCCGGAAAGCACCATCGGCTCGGTCACTGCGGCGGACGTGAGGGTGCCGCGCAGTTCGAGCGGCAGGTAGCCGCGCTTGCGCAAGGTGAAGGAAACCTCATCCCCGACATTCGCGGCAATGGTCGGGGTAGGCGTGGTGCCGATCATCACGCCTTTGGCATCGATCACATCGGCTCCCTCGGGGGTGCTGAAGACGCGCAACAATGCGGAGGCCGGTTCCGGGGGGGGGTCCTCCTGCACCCGGCTAGCGAGCCAGCCGCGGTCTTTGGAAATTTCCCAGCCAGCCCAGGCGGTAAAGGCAATCAGCAGCATGGTCGCCAGCCAGACGGTGGCCATGCTGCGCTGGCCACTCTTGCCGCCTTGAATGCGCCGCAGGGCGTCCACCAAAGCGGCGGCAGTCGTGATTCGCCGTTTCAAAATCCGTGGTTCGCAGATGTCGCAGATCACGCGGTTGAGTTCGAGCCAGCGCCGGCGGCCGTTGCCGGCGGGCATTTCATCCGGCAGTTCGGGAAAATCCATCCGGTCCTTTCCGGTGGCGATTTCGTAGAGCACCTTGCCCAGGCTGTAGATGTCCGCCTGAGTCGAGCCCGGCCCTTCCGGCGGTACAAACCCCTCGGTGCCCACAAAAGTCCGCTGCCCGCGCGCCGCCACCAGCCCGATGTCTGCCAGCTTGGCGCGGCCGTTGACAAAAATGATGTTGGACGGCTTCACATCGCGGTGCGCCAGCCCGTGGCCATGCAGATGCCCGAGCGCCTCGGCCAACCGCACACCGACATCGATGCACTCATTGATTTCCCAGCGCACGCCCGCCTGCGGGTGATCTCCGCGCAGGGTGCGCGGCTGGTATTCGACCGGGTTGATCTCGCGGCCGGTGGTGACGTCGTCGCCGAGCTCCATCACGTAGTAGTAGAAGGAAACCCCATCCGGGCTGCGGCCGACATGCAGGATGTTGACCAGCGCCGAATGATCGCGCGAGATCGGCTCGAACTTCAGGATGCCCTCAAACTCGCGCTCGAAACCGCGTTCGTCCTCGAAATCCTCGCGCCAGACGACCTTCACGGCGCGCAGCGCGCCGGTCACCCCGCGGGCGAGCCAGACCTCGCCGTAGGCGCCGCCACCGATTTTGCGCAGCACCTCGTGGTCCGGAATCGTGGGATGAGGACGCACTCTAACCGACATTTTCTTCTTCCTCGAGTTTGGCCAACTCGCGCTTGAGCACAACGCCCACCCGGTGCTTTGCAAGATAAACCTGGGCCATGCTGACGTTGAGCTTGTCCTGCACCTTGCGCGCGTCCCACTGCTTGATCACGTAACAATCAAAAATCTGGTATTGCTTCGGTGAAACCTGGGCCTTGACGCGGGCCAGCGCGGCATCGGCCAGGTTTTTTTTCCACTCCACGTCCCACAGCCGCGGCAGCACCTCGCCGGCGGGATCTTCCACGTGGTCGATGGCCGAGGTTTTGCGATCGGCATCCCACTCGCCGCCGGCCATGGCGGTGTCTTTTTTGCGCTTGCGGAACTGGTCGTTGATGCGCCAGCGCGTCATGTTCATCAGCCAGGTCTTGAAGGATCCCTGTTCGGGGTCGTAGAGGTTCTTTTTGCTCTGCTTGGCGATCGAGAGGATGGTCTCCTGAACGCAGTCGAAGGCCTCGTCGTTGCGGAGCCCTGCCTTCACCGCCACGGTGTAAATCAAGCGCCAGTAAGTCTGATAGAACTCGTCCCAGGTCCGCTGGTCCTCCCAGTTGTCGAGCCGCGCAATCAGACTCTTGCGGGTCTTTGCGTAAGCTTGCGCCAACACCTCGTCGCGCACTTCTGCTTTTTCCTCGTCGTTCTCAGACATCAGGAATTCCTTACCTCATTTCCATCCGCGTGTCTTTCACGGAATGATTTTTTTTGTAAGTCATTTACTGTCAACATTATAAATAATGATGGAAATACCCGGATGGTCACCTGAAACGAAATGTCATCGATCTTGTTTAGATCGTGTTTACATCGCGGCGATGAATGGGCGCTCACTTGCGGCGCAGTTTGGTGACCCGTCCGCTGAGGTTCCAGTCTTGCACGTAGAGGTCGCCGTTCGCTGCAAACGCGATGCCATGCGGAGCGGTGAAAATTCCAAGGTGATGGTCCTCGGGTTTCACCCCGAAATTCGCCCACTGGGACTTGTCCGGATTGTCGCCGAGAAACGCGACCGGCGTGCCGGATTTGTTGAGGATCGTCACACGGGCCTCGAGTTCGGCCACGGCGAGAAATTCGCCGTGCGCGGTCACCGCGCATGGCCTGCGCAGGTTGGTGGCATGGACGCCGATCCAGTTGCCGTCCAGATCGAGATGGCAGAGGCGGCGGTTTTCGCGGTCCACCACCAGCAGGCGTGGATCGCCGAAACGGGTGTCGATGGCGAGTCCGTGGCAGGTGTCGAAGGTTCCCTCGTCCTTGCCTTTTCCGCCGAAGGATTTGAGCAGTTTTCCGGAGGTGTCGAACTTGTGGATCATCTGCGAGCCATAGCCCATGGCGGCGAAGACCGAACCATCCGGGGACACAGTGACTCCCGTGAGTCCCTGCCAGCCGCCGGGCACTTCACCAGTGCTGGCGTTCGGGATCTCCAGGAGCAGCGTGCCGTCGAGGCCGATTTTGCAAACCCGGAACGGCGTGGGTTCGAGTCCCTTTTCCTTGCGTCCATTGTTGCCGTAGCCGTTGTTCTGAGCGCCATAGATCACGCTGCGGCCGTTTTCCTCGGCCACCTGCATGGCGTGGAATCCCTGGCATTCCGGCGCGATGGTTTTCACAAACTTGCCATCTTCCTGCCATACGATGATCGACATCTCGTGATCCGTGCTCAGATAGACATTGCCGTCCGGCCCCACTAACACGCCGCCGTGCGTCGGGCCGATTGGTGCCTTGTCCGGCAGCATTCCCCAACCGGGAACAGCCTCGTAAGTCCATGCACCGTTGCCGGTGAGCACCGGATGGTCGAGTTCGGCACCCGGTTTGGTATCGTGGTCGGGATGTGCGGCAACGATGGTTGGAATCAATGCAATCAGTGCGATGCGTTTTTTGATCATGTGCTGGAGCTTTGGATAGCTGGGGTGGCTGGTTGTGTAATCACAAGCCGGTGAGGATCTCGCAGTCCGGCATTTTTTCACGCAGGTTTTTCAATGCGGCCTCATCCACTTGGGTCTGCCAGAGGTAGAGATTTCCGAGCCCTTGCAGGCTGGCGAGCATCATGACCCCCTGGCCGGTGACCTGGGTGCCATAGAGATTGAGCGACTCGATATTCCGCAGTCCGGACAATGTCTCAAGTGAGACATCACTCAACGAGGTCCCGGCGAGCCGTAGGGATTTGAGGTTGGTGGCGCTGGCGAGCAAGCTCACACCTTTGTCCGTAACGGATGTGTGGGAAAGGTCGAGCGAGGCCATGGCCGGCAGCACTGGTTTGAGCATGGCGAGTTGCTCATCGCCAAATTTTCCGCGCAGGCCTACCGCCGTGAATGTGAGCTGGCCGGAACCTTGGAACTCGTAGTTCAAGGCTGCGGGAAACTCGGCTTGCAGGCGCTGGATTTCCGCCTTCAGCACATTGCTCGATTCGTCCACCGGTGCTTCTTCATTTTCCGCGGTAGGCTCCGGCACGATTTTCCCGATCGCGTCCCTCACCTCGTCGGTGACCGCCAGGTCCGCCAGCCTGGTTTCCATCGGCGCGCCTTGATCGATCCACCATTTCAGCAGGACCAGTTCGTGCGGATCGAGGTCCTTTTTGCCCTCCGGCGGCATGTGTTCATCGTCGTCCCCGGGTAGTTCGATGCGCACGATCACGTTGCTTGCCGCGGAGTTTCCGGGAATGATGCCATCGCCTTCCTTGCCGCCCTTGAGCAGCAGTTCGTATTCGTCCATGCGGTAGCGGCCCTTTTGCTTGTCCACGTTGTGGCAGGAGTAACACTTCCGTTCGAGGATCGGCACGATGATCTCACGGTAAACGATCTGCTCGCCGCTGTCCGCAGCCGCCGCGGATTTCGGCGATTTCCTCTCAGGCAGGCCGAGCAGCTTGCGCAGCGGGTCCGGCGCATGATCGGTGAGATAGCCCTTGCCGTGGGTGAGCGAGGCCCCGTCGTGGCTGGTAAAACCCATCACTGCGGCGCAACCCAACAGCAGGATCCGGTAAAATCCCGCACCGAGCCCGTCGAGGCTATCCACCCAGCATTTGAAGGCGAAGGTGGCCACCGTCGCACACGCAAAAAAAAGCCCGCCATAAAGATGCCGTTCCACCAACTCCGCGTCGTAATCGGGCGTGCTCTGATACAACACGAAGCCGAGCAGCGCGGCGATCACCGCGGAAAGTGCCGTGAACATCAGGGGCATCCGGCTCGATGGCCCGCCAGCTTTGCCGGCAAACAGATTTCCCGTTTCCAAAATGAGCACCCAAACCAGCATGCCAATCGGCAAATGCAGAACCACCGGGTGGAAGCGGCCGATGAACTTGGCAATGCCCTGCAAGCCGTCTTCGACGGGTTTTCCCGCCCAAAACGGTAGCAGCGCCAACACCGCAATCAGCAGGATCGCAGTAAAACTGAAAAAGAAGGGGCCAGCAAACGAAGGGCGGGGCGGAGTGGATTCAGTCATGGCAGCACTCGATTACGTGTGGATTGCGGTGGATGTTTCGTGCCAATTGGCGGACCGACTCATGGCCGTCTTTCCCGCTTGCGCAAGAACTAGGTGCGTCCTAGCGTAGCTTGCAATCATGCTTTTGCGCCTTTTAGCCACTTCACTAGCGCTCATCTATCTGGCGGGATGCGATTCCGCGTCCCAAACTCCCGGCACCTCGGCGCTGCCCGAAGCCGCAAGGGAAGCCACCGCGGAGTTGATCGCGGCCTCCCTGCCTCAGGCCGTTTCCTTCAACGAGCACATCCAGCCCATCCTCTCGGAATACTGTTATCATTGCCACGGCCCGGACTCCGGCACCCGCGAGCCGAAAAGCGAGCCACTGCGGCTGGACCGGCCGGAGGATGCCTTCGCGCTGCGCGAGGACGGCAAGCCGGCCATCATCAAGGGAGATCCCGCCCAATCCCCGATCGTCCGGCGCATGCATTCGTCGGATCCGGAGCTGATCATGCCTCCGCCGCAGAGCCACAAGACGATGACGGCTGCGGAAATCGCCCTCATCGAACGCTGGATCGAACAGGGCGCTGAATACCAGCCGCACTGGGCATTCTCTCCGATCAAAAAGCCCGACCTGCCGGATGCCGGCGCTGACTGGGCAGCGAATCCGATCGACCGCTTCATCGCCGAAAAACTCGCTGAGGCCGGGCTCAAGCCGAATCAGCCGGAAGACTTGCGGCGCTTTTACCGCCGCCTGCACCTCGATCTCACGGGGCTGCCACCCTCGCCGGAAAGTGTGGACGCTTTCCTTCAAAACGCCGGCTCCGGTCTTCAAGCGGCCATTGAAAAAGCGGCGGACGATTTGCTCGCCACCACCGCCAGCGCCGAGCACTTCGCACGCCATTGGCTCGATGCCGCGCGCTATGCCGACACCCATGGCATTCACATCGACAACTACCGCGCCATCTGGCCGTACCGCGACTGGGTGATCCGCGCGTTCAAGGACAACATGCCGTGGGACCAGTTCACCACCGAGCAACTCGCCGGCGACATGTTGCCGGACCGCACGCTCGACCAGCTCGTGGCCACCGGATTTTCGCGTTGCCTTGCCACCACCGGCGAGGGCGGCGCGATCAGTGAGGAATACGACGCGATCTATGCCCAGGACCGCGTGGAAACCGTCTCCGCCATCTGGCTCGGCCTCACCACCGGCTGCGCAGCCTGTCACGACCACAAGTTCGACCCGGTTTCCATCCAGGAGTTTTATTCTCTGGCCGCGTTCTTCCGCAACACGACCATGGCAGCGATGGACGTTAACAGTGCCGAGCATCCGCCCAATGTGTTCGTGCCGCTGCCAGAGGACCGCGAGCGCTGGACATCCCTCGCCAACGAAATTTCGGAACATGAAAAACAACTCGCCGCACGGGAAAAGGCCGCTCTCCCGGAGTTCGAGCCATGGCTCGCCAATGCCAGCATCACCCTGGACAGAAGCATCGATTCCACACTCGCCATTCACCTGCCACTGGCCGGGAACGAAGGCCCGCTCCGTGGCATGGTCGATGGCCAGGCGCGCGAGTGGCCTGTCGAGCTTGCCCGGATCGATGGCCCCTTCGACAAAGCCTCCGTCATCAGTGGCACCCCGGTGGATCTCGGCGATATCGGTGGGTTTTCGCGCGGCGAGCAAGTCACTTTTGGTGGCTTCATCCGCATCGAGGGCGCGCCGACGGGTTCTGTCATCGCACGCATGAATCCCGCACAGTCCCACCGCGGATGGGATCTCTATCTCGAGGAAGGCAAACCCGCATGCCATGTCATCGATTCCTGGGACAAGGCCGCCAACAAGCTGGTCGCTCCGGATGTTCTCAAACCAGACACCTGGCATCATGTGATGGTCACCTTCGACGGCAAGGCTTCCGGTCATGAGGCCAGCGCGATTTATGTCGATGGAAAACGCGTGAACGCCGCGGCCGCGCCAAACTCGGTCGGTGGCAACATCGAGACCCATGTCCCGCTGCGCCTCGGCTCACGCGAGGGCGGCGATTCCCAACTCAACGGCAAGGTCGCACTCCAGGATTTCCGTTTCTACCGCCGCTTGCTCGCCGCTGAGGAAATCGCAGGCATCTCCACCAACAGCCTGCTCCAGCACATCGCCGGCCTTCCGCCGGAGCAACGGACCAAGGAGCAGACCGACAGTCTGTATCATTATTTCATTTCCAACATTGATGGACCATCGCGGGAGATCCGGACGGCGCTCGACAAACTCGGTTCCGAACAACGCGACCTGCGCGCGCGCGGCTCCGTCTCGCTGGTGATGGAGGAGAAAAAGGAAGAGCCCTTCGCCCATGTGCTCAACCGCGGTGTTTATTCCAACCTTGGAGAGAAGGTCGCTCCTGCCACGCCCGCAGTCCTGCCGCCGCTGCCGGAGGGAGCTCCGAAAAACCGACTCGGACTCGCGCAGTGGCTCAACGATCCCGCCAACCCGCTGCCCGCCCGCGTGACGATGAACCGCGCATGGTATTACTTTTTCGGCACCGGCATCGTGGAGAGCAACTCCGACTTCGGAGTCATGGGCGCGCGTCCCAGCCATCCGAAACTGCTCGATTGGCTCGCGGCGGAGTTCATCGGTTCCAAGTGGGACCACCGCCACATGCTCAAGCAGATCGTCACCTCTGCCACCTACCGCCAGTCGGGCAAGGTCACGCCGGAAAAACTGGAGAAGGATCCATCTAACAAACTGCTCGCCCGCGGCCCTCGCATCCGCCTCGATGCCGAACCGATCCGCGACCTCGTGCTCGCCGCATCCGGCATGCTTTCCGATAAGGTCGGTGGCCCGCCGGTGAAACCCTATCAGCCGGAAGGCATCTGGGAGGCCGTGGCGATGCCGCAGTCCAACACCCGCCATTACAGCCAGGACAGCGGCGAGGCACTCTACCGGCGCTCGCTCTACACGATGTGGAAGCGCTCCGCTCCACCCGCCACGATGGAGATTTTCAACGCCCCCACCCGCGAGAAATTCTGCGTCCGCCGCGACCGCACCAACACGCCGCTGCAAGCGCTCGCGCTGATGAACGACCCGCAGTTTGTCGAGGCCTCGCGCGAACTCGCCACGCTCGCCATCCGTTCCTCTTCGGATGCCAATGCCCGCATCGACTTCATCACCCTGCGCCTGACCGCACGCACGCCGGACGCGGAGGAACGCGCGATCATCCATGACTCGCTGGATGCCATGCTGCGGATCTTCCGCGACAAACCCGAGGATGCGGTGAAATTGATCCGCACCGGTGAGAAACCACCCGCCGGAGACATCGATGCGCCGCAACTTGCCGCATGGACGATGATTGCCAGCCAAATCCTCAATCTCGATGAAACCATCACCCGTTAGATGATAAAAGCTGAAATCTGAAATCTGAAATTAAAAAACCACGGCACCGGCCATGAATCCCCTGTTAGAATATCACAACACCGCCTACTCCCGCCGGCAGTTCTTCCGCAAGTCCGCGGCGGGCCTTGGCATGGCCGCACTCGGATCATTGCTCGGCCCGCGCGTCGCATCCGCCGCGCAGAGCCTGGCGGGCTTTGGCAATCCACTGCCGCAGTTCGCGCCCCGGGCGAAACGCGCGATTTACATCTCACTCATCGGCGCGCCCTCGCAGATGGATTTGTTCGACCACAAGCCGGATCTATCCAAGCGCTTCAAGGAAGATCTCAACACATGGCTCAAGCAGCAGGGCGAGAGGCTCACCGGCATGAGCTCCGGCCAGGCGGCCTTTCCGCTCGCGCCATCGATCTTCAAGTTCGCACAGCACGGGAGTTCCGGCGCATGGGTCAGCGAGCTTTTGCCATGGCATGCCAAAATGGTTGATGACCTCTGCATCGTGAAATCGATGCACACCGATGCCATCAACCACGAGCCCGCCAACCAACTCATCTGCACCGGCTCGATGCAGAATGGCAAGGCCTCCATCGGCTCATGGCTCTCCTACGGCCTCGGCTCGATGAACGAGGAACTGCCCGCCTTCGTCGTGCTTCACGCCACGCACACCTCGCCCCACGCCAACGTCCAGGCGATTTCCAACCGCCTCTGGGGATCCGGCTACCTGCCCGGAAAATTTTCCGGCGTTTCGCTCCGCTCGCTGGGCGATCCGGTTCTGTTCCTTGAAGACACGCCCGGCATCACGCGGGAAACCAGGCGCAAGATGATCGATGGCCTCAACGCCCTCAACCAGCGCTCGTTCTCCGCCATCGGCGATCCCGAGATCGAGCTGCGCATGCAGCAATACGAGATGGCCTTCCGCATGCAGGCCTCGGTGCCGGAACTCACCGACCTCTCCGGCGAGCAGGAAGCCACCTATCAACTCTACGGCGAGGACGCCAAAAAACGCGGCACCTTCGCCAACTCCGCGATGATGGCCCGTCGCTTGTTGGAACGCGGCGTGCGCTTCGTCCAGATTTTCCACCGCGGCTGGGACCAGCACGGCAGCCTCCCGCGCGACCTCGCCTCGCAGTGCAACGACGTGGACCAGGGTTGCTACGGCCTCATCCAGGATCTCAAACAACGCGGCATGCTCGAAGACACGCTCGTCATTTGGGGCGGCGAATTCGGACGCACCGTCTATTGCCAGGGAAACCTCACCGAAAACGACTACGGCCGCGACCACCACCCGCGCTGCTTCACCATCTGGATGGCCGGCGGCGGCATCAAGGGCGGCCAGGTTTATGGGGAAACAGACGAAATGTCCTACAACATCGTCAAAGACCCCGTCCACATCCGCGACCTCCACGCCACCATCCTCCACGCGCTGGGTCTCGACCACGAACGCCTCAGCTTCAAGTTCCAGGGCCTCGACCAACGCCTCACCGGTGTCGAACCCGCCAAGGTGATCAAGAACTGGTTCGTGTGACCGCAACAAGGAGCGGCGACCTCTGGTTCTACGCGCGAAGCACGCCTGACTGGATTGCCTTCACCGGCTTTCCAAATCAGCACCCTCCGGGTGTTTTCCAAAGGCGCGAAGCACGCCTGACTGGATTCGAACCAGTGACATTCCGCTTAGAAGGCGGATGCTCTATCCAACTGAGCTACAGGCGCTTTGTGTGGAGGCATTTGCTAGCCATCCGGGACGTGGCTTGGCAAGGGGATTCGCCCGGCAGGGCTTCCAGACAGCTCAAAAATCGCCGTGTAACGACAATGATCATGTTAACAAAATTCAGCCACGTCCAGGCGCACGGTTTGTCCCGAGTCCGCCGAGTCGCGCGCGGCGAGTGCGGCATCGGTCAGGTGAAACGCGCTGAGATCCGAGGCTGAGTCGTTTGCTCCGAGCGTGGCGAGAAAGTCGGTGAAGATCCTGCCGGGCTTTTGCCCGACCGGCAGGTCGCGCAG
Source organism: Akkermansiaceae bacterium (assembly GCA_947491475.1). Lineage (GTDB taxonomy): Bacteria > Verrucomicrobiota > Verrucomicrobiia > Verrucomicrobiales > Akkermansiaceae > Luteolibacter. The sequence continues at coordinate 15,786 of CANLKN010000009.1, read as the reverse complement.
GCCGCCAGCCGTGTCTGACAGACGGCAGGTGTTGGCTTGGGGATCGACTTCGATGACACCGCTGCGGCCGACCACGCGGATCCGTTCGTCGCCGTGGCTGGGTGCGGATTCCGGCCGACACAAGTCCACGGAGACGGTCATCCGCGCGCCGCCCTCCATTTCAAAGATGCCGGTGGCCACGTCCTCACAGTGCGGCATCATGGGATGCGCGAGGTTGCAGTGGCTGGCAGTCACGGAGAGAACGCGCTTGCCTGTTAGAAACCATGCCATGTCCAGATTGTGGATGCCCACCCACGGCCAGGTGCCGCCGTAAAGTCCGCGTTGGTTGAACCATTCGGGCCGCAGGCCCCACTTGTAGGACTTGCGGGAGTTGATCAACACCGGCTCGCCGATCATCCCGGCGGCGATGGTTTCCCGCGCCGTGATCAGCGCCGGGATCGAGCGCATGGTGAACATGGCCATCACCCTGAGACCAGCCGCACGGGCTTGCGCATGGAGCTTGCGCAAATCGCCGCGATCCAGAGCGATGGGTTTTTCAAGAATCAGGTGGCAGCCGTGTTGCAGCGCGGTTTTGGCCACCACCGGGATCTGGTCCGGCCGGGTGCTGATCACCAGGACCTGCGGTTTGGTTTCGTGCAACAAGGCGGCCACATCCGGGAAAACTTCCGCACCGAAGCCAGCCAGCCAATGGTGCACGGTGAATCCGGAAAGATCCTCGCCCGCATAGGCCGGTGCCGTGCCGACAAATTCCAGCCCTTGCGGCCGGGTTTCCGCCCATTCCTCAAACACAGATACCGCATGGCCAAATCCTCCAACGAGAGCCACGCGCAAGTCCGATGGAACATTCATGCGGCCATGCTGGGCAGCACCAAGCGGCGTGTCGAAGCGGAAAAAACGATGGAATGGGTGACACTTTCAGCGACGCGGGATGCCCATCATGTGCCGCGCAGCAAATCCCGGCTTTCCCAGACGTAGTTCCAACCGGAGAGCAGCGTGAGTCCCAGCGCAAGCCATAGCGAGATCGGCTGCAGCCACCCTTCCGGGCTGGAAAGATACTGGAACAGCCAAACCAATGGGTTTGCCGGATCGAGCGGTTGAAACGCGAACCACACCAGGCAGGTGATGCAAAACGTGAGCTGCAAGCCGGTTTTCCATTTGCCCAAACGATCGGCCGCCAGCACCTGCCCGGCTTCCAACGCGATTTGGCGCAGCCCGGTGACCAGAAACTCGCGCGCCAGAATCAACACCGTCACCCAAACCGGGCAAAGCCCCTCCGCGCTCAGATAGACGAACGCCGAGCAGACGAGCACTTTGTCCGCCAGAGGATCCATCAACTTGCCCATCGGCGTGACCAAGCCCAATTTGCGGGCGAGGTAACCATCCAGAAAATCGCTGATCGCGGCAATCACGAAGGAAACCAGGGCGATCCAATGCCCGACGGCGTTGTCGAACATGGCTCCGGCCACGAAGATCCCGGTCAGCACGAGACGCGAGAACGTGATGGCATTGGGAAGATTCACGCGATCACTATGGACAACCCGCCGCCGGATGGCAACCCGGGGTTTCATGGCAACTTTCGGTCCTACCGCCTTCGCGGCTGATTTTCTGCTGCATACGCCTCATTCACATTCGCTCAGTAACAAATTAACCAGAAATAATAAATACGTGGACACGGCGCCACGCATGTTCATGCGGCTCAGGTCTGCCCGGGGGCAAATCCATAACCTTGGAAAGTGTTTCTGCGACAGTGGAATTTCAAAACTCCACTTCGGTCCCGAGCTCCGCCACCTCCGCCACCTCCGCCGGACCATGTTGGCCGTTTTGAAGCGCGTCGCGCAAAGTCGCGGCGGCATCCGGTTCACCGTGCACCAGCCAGACTCGATTTTTCGGGCCGGTGGTGCGCTTGAAGTAATCCAACAACTCCGAGTGATCGGCATGGCCGGAAAACGAATCCACGATCTGGATGTCGGCCCGCACCTTGTAGCGGCCGCCGAGGATGGGCACTTCCTTTTCGCCATCACGGATGCGCCGGCCGAGGGTGTTTTCCGCGCAGTAGCCGACGAAGAGCACGGTGGTTTTCGGATCGCCGATGTTGTTCTTGAGGTGGTGGAGGATGCGCCCCGCCTCACACATGCCGGAGGCGGAAATGATAATGGCCACGCCGTGGATGTCGTTGAGCGCCTTGGAGCCGCTGACGGATCTGACAAGTGTTAGGTGCTCGAAGCCAAACGGATTTTGCCGCTCGAACAAAGTTTGATAAACCTCATCGTTGAATGAATCAGGGTGCAAACGGTAAATCTCGGTGGCGCTCACCGCCAGCGGACTGTCCACATAGACGGGCACCTCGGGGATTTCGTCGCGCTCGAACAAATCGTTGAGCACGAAGAGCACCTGCTGGGTGCGCTCCACCGCGAAGGCGGGAATCAGGATCCTGCCGCCGCGCTTGAATGCCTGACGGATGATTTCCGCGAAGTGATCACCCATGCCGGGAGGTGCTTCGTGCTCGCGACCGCCGTAGGTGCTTTCCATCAGCAGGAAATCCACATCATGCACCGGCACCGGATCGCGCAGCACCTCGTTGCCGCCGCGGCCGACATCGCCGGAAAATAGGAATCGTTTCTTTTTCCCGTCGGCCTGATCATTCACTTCTAACAAAACCTGCGCGCTACCGAGGATGTGGCCGGCATCGATGAAAGTGAGCGTCACGCCATCGCAGACCGGCAGTGGGCGGTCGTAGCCAAGCGTCACGAACTGGCGCAGGCAGCGCTCGGCGTCCTGCTCGTTGTAGAGCGGCGTCACGGGCTCCAGCCCTTCCCTCTTGCGGTGTTTGTTAAGCCAATCGATATCACTTTCCTGGATGCGCGCGGAATCCGCCAGCATGATCTGGCACAAATCCCGCGTGGCATGGGTGGAATAGATGTTTCCTGCGAAACCATTCTTGGTGAGGTTGGGCAGGTTGCCGCTGTGGTCGATGTGCGCGTGGGACAGAATGGCTATGTCGATGGACTTTGGCTCGAAGTGCGGGAAACAGCAGTTCACCTCGTAGGCATGCTTGCGTGATCCCTGATAGAGCCCGCAATCCAACAGGATGCGCTTGCCATTGACCTCGAGCAGGTGCTGGGAACCGGTGGTGGTGCCGGCGGCACCGCAGAATTTGAGTTTCATGTGAACGTGAGGCTGGGTTTTATAACGCTAATCGACGCAAACTATCTATCAACATTTCATTCGTGTCCATTCGCTTCCATTCGCGGTTCAATCTTTCCGGAAATGATTTTGGAGAATACCAGCGAATCGCGCCCGCTGGCCTCGAACTGCGCGCGGCGGCGCTGTGGCAGAGCCTCCACCGTGGCCTGGCTGTAGCCAAGCGAGGAGAAGAATGGCGCGGCGCGGTTGGTCAGCGCGAAGACCCGCGGGATGCCGTGACCCAATGCGGACTGCTCGGCGCGTGCCACGAGTTGTTTGCCATATCCCCTGCCCTCGTGCGCCTGTTTCACGTAAAGGCAGGCGACCTCCGCGCAGGACTCGGCCGGATACCCATGCAAGGCAACGCAGGCCACCACGTTGTCGTCGATGGTCATCACGTGGAAATCCCCGATGCGCGACTGAATGTCCTCATAAGTGCGTTCAACCAGCTTGGTGCGGCGCACCGAGCGGCCGATCATTCCTAACAACTCCGGAATGTCTTCCTCGCGCAACGGACGAATCATCCGGTAACTGTCGGCGTGGACCATGGTGCCGACGCCTTCGTTGGAGAAAATCTCGTCCACCAACACCCCCTGGCGGCGGCCGTTGAGGACGTGGACACGCGGCACGCCACGGCGGCAGGCGGCGGCGGCCGACCTGAGCAGCGGAACGCCCGCGGCATTCGTGCGGTCTTCCAGCGATGTCGCATCCGCCGCTCGAATGGCATGGGCCGGCGCTCCATCAATTAGGATTTCATCTTCGAGCAGGCTGATGATTTTCGCCACCCCGATGGCCAGCGCGAAGTCCACCACCGCCTCATCAAGCGGGCCGGTGGCGGAGGCATCCACCACGGCGGACTGCCCGCGCGCGAGGATGTCGCGCGTTTCGCGCACGGCAGCCGGATCGGTGATCGCCCGGGAAACGCGCGCCGCCATGATCTCGCACTCCAACGTCCAATCGAAAAGATCCTTGAGATCCCCGCCAAGCACGCCGAGCACGAGTTTCACTCCCAAGTCCTCCAAAACGGCGAGATCCAGCAGCGTTTCCGCGACTGCGGGCTCCGGCAACAGACCGGCCTCAATGAGCACGAGAAACACCTTTCCCCGGAACTGGGGGATGTATTGAAGCACTTCCCGAACGTCACTTGGCTGCGCCATGCCTGCTTCTAGCAAACCCCCACCCGCCGGCAAGAGCGGGTTTAATGGAAAACGGACTGGCGGTGCCTGGTGTCTGATGCTTGATTGCCGCCTGTCATGCACCCCGAACTCATCCTGATGCTGCGCCGCCGTGAGTCCGTCATCGCCGACCACGCCTGGCGTGATCGCGATGCCGCCGGCCACCTCGATGCGCTCAAACAAGTCTCGGAGGAAATTTCCGCTTGGGCAGCAGAGCACGGGCAAGCGGCCGATGCGCGGCTGCGGCATTATCTTGGCAATGCGAGTTTCACCAAAGCCCTCGCCCATCTTGAAGCGCTTTAAGGCGATTGAATTTATCGACTCTTAGCCCATCTCACTCAGGAAGGATGAAAGTGGTGGCTCGAGCCGGGATCGAACCAGCGACACGCGGATTTTCAATCCGCTGCTCTACCAACTGAGCTATCGAGCCTTACACACAGGATCGCCCATGCGGGCGAGGCGGAAGTAAGAGTGGCGGCGCGGGCTTTGACAACCGGAAAATCGCGGTTGTGCGGAGTTTTTATCACTTCAGAAAGACCTCGCGGGGTTTGGCACCATCGCCGGGGCCGACGATGCCGCGTTGTTCGAGGATATCGACCATGCGGGCGGCGCGGGTGTAGCCGAGGCGGAGGCGGCGCTGGAGCAGGGATGTGCTGCATTTGCGTTCCTGGCGGGCGACCTCAATGCATTTGAGGATGAGTTCTTCATCGGCTTCGGAGATATCGTCTTCCTCGTCCTCGTCGCTGCCGGCGAGGGCGGAGTGGATGTCGGTCTCGAATTTCGGTGAACCTTGGGCGGCGCAGTGGTCGATGATGCGCTCGATCTCGGCATCGGTGACGTAGGCTCCTTGGGCGCGTTCGAGTTTGGCGGAGCCGGGCGGGAGGTAGAGCATGTCGCCCTTGCCGACGAGTTTGTCGGCGCCCTTGGTATCAAGGATGACGCGGGAATCGAGGGCGGAGGAAACCTGGAAGGCGATGCGGCAGGGAATATTGGCCTTGATGATGCCGGTGACGACATCGGCGCGCGGGGTCTGGGTGGCGATGATGAGATGGATGCCGGCGGCACGGGCTTTCTGGGCGATGCGGGCGATGCACATTTCCACATCGGCGGGAGCGGTCTGCATCAGGTCGGCAAGCTCGTCGATGAGCACCACGATGTAAGGGAAGCGGTCAGGGATGCGGTCTTCATCGGGCTCGAAATCCAGGTCGTCCTCATCGGCCTCGGGTGCGAGTTCGCCGGATTCGAGGGCTGCGGCGATGGATTCTATTTGTTCGTCATCCACGTCTTCGAGCACCCAGGGTGGCGGTTGGTGACTGACGGGAACACCGGGAATGAGTGGGGATTCCGGTTGCTCGGAGATAGGGGGGGAGTCCGACTGGTCCGACATGTCTGACAAATCATTTGTTTCAGCGGGGGCTTCCGCGGGTTTTTCTTTGCGCGGGCGGCTGTTGAAGCTGTCGAAGTTTCTCACACCTTCCTTGGCGAAGATGCGGTAGCGTTTTTCCATTTCGTTGACGACCCACTTGAGGGCGGCAACGGTTTTCTTGGGGTCGGTGACGACGGGAACGACGAGGTGTGGCAGTTTGTTATACATCTGCATCTCGACGACCTTGGGATCGACCATGATGAAGCGCAGTTCGTCGGGGCCGAATTTGAAGAGCATCGATGAGATGATCGAGTTGATGCAAACCGACTTTCCGGAGCCGGTGGCGCCGGCGACGAGCAGGTGGGGCATGGCGGCGAGGTCGCCGATGACGGTCTTGCCATAGACGTCCTTGCCGAGAGCGAGCGGGATTTTCTTTTTGGCCGAGCGGAAATCGGGATCGTGGAGCAGTTCGTGGAGCGGGACGGCGATTTTCTGCGAGTTGGCGATTTCGATGCCGACGGTGTCCTTGCCGGGGATCGGTGCGAGGATGTTGATGCGCTCGGCACAGGTGGCGCGGGCGATATCGGCCTCGAGTTGGGAGATGCGGGAAACCCTCAGGCCGCTGCTTGGATAGATTTCGTAGCGGGTGATGGTGGGGCCGCGGGTGATGTCGCCCGGGGTGACCTCGATGCCGAAGTCCTTGAGAGTCTCAATAATGATGCGCTGGGTGGAGAGCAATTCGTCGCGATTGGCTTCGGGCGCGTCCTCCTGCTCGTCGTCGGCATCGAGCAAATTGAATCCCGGCAGTTCGTAATCGGGGTAATCGCCGGTGGAGAGGAACTGATGGCCGGTTTTTTTCCGTTCGAAGGGCCTGGCATCCTGCATGAGCAGCCCGGTGGCACGGCGCTGCGAGGCATCGATGATCTGGGGGGGAGGATTGTCGCGCAGCGGCAGCAGACCCTGCGGATCGGCCTCCGCTTCATCGCGCGCGGCGGCGGCTTTGGCGGTCTCGCGGTCTTTGCGGCGCTCCTCGCGCTGTCGCTCGCGCTCGGCGACGAGCTCGGCCTCACGGGCGGCGGCGCGGCCGGCATCGCTGCGGCTATCACGCCATGCGGAAAATTTCCCCATTGCCAGGCGGAAACAGGTTTTTGCGAAACGAATCGGTTGTTGGCCGGTGAGCAGGATGAGCGAGATCAGATAAGCGGCAGCTGTGACGATGAGTGTGCCGGAGCGCCCGATCAGGTTCATCAGGACGAATCCACCGATGCCGTTGCCGATCACTCCGCCGGGGCTGTGGACGTGGCAGCTCTTTGCCCATTCCTTGAAAAAAAAGTCCGAAGCGTGCAGCCAGGCGGCGGCGGAGAGCAGAAGCACGCAGAATCCGATCACCGTGCGCGGCCAGATCCGGTGGTCGAAGGCGAATTTCACGACGCCAAACCAAATCAAACCGACCGGAACCAGAGAACTAGCCGCACCGAAAAGCAGGATGAGAAGAAAGCCTAACAACCCGCCCACGGGGCCGATAAGATTTTCGCCGACGGCTCCGGATTTGTCAGCGAAGGGTTCCAGGAAACCACCGATGAGCGGAATTCCGGCAGGGCCCCTGAGGTCAGCGGGGCTGTATTTTACCAGCGAGAGCAGAAGCAGGACACCGCACGTGAACCACAAGATGCCGGTGATCTCATTGGTCCATTGCGATGGTTCGGCGGATTCACCGCGCTTCTTGTTGTCCCTGCCTGCCATACAATTGCCTGCGGCCAAAGCATCCGCCGACTCCTGCTCCGGGGCAAGATTGTTTTCATGACCGGAAAATCAGGTTTTGTGAAGCTCAGACGTCGAATCCGAAGTGTTGGCGGGCATTTTCGAAACTCACGGCGCGGATCAGAGCGGCGAGCAATTCGAAGTCGTCGGGCAGTTCGCCGCGGTCGGCCTCGGAGCCGATGAGATTGCAGAGGATGCGGCGGAAGTATTCGTGGCGCGGGAAGGAGAGGAACGAGCGGGAGTCGGTGAGCATTCCGACGAAGCGGGAGAGCAGCCCGGTGGCAGAGAGGGCGTCAAGCTGGAGTTCCATGCCATTTTTCTGGTCGAGAAACCACCAACCGGAGCCAAACTGGATTTTACCGGGAAAGGTGCCGTCCTGGAAGCTGCCGACGATGGTGGAGAGGAGGTAGTTGTCGCAGGGGTTGAGGTTGTAGATTACCATTTTCGGCAGGGCTTCGTCTTTGGCGAGTGCGTCGAGGTAGCCGATGAGTGCGGCTCCCTGGCGGGTATCGCCGATGTTGTCGAAGCCACTGTCTGGGCCAATGGCGGCGGCCATGCGGGTGTTGACGCTGCGGTAGGCGCCAAGGTGGAGCTGCTTGGTCCAGCCTTTGGCCGCGTCCAACTGACCGAGGAAAACCATCAGGTAAAACGAGAATTTTTCCCGTTCTTCGGCGGTTGCGGCTTCGCCGGCGCGGGCCTTGTCAAAAATCATCGCCGCCTCGGCATCGGTGCAAGCAAGGGCGGGCATACGCTCGAGCCCGTGGTCGGAGAGGCGTCCGCCCGCTGTGTGGAAGTCATCATGGCGGATTTGCAAGGCGGCGAGCAAGTCGGACAAGTGGGTGATGGCGGTGTCCGTGACCGCCTCCAGCTTGGTGAGCCATGGCGCGAGCAATTCCGGATGATCCACCATGAAAGCCTTGTCCGGGCGGAAAGTGGGCAGCACCCGGGTGGTGAGCCCGGACCGGGCGATGGCCAAATGGTCATCAAGCGGATCCGCCGGATCATCGGTGGTGCCGACCATGCGCACATCGAATTTTTTCAAAATGCCGTGGACGCAAAAATCCGGCTCGGAGAGTTTTTCATTCGCGCGTTCCCAGATTTCATCGGCAGTGTCCGGGCCGAGAAGCAGGTCGATGCCGAAGTAGCGCTGCAATTCAAGGTGGGTCCAATGGTGGATGGGGTTGCGCAGGGTGAATGGCACGGTTTCAGCCCAAGCCTGGAATTTCTCGCGCGGGGAGGACTCGCCAGTGATCATATCCTCGTCCACGCCATTGGCGCGCATCAGCCGCCACTTGTAATGGTCGCCGCCGAGCCAGATTTCGGCGAGGTTTCCCCAACGATGGTTGCTGGCGATTTCGCGCGGTGAGAGATGGCAGTGATAATCGATGATCGGCTGCTCGCGGGCCACCTCATGGAAAAGACGGCGTGCCGTCGGAGAATGAAGGAGAAAATTTTCGTCGAGATAAGACATCGCGGACAGATCACAACCCGGGCCGAGCGCTGTTCCAAGTGTGAAATGACCGGAAAAAACATCAATAAAAGTTAAGGAGTTTCCGGATTTTCATTGAAAAACCAAGGGATTTTGCGGTTTTTGGGCGAGGTAAATTTTCCTTGAAACCTCATTCTCAAGCGCTTATCCCGTTCGGGCCGATGCGCCGCACCCTGCGGCACGCGGCGACCAAACCAAAGACAAACACGATGATCCTGACCCGGAACCTCAAGTCCGTGGCCCTGGCAATCGCCGGCGTCATAATCCTTCCCGGTTGTGCCACAACCGGAAATGCGACCTCGAAAAAACAAGGCGACGAGACTCAATATGCCGTCAAGGCCATTGAGCACGGCAAAGCCTCTTGGTATTCCATCCGCACCAACCGCGGAAGCAAGACCGCCAGCGGCCAGCGCCTCTGCGACAAGGGAGCCACCGCCGCCCACAAGACCCTGCCGATGGGCACCAAGGTGCGCGTGACCAACCAAGTGAACGGCAAATCCGAAATCGTCACCATCAACGACCGCGGGCCCTTCACCCGTGGGCGCGTGATCGATCTCACCATCGGCAGCGCCGAGCGGCTCGGTTTCCGCCAGCGCGGAGTCGTCCCCGTCAAGGTGGAGGTGCTCGGCCATCCGGACACCGGAGAGTGATGCGGCCTACGACGCCTTGACCTCGTCCCAGGTCTTGGTCCAGAGCGCGAGGGCGTCTCCGAGGTAATCGATCGGCTCCCAAGTGGCGAAGGCTTCCTCCGGCGGAAACAGAACTTCATTGCCGCGAAAGTCCTCGCTGAGGAGCGGATAAGCTCCCGCGTTTGGCGCGCGGTAGGCGATGTATTCCATGTTCTGCGCCGCCACTTCCGGGGCGGTGAGGAAGTCGATGAAGCGGTGCGCGAGATCCACCTCGGTGGCATCCTTTGGAATGCACAGGTCATCGCAGGAAAAAGCGGTGCCTTCCACAGCCACCTTGATGACGATGTCTTCGTTTCCATCCGCCACTTGGAAGAGGTCGCCAGCGTAGCCCTGGACGAGGTGGAACTCGCCGGAGTCGATGCCGCTCTTGTATTGCTCGTTGTCGAACTTCGCGATGTTCTTCTTCCAACGCGAGGCGACGTCGCGGGCCTTGGCGAGTTGCGCGGGATCGGTGGAGTTGAGGGAAAATCCGAGTGAGCGCAGGGCGGCCCCGAGCACTTCGTGCATGTCATCGAGCAGCGTGATGCGGCCTTTGAGGTCGGCGCGGTCGAACATGCTGTTGGAAGCCACCGGATCTTTGACCTTGCTGGCCAGCCATGCGATGCAGGTGGGGGCCATCATGTAGGGCACGGAGTGCACCATCGCGGGATCGAGCGAGCGCTTGAGATACTGGGTGTCCACGTGGCCGAGGTTGGTGAGCTTCGATTGGACGATGGGCAGCAGCCGGTTTTCCCGCACCAGTGTCTTGACCATGTAGGAGGTGGGGACGAGCACATCGTAGCCGGTGGCGCCGATGACGAGTTTTGCATACATCGCTTCGTTCGAATCGAAAGTATCGATGCTCAGTTTGCAGGAGTTTTCCTTCTCGAAACGCTCGGCGAGATCGGGATCGAGGTAGTCGGCCCACGAGTAAACGCGGAGGGTTTGTGGTTTCTTTCCGGAGCATCCCGGCAGGGCGCTGGAGGCCAGCGCGGCCGAGGTTGTGGTGAGGAAATGGCGGCGGTTCATGGTAGTTTCTTCAGACAGAAATCATGAAATCCGGCGTTTGCCCATGGAAATCTAACGTGGATTGCGGAACCAGCAGTCCGTCTTGCTAAACTCGACAACGTTGCATGGCCAATTATGATTGCTTCCATGAACTTCGAAAGTCCTGCCGCAAGTGTGCCTGACCATGAGCTTCCGCCGCTCGTTGGCATTGCCTCATTTGAAGACGCCACCGAGTCCGGCCTGCCGGTCGAGGACTGCGTCAGGCGGCTCAAACGCTTCCATTACTCGCTCTGGCGCATCCACCAGATCTGCATCGCACACATCGCCTGCGAACCGCTCTATGAGCTCAAGATGGCTTTCAGCATGCACGCCCACCTGGCGGCGGAAATGGACACTTTGTTCCGCTCACGGGTCGGCGAGATGCGCGAACCGCCGCTTGGCTTGGAAAAAAGCCAGCACCCGGCGCTCGACGTGTTCTTTGATGAAATCCTCGCCACGCCAATGGTGGAGGAACGACTGCTGGGTCTCTATCAGATCGCGTTTCCGGCGCTGCGCGAGGGACTCAAGCGCTACATCGCGGAGACGCATCCGCTGGCGGACTATCCTTCGCGCCGCATCTGCCGCATCGCGCTGCTCGATCTGGTGGATATCTGTGCGTGGGGAGAAAAGGCGCTCGCCTCATTGGTCACGGAGCGTCAGCGCGCGGAGTGCGGCCACTGGCTTGCATTTTTGGAAGTGTGTCTGGCCAGTGCCGGCGGCCTCGATGGCACGGGGAAAACCACTGCGAATGATGAAGCGCCGCTGCGCCATTACAGTTCGAAGCCGTTTGTCTTCGACGGCACGCCACGACGCGACGAGCGTTTTCCCGATCCCTACAACATGGGCGTGAACGCCGAAATTTTCCTCTATGACGAGGAGATGCCTGCGAACGCAAAGGTGCTCATGATGTTCTACAAACGCCTGCGAGAAATCGATGTCCCGGAAATGATGTGCAGTATCATCGCGGAAACCAAAGGCAAGCCATGGAGTTATTACCGCGACATGACGCGCCAACTTTGGGACGAGGCGCGCCACGCGATGATGGGCGAGGTCGGCTTTGTTTCAGAAGGCATCGATTGGCAGAAGCTTGTGATGGTCAATTCGACCTGGTCGCGCAGCCTGAACACGCAGCTCACGCCCAAGGAGCGCCACGCCGTGCTTTATTTCATCGAGCAGGGGCTCATGCCCAAGACCGGCAAACGTCATGAATGGGTGGTCAGCAAGGACGCCGGAAACCCGCTGGCCACCACCTTCCAGGACTTCGACTGGGCGGACGAGGTGCTCCACGCGCGTGTCGGCCGGGACTGGTATGTCTCTGACATGCCCGGAGTGCGCGAGGCCATCGACTATGGCGACGCCTGCTGGAGCAAGGTGCTCGTCGGCTGGGGAGAGTGGAAGGAACAAGGCCTCACCGAACACCGCAACTGGTGGCCGGATCTCTATCAGGCATGGTGTGCGAAACGCGGCACCACCCCCGATCCCCGCGCGCTGGCATTTTGTGAAACCTATGAGGGCAAACGCGCCGATTTGAAAACCATCACCCCATCCGCCTGAAATCATGAACAGCCTCGAACGCTACCTCGCCACCATTGATGGCAAGCCCGTCGATCACCTCGCACGCCTGCCCATCCTGATGCAGTTCGCCGCGGAGCACATCGGCAACAACTACGGTGCTTTCGCCGAGGATTATCGTGTCCGCACCGAAGCCAACCTTGCCTGCGCCCGCGAGTTCGGCATCGACCAGATGAACACGATGTCCGATCCCTATTGCGAGACGCAGGCCTTCGGCGCCAAAATCATCTACGAACGCAACATGTGCCCGCGATGCGAGAAACATCCGCTCGAGGAGGATCCGGATTTCTCCAAACTCCCGCGTCCGAATCCGCTTGAAGCCACACGCATGCGCGACCGCATTGAGGCCATCCGCAGCTACCATCAAACCGTGGGCGGCGAATATTCCATCATGGGCTGGGTCGAAGGCCCCGCCGCCGAGGCCACCGATCTTCGCCGGATGGACAATTTCTTCATGGATCTGATGGATGACGAGGGATACTCCGCCGGCCTGATGGACCTGTGCGTGGATGTGGCGCTGGATTTCGCCAAGCCACAGATCGAGTCCGGTGCGGACACCATCGGCATCGGTGATGCCGCAGCCAGCCAGCTCGCGGTGGACACTTACGAGCGCCTGGTGCTGCCGCGCGAACAACGCCTGGTGCGTGGCCTCAAGGAAATGGGTGCCAAGGTGCGATTGCATATCTGCGGAAATATCACTCACCTCCTGCCGGGCATCGCCACGCTGGGCATTGATGTCATCGACGTCGATCACATGGTGGATCTGCGGACTGTGCGCGAGGTGCTGGGCCCCAAAGTCGTGATCGGCGGCAACCTTGATCCAGTGGCGGACGTGATGCGTTCGAATCCGGATGCGATCCGCCAGGCGGTGCTCCAGGCCTATGCACGCGCCGGAAATCCCTTCATGGTCAACGCCGGGTGCGAAATCCCCAGTCGCACGCCGGTGGAAAACCTCCGCGCGCTGTGCGAACCAGTGCCCTGGCAGGCGAATCCATCAGCGGGCTGAAATTTGTCGGAGCTGTCGGGGCTTGCGGCCGGGCGGGGCGCGATTCGCATGCTCGCCCAGATTGACGGCGGGGTGGTCGATACGTTGCCCCGCGCGCGCGTTGCTCGGAAAAGTAGGGCTTTTCTATCCCTTCGGCCTGCGGGACCGCACCATGCTGGAACTTTTCTGGCCCTCAGAAAAACGGACTTGGATGGACTCACGGGCGAGGGTCCGGTGGTCCGGTTTCAAGGAGTGGGCCTGATCGGACAATCCTCGCCAATCGAAGGAGGATGCCCATGGGAGGGTGAGGACATCGCAGGCGAGAACACGGGCCGCATCCGCGGCTTGCCGGAATTGACTCGGCGGCTCCGCCTGCCGTGACGCTTGCTCCCGTGACATCCCGATTGATTTGGGTTATCCCGAACGCTCGTTTTGCATCATCTGCTCCGCGTATCCTCTTATTTCCATGTCGTGTTTTTTTTAAAAGCAAAGATTATCTTGTTTGCTCTCACTAAAAAAATAATCTGCGCAAATAAAATCCATGAATTGGCTTTCCCGGCGTGAATTCCTCGGTTTGTTGTTTCCAATATCTTTACTCGCCTGCACCGTTTTTTTGTGGCTTGCCCGGCATGATGCGAAACCCGGCGAGCCGCATACCCGGGCAATGCAGCCAATCACTTCAACGCCGGAACAGAAGGACGTCGCCGACACTGTTCCAGTCACAAATGCGGCGGATGCCGCATCTCAGGTGGAGTTCGGAAAATGGTTGGCCACCCGCATGGAGCGGACTGCCGCAGGCGGCCCGCAGCCAGATGCCACCGCCCTCATCGCCGAGGGGGCAAAGCTGGCCGAGGCCCGCCGCAATCGCATGGCCCGCCTGATTCGCGAGAATCCGCAACAGGCCCTCGCCGAGGCGCTGTCCTACTCCGAGTGGGAATCCCTGCCGCCGGAAATCCAGGCACTGGTGGAAAAGCCATTTACCATCGTGGCCGACTACCAATTCTATCCCGTTTGCGGCAATGGCGGCTTTCTACCGCCCGGCACTCCGTCCCACATCGCCGAGCTCTCACTGCCGGACGGTTCCAGCCTTGAGGCATTCGCCTTTGGCCAGCGCATCGGACACATGAGCAAGCGCCGCCTCCCCGTGCAGGGCATTTCGCTCGATGGCATCGCCGCACTGCGCGAGGAAACCCTCCAACCCGTCCACGCCGCGGATCTTGCCTCGCTTGCCCGCAGCCTTCCAAATGGCAACGACATCATTGGCGAAGGCCCTGTCCACGCCGTTGCCGGCGGGCGGCTCTTCGCCTTTGAAAGCGTGGAAGAACTCAATGCCGCCAACGAGCGCCTCGCCCTCGCCGACGCCCGCCCGGGCCCGGTGGCCGCTTCCTCATTTCTGCTGCCTCTCGGCGATGGGGAAATCGACTGGAACCAACTGGAAACCTTCGCCAGTGAGCAGGCCACAGCATGGACGGAAACCAAGAAAAAATTGTTTCTCATCCGCATCAACTTCACCGATGCGCCGACCGAACCGGTCACCCAGGCCGCGGCAGCCACTGTCTTGAACGGCGTGGTCAGTGACAGCATCCGCCAGCAATCCTATCAGAAAACCTGGATCGAAGCCGGCGTCAGCGCCGGGCTCTACACCATGCCAAAAACCGCAGCTTACTATGCCAATGGTGGCAACAGCTTCAATTCCGAACTGCTTCGCGACGCCCGGAACACCTTCCGCACTAACAAATCCGGAGCCGACTCAGCGATCGACATCGGCCCCGTAAGCAACACCGAATACGGTGACGGTGGCAGCCTCGGCGTCTATGACATCGTTGGCATCACTTTTGAAAATATCGGCATGGTTTCCGGCGGAATCAGATATGCCGGTCTGGCCGGAGGAAGCAACCTCTGGATGCAGGACAGCAACAGCTCCGGAGTGTATATCCACGAGTTGGGCCACAACTACGGGCTCGGCCACGCCAGTTCCTGGAATGTGGCTTCCAGCAACCCAGCGGACCCGGCGGGAGCTTCCACCGAATACGGTGATATCTTCGACATCATGGGCTCAGGCCCTGATCCGGAAGGGCACTTCCATTCCCAAGCCAAACAACGCCTCAGCTGGCTCACCGCCAGCCAATGGCAGGATGCCTCCGCCCTCGGCTCCAATACCTATCGCATTCACCGCATCGATGATACCAACACCACCTCCACCCACAGCCGCGGTGTGCGCATCACCAAGGTGGGTGCCCCCGCCGAATACTACTGGCTTTCCTACCGGCCGGCCTTTGTAAACAACGTGACCCAAATGCGCGGCGTTTACCTCAACTGGCAGCGCTCCGGCCAGACCCGTTGCTGGTTGCTCGACACCACGCCTAACAGCACCGGCGGTAAAAATGACTCGTCCATCACCCTCGGCCGCACTTATAGCGACACCGCCGCCAATGTCCACATCACCACTCTCTCCACCGGTGGCACCGGCGCGGACCAATGGGTGGATGTGCGCGTCAACCTCGGCCCCTTCCCCGGCAATGCCGCGCCAGCCGCCAATC
>CANLKN010000008.1 GCA_947491475.1 Akkermansiaceae bacterium | reverse complement strand
CTGCCGGGATATTGTTGAGCTGCTTGACTATTATCTGCCCCGGCGAAACCGGGATGAACATGAAGTTCATGAACAGCTTAAAAAGCGGCATGCAGCAAGGCAGCGTGATATTGATAGACGCAAGCGGCACAAACCAGGGCTGAAACAATTTCGAAATTTAACTAAGTAGAACTAGCAGACCTGCGAAAAGGAAAAGGGGCGACATCGAGATGCTGGAACGCGATCGCCCGTGCCCCGCAGGTCTTCATTCTCAACCAAGGCTTGGCCCGGCGTTTTGCGATATGGTGGAGCGGCCTCGCCGCAGGCCGCATGACAAAGCGGGGAGAAAGTTTGATGCCAAGGAACGCCGGGAAGTCGGAGCTTGGACTTTTTTTCGCTTTCCTTTGGCGTGCGCTCCCGGCGGAAACGCACCACCTTGGCAGGACGAATCCGTGATCGAGAGGATCACCGCCGGACAACGTGAGAAACTGGAGTCGGAGATCACCGGGTTGCAGACGGAGGAGATCGAGAAGGGGAAGCGAAGAAGGTGATTGGCAGATACAGCAAGCGCGCCAAAAAAGCCAACAATGACTGAATACGAATTGCGCTTGTCCGCAGAAGCGCAGCGTTGCATTGAAGATCAACTTCTGTGGTATGGACGTTTCCCCCGGGATAGGCAACAAACCCGCCCGCCCATGTCCGCTTTGCTCTCCGCCACCGAAATCCGCCTGAACTATGGCTACCAGACTCTGCTCGACGGCGTGACGCTGGCGATCGGCGCGGGCGAGAAGATCGGCATGGTGGGCCGGAATGGATGCGGAAAAACCTCGCTTTTAAAGATTCTCAGCAGCCAAAGCGCTGCGGATTCAGGCGAAATCGCCGTCCGGCGCGGACTGCGGATCGGCTACCTGCCGCAGGAATTCGAGCTCGATACGGAGCTCAGTGTGGGCGAGAACATCGCCGCCGGCGCGGCCGACCTTGTGGAGGCAGTCAGGCGCTATGAATCCGGCGATGGCAGCGAGGCGGAACTCGAAGACTTGCTGCATCTGATCGACCACGCCGACGGCTGGAATCTGGAAGCGCGTATCAAGTCCACCGTCACCGCGCTGGGCGCGCCGTCGCTCAATGCGCCCACCGCGCCGCTTTCCGGCGGCGAAAAACGCCGGGTGGCGTTGTGCCGCGCGCTGGCCTGCCAACCGGATCTGCTGCTGCTCGACGAGCCAACCAACCACCTCGACGCCGAATCCATCTCCTGGCTGGAAGACTACCTGCGCGGCTTTCCAGGCGCGGTGATCTTCGTCACGCACGACCGCTATTTCCTCGATGTGATCGCCACCCGCATCATCGAGATCGACGAAGGCCGGGCGTTTTCCCATCCGGGAAATTACACCGCGTTTCTGGAAGCCAAGGCTGTTAGAAAACAGATCGCCGGACAAACCGAGCGCCGCCGCCAGCGCTTCCTGCGCGAGGAGCTGGAATGGGTGCGCTCCGGCGTGAAGGCACGCGGCACGAAGTCACGCCACCGGCTGGACAAATTTCATGAAATCGAGGGCATGGAGGCGCCGCCCGAAGAACGGGAAATGGACCTGCTCATCCCTCCCCCGCCCCAGCTCGGGGACATTGTCGTCGAGTTGGAGAACGCCGGCGTGAACGTCGGCACGGCGGCACATCCGCGCTGGTTGTTCAGGCATCTCACACTCAAGTTAGAGCCCGGCCAATGCACGGGCATCGTCGGCAGAAACGGCGTCGGCAAGACTACCTTGCTGAAATTATGCCTCGGACAAATCCCCCCATCCGAAGGCAGAGCCGTCATCGGCAAACGCGTGAAGGTGAACTACATCGACCAGACACGCATGCAACTCGATGGCACGGGCTCGCTGTTAGAGGAGGTTTCAGATGGCAATGAAAAACTCATGTTCGGCGATCAATCGCTCGGCGCGCGTGCCTACCTCCGGCGCTTCCTCTTCAACGACCAGCGCATTAACGAACGGGTAGATCTTCTATCAGGCGGCGAACGCGCCCGGCTGATGCTCGCCAAAGTGCTCAAGAACGGCGGGAATCTGATCGTGCTGGACGAGCCTACGAACGACCTCGATCTGCCCTCGCTGCGCATGCTGGAAGAGGCGCTCGCGGATTTCGATGGTTCGGTGATCTGCGTTTCCCACGACCGCTATTTCCTCGACCGCATCTGCGACCAAGTCATCGCATTCGAAGAGGGCGGCGTATTTGTGCAGCCGGGAAACTATTCCTATTATCTGGAAAAGCGCCACGCCCGCGAGGCAGCACAGCGAATTCAGGCGCAAGCCGCTGCAAGGGAGGCCTCCATACGCCGCAAGGCAGGGGAAAATCCCGCCAAGCCGCGCAAGCTCACGCTCAAGGAACGCACCGAACTCGATGGCATCGAAAGCGCCATCCTCGCCGCCGAGCAGGAAGTCGAAATGCTGGAAATCCGCCTCAACGACCCGGATTTCCAGGCAACAAACTTCGCCGAAATCCCGGCCCTCGTCATCGATCTCGATCAGGCAAAAACAGCCGTCGCCCGCTTGTATGAGCGCTGGGAACAACTCGAAGCCCTGCGGGCGGTGGCTTCCTGAGCCCCTGATCCTCCGAGATGAAAATCGCCATTGTTCACTATCACCTCGGGGCTGGCGGCGTCACTCAAGTCATCGCCGCCACCTCGCGCGAGCTGACACGGCGGGGCATCCCCCATGTCATTCTTGCCGGGGCTTGCGCGGATGATCCGCCGCCGGGTTTACCACTTCGTGTGGTCGATGGACTCGGTTATTCCCACACGGCGGAAACTGATTCCGATCTGTTAGACCGACTTCATTCCACCGCCTGCGAGGCGCTCGGAACCAATCCGGACGTCTGGCATTTCCACAATCACTCGCTCGGGAAAAACCCGGCTTTCTCACGGCTTGTTGAACAACTTGCCGCTGCCGGCAAGCGCCTGCTGCTGCACATTCACGATCTCGCCGAGGACGGTCGCCCGGAAAACGCCGACTGCCTCAGAGCATGTCCCCTGCCCTATCCGATGGCACCGCATGTGCACTATGCGTTTCTCAACTCGCGCGACCACTCGCGTTTTCTCGCTGCCGGGCTGCCAGCCGCGCAGGCCCACCTGATAGCCAATCCCATCGATGCACAACCAGCTGCGAGATCGCCGCTGACTTCACCACTGGTGCTTTATCCGGTGCGCGGCATCCGTCGCAAAAACCTCGGTGAAATCCTTATGCTCGCCACGCTGGCACCGGCCGGAACCCGCTTCGCCATCACCCGCGCCCCGCGCAATCCGCAGGCGCTGCGAATCCATGATGGCTGGCGGCGCTTTGCTGCGGAAATGCAGCTGCCGGTCTCCTTCGATGTGGTGGATCGCGAATCACCGGTGCAAGGTGCGGGCACCAGTTTCCATGAATGGCTGGCTCATGCCACCCACCTCACCAGCACCTCGGTTTCCGAAGGATTCGGGCTGGTGTTTCTCGAATCCATCGCATGGGAAAAACCGCTGCTCGGCCGCGCGCTGCCACACTTGGAAAACGATCACGCCGGACACCGCATCCGCAGCGGATCGAGGTATCAAAGAATCTTGGTGCCGATGCAATGGCTTGATCATGACGTCTTCGATGCCTGCCTCACGCAAACCATGCAAAAAACATGGCACGCCTGGAACCGCGAGCTTCCCACAACATCCAGCGCCAGGACACAAGACATGACGGACCATGCCGACTTCGGAAACCTGCCCGAGTTCCTCCAGCAGCATGTCATCCGCCAAGTCATGCAACCGGAAAATTCCGACCTTTTGCAAGTGACGACAGCAGATGGCTTGCAAGCCGCGCGCACATGGCTTGCACATGCACTTGTCACAAGCACACCTGCCGCAACCAGGGAGCAACTCGCGCCATGGTCGCCACAGGCATATTGGCTCCGATTGCGATCGATCTATCAGAATCTATCAAAAACCACGCCGAAGACCCCCACCGCACTGGATCCCGAACGCATCCTCGATTCCTACCTCACTCCGCAAAATTTCCACTTCCTCACCGCTCCCCCACCCGCCCGACCCGCGCCGGATTTGAAATCATTCCGTGCGGTGATCTTCGATGTCTATGGCACCTTGCTGGACGCTCACGCTGGTGGAGTGAAACCCGATCCCACAGCGGATCCACTCTTGCGAAAAATCATCATACAACACGGCCACAAACCACCGGACTCACCCAGCGCAGCACTTCATGCCGCCGTGCTCCGTCATCACCTGAATGCAGACACACCCTTTCCGGAAGTCGATCTGCGCGTCCTGTGGCGGGAAGTGCTGGAACTGCCGCACGATCATGACGCCAACGCCCTTGTCATCGAAACCGAAGCCGCTTGGCATCCCGCGCAGCTCATGCCTGGCGTCGCGGAGACGCTGGAAAAACTTTCCGCCACCGGTATTCCGCTCGGCATCCTCTCCAACGCCCAGTGCAACACCCTGCCTTCGCTGGGCTCTCTGACAAAACTCTTCACGCCTGATCTAACCATTCTGTCCTATCAACACGGCATCGCCAAGCCCTCGCCCACCTTGTTTCATCGGCTTGCCGAGCATCTCGCCAAGCGCGGCATCACACCCGGCGAGACCCTCCACATCGGCAACGATCCCCTGCACGACATTGAGCCCGCCGCCGCTCTCGGATTCAAGACCGCGCTCTTCACCGGCCATCCGGGCTCCTGGCGTGCCGGGGCGTGTTTCCCGGATTTCGAAATCCGGCGCTGGCCGTTCCGATCATCAGAAATGCGCGGCGAATGAGACGTGAGGCGGAGCAACAAAACGGGCTATTGCCCGATTTTGCACGAAACTCACACACAACACATGAAGGAAACCCCATCCCGCACGCCACAAGTCAAGTTCCACAGCGGCCAGGAAATTCCGCTGGAGCTTCACAAAGTTCGCGTCGTCCAGAAACTCCACCTGCGTCCGATCGAGCGCCGCAAGCAGGCGATGGAGGAAGCCGGCTTCAACACCTTCCTTCTGACCACCCAGGATGTCTTTCTCGACATGCTTACCGACAGCGGCACCAACGCGATGAGCGACCAGCAGATCGGCTCGATGATGGTGGCCGATGACGCCTATGCCGGTTCCGCCAGCTTCACCCGCATGCAGGATGCCGTGCGCGAGGTCTTCGGAATGCAGCACATCCTTCCCGTCCACCAGGGCCGCGCGGCGGAAAACATCATTTCCAAAACCTTCATCAAACCCGGCGACGTGGTGCCGATGAACTATCACTTCACCACCACCAAGGCGCACATCGACATCAACGGCGGCCAGATCCTCGAAATCTACACCGAAGAGGCACTCAAACTGAAGAGCGACTTCCCGTTCAAAGGAAATCTCGACCTCAACAAATTCGCAGCCGTCATCGAAAAATACGGTGCCTCGAAAATTCCCTACGTCCGCATGGAGGCATCCACCAATCTGATCGGCGGGCAGCCGTTCTCGATGCAAAACCTGCGCGAAGTCCATGCGATGGCCAAACAGCACGGCATCATGGTGCTGCTCGACTTCAGCCTCGTCGGTGAGAACGCATGGTTCATCAAACAACGCGAACCCGGCTACGAGACCGCCTCGATCAAGGACATCCTGCTGGAAATGTGTTCGCTCAGCGATCTCATCTATTTCTCCAGCCGCAAGGTGAGTTGCACGCGCGGCGGCGGCATCGCCACCAACAACCTCGACCTCTTCAATCAGATGAAGGACCTGGTTCCGCTCTACGAAGGCTTCCTCACCTACGGCGGCATGTCAGTGCGCGAGATCGAAGCCATGGCCGTGGGCCTGCGCGAAACCACCGACGAGGCGATGGTCGGGCAGTCGCCCGCGTTCATCAAATACCTCGTCGATGATCTCGACGCCGCAGGCGTTCCGGTGGTCACCCCGGCGGGCGGACTCGGCGCCCACATCGATGCCGGTGCCTTCCTTCCGCACGTGCCGCAAACGGAATATCCGGCAGGTGCCCTGGCCGCAGCTTTCTTCATCATCTCCGGCGCGCGCGGCATGGAGCGCGGCACGATTTCCAGCGTCCGCGATGCCAATGGCAACGACATCCTCGCCGATGTCGAACTGCTCCGCCTCGCCCTGCCGCGCCGCGTGTTCACCCTCTCACAAATCATGTATGTGGCCGACCGCATGAAGTGGCTTTATGAAAACCGCGAACTGGTCGGTGGATTGAAATTTACAGACGAACCCGCTGTTCTGCGGTTTTTCCTAGGTAGGTTGGAGCCTGTTTCCGACTGGCCGGTGAAGCTCATGGCGAAGTTTCGCAAAGACTTTGGCGAAAGCCTGTGATTCCGGGGGGGATCATAGGATGAGCCACAACCACCACCGGTTCGCCGGTGGTGGTTGAATTTTTTTCGACTCCAGCGGCTGGGTGCCATGTTTTAAAAGCAAAGTGTTGCCGTCCCGCCCGGGGCCGTAAAGAATCCGCGCGCCGCCGCCTCCCATTGCCCACCTCCCATGAAAATCATTAGTGGAACCGCTCACCGTGCGCTCGCAGAGCGCATCGCCGAAAACCTTGGCCAGCCTCTGGCGGACGTGCAAGTCACCGCGTTTCCCGATGGTGAGACTTTTGTCAAAATCAATGAAAACATCCGCGGCGAGGACATTTTCATCATCCAGCCGAGTTGCCCGCCGACCAACCACAACATCATGGAGTTGCTCATCATGGTGGATGCCGCGCGCCGCGCCAGCGCCGAGCGGATCACCGCGGTGATGCCGTTTTTCGGCTACGCGCGCCAGGACCGCAAGGACCAGCCGCGGGTTCCTATCACGGCCAAACTGGTGGCCAACCTGATCACCTCCGCCGGCGTGAACCGGGTGCTGACCATGGACCTCCACGCCCCGCAAATCCAGGGATTCTTCGATATCCCGGTGGACCATCTCTACGCCAAGCCCGCGCTGATCGGCTACCTCCGGGAACGCCTGCCCGAGACCTCGAATCTCACCGTGGTATCGCCCGATGTCGGCGGCGTCAAAATGGCCCGCGCCTATGCCGAGGCACTTGGCGCGGAACTCGCCATAGTCGCCAAGCACCGCGTCAGCGCCACCCGCGTCGAAGCCATGAATGTGATTGGCGACGTCGATGGCCGCGATGTGTTGCTGGTCGATGACATGACGGAAACCGCGGGCACGCTGATGGCGGCGGCGGAAATTCTCCACAAGCACGGCGCACGGCGGATTTTTGCCGGAGTTTCCCACGCCGTTCTCGGTGAGATCGCCCACGAGCGGATCGCCGCTTCGGCCATTGAGGAAGTCATCACCACCGATTCCGTGCCGCAGGCGGCCGGACCGAAAGTCCACGTCGTGGGCATCGCCCCGATGCTGGGCGAGGCGATTCGGCGCATTCACAGCGGGCACTCGATCACCACGCTGTTTGCGGTTTGAGGCCAGCTTGCCTGGTCGTGCCGCCTACAAAGTATTTAGGATTTCCAAAATACCCAAAACCTCAATATATGGAGGTTCAGGATTGTTTTCCATACCACATCAAGTGCTATTCGGTCAGGCACATTGCGGATGGCTGGTATCGGGGCTAGGTTGCGGAACGCCCACTTCCCTCTCGGGCGGAATTCCCAACTCCTGTCATCATGTATCTCAAAACTCTGGAAATCCACGGTTTCAAATCCTTCGCGGACAAGACCGTCTTTGAATTCGCCGAAGGCGTCACCGGCATTGTCGGCCCGAATGGCTGCGGCAAATCGAATGTCGTCGATGCCATCCGCTGGGTGCTCGGCGAGACCTCTGCCAAGGCGCTGCGCGGCGGTGAAATGGCGGACGTCATTTTCAACGGCACCGAAAAGCGCAAGCCGCTCGGCATGGCGGAAGTCACCTTGACGATGGCCGACTGCGAAGGACCGCTTAAAGTGGATTTCAACGAAGTAGCCATCACCCGCCGGGTTTTCCGCGACGGCAAGTCGGAATACCGGATCAACAACACGCTCTGCCGCCTCAAGGACATCCATGACATGCTGATGGATACCGGCATCGGACGCACTGCCTACTCGATCATGGCGCAGGGGCAGATCGACCAGATTCTTTCCTCAAAGCCGGAGGAACGCCGTGCGGTGTTCGAGGAGGCGGCGGGCATCACGAAATTCAAGCGCGAGAAAAAAGAGGCGCTGCGCAAACTCGAATACACCGAAGCCAATCTGCTGCGGGTGTCCGACGTGCTCGCCGAGCAGGAGCGCCGGATGAACTCACTCAAGCGCCAGGTCGCCAAGGCCCGCCGCTATCAGGCGCTGGCCGCCGACACCCGCGTGCTCGACACCCATCTTAGCCACCGCCGGTATGTCGAACTCACCGCCGAGCGCGACGAGTTGACGGTTTCCATCCGCGGACTGGAAGTGCGCGATACCGAGTTGGAAATGATGCTGCCCAAGAAAGAGGAAGCAGTAGCCACCGCCCGCGCCGCCGCCCGCACCTTTGAGGGCGAGCTCGCCGAGCTGCGCGGCCACCTCAACGAGCACCGCAACGCGCTCAACTCCGCCGAAGGCCGCATGGCCTTCAACGAGGAGCGCAAGGCCGAGCTCGATAGCCGCATCCGCCAGAACCACGAGGACATTTTCAGCACCCGCGAGAAACTCGCCCAGCAGGAGTTCGATTTCATCGCCGCCAACGAGTCGCTTGACCAACTCAGCCGCTTGATCGCGGAAAAGGAACTGCAACTTGCCGAGCAGGAAACCCGCACCCAGGGCACCCGCGAGGAGCGCGAACGCATCGAGTCCGCGCTGCGCGAAACCCGCGGCGAGGCAAACCGCACTCAAACGCTCATTGCCACGCTCCAGGCGAAGATCGAGAGCGCGCTTTCCCAACTCGAAGGCACCCGCGAGCGCGCCCGCCAGCTTGCCGATGAAGAACAGCGCCTCAATCTTGAACTCGAAGAGTTCCGCGCCGAACAGTCACGCATCGCAGGCGAAGTCGAGAGCACCGGCTCGCAGCTCGCCGAGCTCGAAGAAGCCTTCCGCAGCGCTGAACGCTCATACCAACACACCCGCGGCGACCTCGATGCGGCGCGCACCGCAGCCATCGAATCGAACAAGATCCTCGCCCAGCGTTCGGCGCGTTTCGGTGCCGTCCGTCAGCTGGTCGAAAGCGGCGAGGGCTTTGAAAAAGGTACCCAAAACGTTCTCAAAGGCCTCGGTGATCCGGAGCAGTTCAAACCCGGCATCCATGGCGCGCTCGCTTCGTTCATCGAGGCGGACAACAGCTGCGCCCGCGCAATCGAAGCCGCGCTCGGCACTCATCTTCATGCCGTGCTCGTGCAAGACCAAGCCTCCGCCGAGGCCATCATCGAACGGCTCACCGAGAAACAACTCGGCGTCGCCGCCATTCTGCCCGAATCCTTCGTCCCCCATGCCAAGGGCACGCAAATGGAGTCGTTGCCCGAAGGTGCCACCGCATGGGCGCTCGACCGCATCAAGTCCGATCGCAAAATTTCCGGAGTGATCGAGCGGCTGTTGGAAAAAGTGCTCATCGTGCCAAACCTGAGCACCGCCCTGCGCCTGCGCGCAAATCATCCCGGCGTCACCTTCGTCACGCTCGCCGGTGTGATGCTCAGCGGCGAAGGCATGCTGCGCGGCGGATCTTCCAAGGAAGGCTCCACCTCGGTGCTCGAACTGCGCAACGAACTGCGCTCACTCGAAGCGGAAGTCGCCTCTCTAACAGCCGCCGACGAGGCCGCCCGCAACCGCGTAGGCGAACTTGAAAGCCAGCTCGAACGCCTCCGCGAAGAAGTCGAAGTTTCACGCGAACGCCTGCAACGCCAGAAAGTCGAACTCTCCACGCTGCAAGGCCAGCTCAGCCTGGCGACGCGCGAGGTCGAGAATTTCGAGACCAAAGCCGAAAACGTCCGCTGGGAACGTGGCGAACTCGAAAACCGCGAGCGGGCCGCCGCCGAAGGGCGCGAGCAAATGGAAGGCGAACTCTCCTCATCGCGCGAACGCCTCGAAGCCCTGGAAAACGAAGCACGCAGGCTGCAATCCGAATCGGATTCCGCCGTCCGCCGCGAACAGGATCTCAACTCGATTCTCAACGAACTTCGCACCGAGCTCGCAGTCGAACGCCGCGCCAAGCAGGCCGCCGAAGAACAACAAAAACCGATGGAGGCCCGCCTTTCGGAACTGCGCGAGGTTTCCATCCGCCGCGAGGCCGAGATCGAATCATTCAACCAGCGGATCGAAGCAGCCACCGCCGAAAACAACCGCCTCGCCGAAGAATGCGAAACGCACCGCCTCGAAGTGCAGGACCTCGAAGTGGAAATCGCGTCCCGCGCCGCCGGCCGCGCCGAGTTGTTGGAAGCCATCGAAACAGCCGAGACCCAACTCGCCGCCGTCCGCCGCGACCATGCCAAGATCGCCGAGCAGAAAGGCCGTGAGGAAGTCTCCGCCACCAAGCTCGATCTGCGCCTGGAAAACCTGACCAACATGATCCAGGAGCGCTATCAACTCGATCTCGCCACTTTCGAACCCGATGCCCACGCCTTGCTCGCCAGCATCGCCTCGCAAAAATCCCTGCAAGCACGCAGCGGCAGGCAGGTGCTTGTTTCCGCCGATGAATCCGTGAACTCCGGAGACGCCAATGGCCAATCCGACGACGACGACATCCCCACCATGGTGGTCGATGGCACCAGTGAGGACGACCTCGAAATCCCCGGCGACATGACCGGCGAACCCGACTGGAGTTTCGTGGAAATGATCGTCACCGACATCAAGCGCCGCCTTGATGCGATGGGCCCCGTGAATCTCGACGCCATCGAGGAGTTCGAGGAACTTGAGGAAAGATATAACTTCCTGCGCAACCAGCACGACGACCTCGTCGCTTCCAAAACCGAACTGCTCGAAGTCATTGAACGCATCAACGAGGAAACCCAGCGCTTGTTCGCCGAGACCTTCGCCCAAGTGCGCATCAACTTTCAGGAGATGTTCAAGGAGCTCTTCGGTGAAAAAGGCCAGGCCGACCTCACGCTGCTCGATGAAAGCGATCCGCTGGAAAGCGGCATCGAGGTCATTGCCAAGCCTCCAGGAAAAAAACTCCAGTCGATCACCCTTCTATCCGGTGGCGAGCGCTCAATGACCGCCGTTGCGCTGTTGTTCTCGATCTACATGATCAAGCCCAGCCCGTTCTGCGTGCTCGACGAGCTCGACGCCCCGCTCGACGAGTCCAACATCGGCCGCTTCATCAAGGTGCTCGACCGCTTCATCGACCGCTCGCAGTTCATCATCGTCACCCACTCGAAGCGCACCATGAGCCGCGCCGACGTGATGTATGGCGTGACCATGGAGGAGTTCGGAGTTTCCAAGCCGGTCGGCATGCGCCTCACCAGCGCGGACGAATCGAAATCAGGCAAGGAAAACAAATCCGCCGCGCAAAAGGCCGCCCTCAGTCTCGACGCGTGAGTTGATCGGCAAAAAAATTCTCCAGACAGGAGAGGGAAACCGGGGGTGGAGCAACGGGTCCGGGTGGACCCTGCTCCACCCTCAATTTTTCCCGCCAAGCTGGGGCTTGGCGTTCCTTGGGATAAACCCTCACGGCTCCTCCACCTCGCCCTCGATCACCTCGTCGGTCTCCACCGGAATCGCGCGGATCGCACGCGGGGCCGGCGCAGGTTCCTCTTCGCGATAGTCATCCAGTTCCGGGCGCTCCTCCTCGATTCCAAGATCAAGAGGCGCGACGGGCAATGCTCTAAGCGGTGCGTCATTGCCGGGCGGGCGGGTGTAGCCCTCAGTGGCGAGGTCCGCGTCCTCGGGTGCGATTTCCGCTACTGGAGCCACCACGCCTTCCGATTCGTCGATGACGACCAGGGCCTTTTGCGGCGGAGTGATGGTGTCTTTGATGTCGTCCTTGATGCCTTCGAAAAACTTTTTGACCATCGGTGCGGCCTTCCGGCCACCGGAGACTTTTTCATTGGGGCGGCCTTCGTAGAGCACGGCGAACGAATAACGCGGGTTGTCCTCGGGCAGGAATCCGGCGAACCACGCGAGTCGCTGGTTTTTCGATTTTGGCCCCCATTGTGCGGTGCCGGTCTTGCCGCAAAGTTTGGTATAACTCAGCGCCGCACTACGGCCGGTGCCGCCACCACCGTTGACGGTGTCCGACATCCCCTTTCGCACGACCTCCACCGCATGCGGATCGACGCCCAGCCAGTTCCGGCGTTCCGGAATGGGTGCCTGGATCACGCGGCCGCGGGTGTCCTGCACCTGGCGGACCAGATGCAGCTTGGGCAGCGCGCCGCCGTTGGCGATGCCCGCCATCGCCTGCGCCACTTGCAGCGGCGATGCGAGCAGGCTGCCTTGGCCGATCGAGAGGTTGGCGGTATCTCCATCAAGGATGCGTCGTTTCTCATTGGTGAGCATCCACTCGTCATTGGGAACCAGCCCCGGAGTTTCTCCGACGAGTGGCAATCCGGTGCGTTCGCCAAAGCCAAGCTGTCTGGAGAGAGCGAGGAAAACCGACGGCTTGGTCTTGATACCGATCTGATAGAACCATGTGTTGCACGAGCGGGCGATGGCGCGTTTCACGTTGATGTCACCCTCGGGAGTCTTGTTCCAGTTGTTGAAAACGTGGTTGCCAATGGCGATGGCCGCCGGGCAGTAAATGGTGGAGTCCTCGGTGACCACGCCGCTGTTGAGCGCGGCGAGCGCGACAATCGGCTTGTAGGAGGATGCCGGGGGGTAGGCCGATTGGAAGGCGCGCCCATACAGCGGCGTGGCGGGATCCTCGTTGAGTGCCTTGAACTCCACATCATTGATGCCGGGGATGAAACGGTTGAGATCGAATGACGGGCGGGACGCCATCACCAGCACCTCGCCGGTGACCACATCGATCACCACGAAGGCCCCGCGCTGGCATCCCTCGCGCAGGGTTTTTTCCGCGAGCAACTGCCACTTGAGATCGAGCGTGGAAACCAGCGTGCCACCCGGCCGCGGGCGTTTGACCTGTTCTTCGAGCAGCTTGTTGCCGGCCTCATCGAAGAGCATTTTTTTCATGCCCGGCTCGCCGGCGAGCTGGGAATCGAAAAGTTTTTCCAAACCGGTGCGACCCTCGGACTCTTCCCACAGCGGCTCGTTGATATTAATCGGCCCGGTGGGCAATTTTCCGACGCTGCCGGTGTAGCCGATTATGTGCGCCGCCACCTCGCCGTGGGGATAGTAGCGGCGGTAAACCGGATGCAGGATGAGGCCCGAAGTGAGCTTGGATTCCAAGTCTCGCGACTCATTTTCCCCAATCTGGCCGGTGACCAACAAGGGCAGCCAGCGGCGGTGGCGGTAGTGATCGAACAACTCGTCGTCCGTGAAAGAGTTTATGGTTCCCACCAGTGGCTGAAGCGCGTTGAGCCGCATGCGCGCCCAGTTGAGCACGAATGCGCGGTCGGCGGTTTCAAATTGCGGATATTGCAGCGCGACTTGATAGACCACTTGGTTCTGCGCCAGCGGTTCGCCCACGCGGTCCACGATCATGCCGCGCGGCGCCGGAATCCTGAGCGTGATGGTGCGAGCGTCGCGGCGAGTGCTGATGGAACCGTCCGCAGCCCCGCGGGCTACCGGCGCGGTGCTCGGCAAGTCCGCGCCGGGATTGCTGCTGACAAGTGCTGGCGCGGCCGCTTGCTGGCTGTGGACTGGCGCGCAGGCGACCAGCATGGCCAGTGAAAATCGGCGTAGAAACGTGGGCGTCACCATGTGCGTGGGCCGGAAACTAGCTGCGGATCGGGCCCTGTGCAACGATCAATCACAGCCCGTCTCGTCCCAATCCGCAGGCGATTGGGGGATGTTCCGGACGATCCCGGCTTGCAGATAAATATACCTATCCGCCAATCTCATGCAGCCGGGTGAAGCGAACGAAAAACAAACGGCCAGCACTCTTGCCGCAGGCAGGCCCGCATGCATGATGGCCGCGATGGACGATTGGAATTTCATGACGGTTTTGATTGTGGTGGCTCTCTTCCTGCTATGGAAACTGGAGTTTGCAGCCACGCTGCTCAACCTGCGGGCATATCCGGAAAAAGTGCCGGATGAACTCGCCGGACTAATGAACGCCGAAAATCTCGAGCGCGGCCGCCAATACCTCGGCGTCAACGCACGTTTCGCCATAGCTCAATCGGTAGCCTCACTGATGGTGCTGCTGGCATTTTGGTTCGCCGGCGGTTTCACCTGGCTGGATGCGCTCGCCCGCTCACTCGTTTCCGGCGAGGTCGCGGCGGGCTTGGTTTTCCTATCCGCCATCTTTCTCGGACAATCGCTCATCTCGCTGCCATTCTCGATTTATGACACCTTCGTGATCGAAAACCGCTTCGGCTTCAACCGCGTGACCCCGGCCACTTTTGCCATGGACCGCATCAAGGGTCTTGTCCTGGCCGCATTGATTGGTCTGCCGCTCGCGGCGGCAGTGTTGTGGATTTTTGTTAACGTCGGCCACGCCTGGCTCTGGGCATGGCTGGTGGTCACCGCTTTTCAACTGCTCCTCACCTGGCTCGCGCCCTCGCTGATCATGCCCTTGTTCAACAAGTTCACCCCGATGCCGGATGGTGAGCTGAAACAACAGATCGAAGGGCTGGGCACCCGCTGTGGCTTCCCGCTCGACGGCGTTTTCATCATGGATGGCTCCAAACGCTCCACCAAGGCCAACGCCTTCTTCACCGGCCTTGGCAAGCGCAAGAAAATCGCACTGTTCGACACTCTGGTGGAAAAAAGCAGCACTCCGGAATTGCTCGGCGTGCTCGCCCACGAGATCGGCCACTTCCGCTGCGGCCATATCAAACAACGGCTCACCGCCGGCATCGCACAATCCGCCGCCGTGTTTTTCCTGTTGGGTCTGGCTACGGATCCGGACGGCCGTTTCGCGCGTCTGCTCTTCGATGCCTTCGGGGTGGAGAAAATTTCGCCACACGTCGGACTGGTGCTATTCTTCATCCTGCTGGAACCAGCCAGCCGTGCGCTCGGCGTGCTTTTCAACGCGTGGTCGCGCCGCCACGAGTTCGAGGCCGACGCCTACGCCGCGCAAGTCACCGGCGATGGTGCGCCGCTGGCCGATGCACTGCGCAAAATGACCAGCGACCATCTTGCCCACCCGTCCCCCGCCCCGCTGCGCGTCTGGCTCGACTACTCACACCCGCCGCTGGTCGAGCGACTGCGCGCATTGGCTGCCGCCCGGCCGCCGGCAGCGTGAAACTCAGCGATCTCGACGGGTTTCCCCGCTTGCAATCCGCCCATTGCCGTGGAAATGCTGTCACCAAGCCACTGAAAACACGGCCACACGATTTCCGAACACTCAATCCATGAAACCGCTTTTCGCCATTTCCCTGGCCACCGCGCTGGCTGCCATTTTTTCCACCGCGCCCACCAGCCGCGCCCAAGCCGCTGCAGGCGGCGCCATCGAGGTCAATGGCATCGCCGCCAAGGTGAACGGCCGCGTGATTACCAAGAACCAAGTCTCCTTCATGCTGGCGCCCATCTACGCCCAGCTCTCCGCCCAATTCCCGCGCCGCGGACCCCAGTTCGAGACCGAGTTCAACAAAGCAAAAGCCAACGTCATTCAGGAACTCGTGGACCGGCAAATCATCCTCGATGAGTTCAAACAACTCGGTGCTTCCATCAAACCCCACCTCATCGATGAGGAAATCAAGCGCCAGATGCGCGAACTCTACAACGGCGACGAGGTGAAATTCCGCGAGGAACTCAAACGCAGCCGCCTCACCATGGAGGGATACCGCGAGATGACCCGCGAAAAAATGGTCGTCCAGGCAATGCGCGCCCAACAGTTCTCGGACGCGCCGCCACCACTGCCCAACGAAATCCAGCAGGAATACAACGAGATCCGCAACACCCTGCGCGATGTCTCCAAGGATGTGATGACTTTCCAGAAAATCTTCATCCCGGCCACCGATCCCGAAAATCCGCTCGCCACTCCGGAAACCCAGCTTTCACTCGCCGAGGACATCGCCAGCCAACTCGCCGCCGGCAAGGATTTCACGGAACTCGCCAAGGCCCACTCCAAGGACGCTTACGCCGCGGAAGGCGGGCTTCAGGAAAACATCCCGCGCACCGACCTCTCCGCGGAGTTCGCCGCCATCATCTTCGAATCGCCCGCGGGAAAAATCGTCGGCCCATTGATGGACCCGCAAGGCTTCACCATCGTCAAACCCGTCAAAATCCAATACGGCCCCGCCCCGCCGCTGTCAGAAGTGCGCGAGATGATCGAGGAACGCGTCCGCAGGAAAAAAACCTCCGCCCAATACGAACGCTGGATCGAAACCCGCCGCAAGCGCGCGATGATCGACATCAAGGCTTGAAGCCCAAACGTCTTCTCGATCACCTGCGCCAAATGGAGGACAGTCATCCAACCTGTCTCGGCCCATTGGCATTGAAGGTGAGGTTGCCGACATTGCGGTTGCTGGTCCCCATGAAGGTGGACGTGTTGGAAAGGTTGGCTGAGCTGGAATAGAAAACGATGTCGGCACCTGACGCGGGCAACACCCCCCCGATCCAGTTGCCGGCTACATTCCAGTTGCCGGTGGTGGTGCCGTTCCATGTGGTCTGGCCGAAGACGGCGGGGCCGGTGAGGAGCGCAGCCAATGCGGCGAGGCGCAGGGCGCGTGAGGTGTGGATATGGATATGGTTTTTCATGGGTTGTGGTCAGGTTTTTGGGTTTGAAGAAGCCGGCTAGGGAGACGGGCGGCGTTTGCTTTACGGCGGTAAGCGCCGGGATGCACGTATAAGGCGGGTTCTGTGGGTTTGGGTTGATGGAAGGCGTCAGACGCGTGATCCAGCAGGCTGGATCACGTGGATGGAAAGCGCCGAATGACGGCACTTGGGGGCTCGGCTACAGATGTAGCATGGAAAACCAAGCGGCAGTCTGCCCGTGGCGCAAGGGGAAAATTGACCGATTTTCACTGGCGATCAACATCGGTTGGCCTCTTGGCCGCACCGTTGAATGACCGCAACCACACAAAAACGGAGGATCGGTTTCCAAGCCGTCTCAGACGGCAGGCACTTGTCCGCCGTAGCTTTTGAGCGAAGGCTGGATCTTGAATCCCATGGCCATTTTTTCCTGCAGCCAGCCACGCTGGAAGCCCGAACTGCGAAAAAGCCAGGATGCCTCGTCTTCCCATGCTTCGGTAAGTTCACCCCAGAGGGAGCAGGAAAAGACCCGCCGGATTTACCCACCGCTTGCCCTCGGCCGCGGCTCCGCTACCGTCCGGCAGCCCGATGTCCGATTCCTTCGTCCACCTCCACGTCCACACTGAGTTTTCCCTTCTCGACGGCATGATCCGCACCAAGGATCTGGCCAAACGCGCGGCGCAACTCGGCATGCCGGCGGTGGCGATGACCGACCATGGCAACCTCTACGGGGCCGTCGATTTTTACCAAAACTGCAAAAAAGCGGGAGTGAAGCCGATTCTCGGTTGCGAGATCTACCTCGCACCGCAGTCGATGACGGAAAAGAAGGACCTCATCGGCCGCAAGCGCGCCACTCACATGACGCTGCTGGCCGAGACCACCGAAGGCTGGAACAACCTTTCGAAGCTCGTTTCCAAAGGCCACCTCGAAGGTCTCTACTACGGCAAGCCACGCGTGGACCGCGAGGCGCTGCGCGAGTTTTCAAAAGGCGTCATCTGCCTCACCGGCTGCATCTCCGGCCCGGTGAACGAGTGGTTGCTCGCGGGCGACGAGGACAAGGCCCGCCAGACACTCGCAGAACTGATCGACATCTACGGCCGGGAAAACACCTACGTGGAAATCCATAACCACGACATGGAACCGCAGCGCCGCATCCGCCCCGGCCTGCTCAAACTGGCCTCCGAATTCGGGCTCAAAACCGTGGCGGCAAACGATGTGCATTTCCTCGATCGCGCAGACCACGAGGCGCACGATGTGATGATCTGCATCGGCACCGGCCACCAGCTCGTCGATGAAAACCGCATGCGCTACACCCCGGAAGTGCATTTCAAATCCCCGCAGGAAATGCGCTCCATCTTCGCGGATGTGCCCGGTGCCTGCGATGCCACGCTGGAGATTGCCGGGCGCTGCAACGTAGAACTCAAGCTCGACTCCACCTCGTCCGAGAAATACCCGCAATTCGGCACACCGGATGGCAGCCCGCGCGAGGAATACCTGATGCGCGTCTGCCAGGAAGGGCTCATCAGGCGCTACGGCGCGGAAAAAGCCGTGCGCCCGGACATCCAGGAACGCCTCATCTTCGAAGTCGGCACCATCAACCAACTCGGCTTCGCCTCCTACTTCCTCATCACCGCGGACTTCATCCAGTGGGCGCGCGATCACGATATCCCGGTCGGCCCCGGCCGTGGATCCGCGGCGGGTTCACTCGTCTCCTACGCCATGGGCATCACGGATATCTGTCCGCTGGAGTTCGGCTTGTTGTTCGAACGTTTCCTCAACCCGGAGCGCGTCAGCCCGCCCGACGTCGATATCGACTTCTGCCAGTCCCGCCGCGCCGAGGTGATCGATTATGTGAGGAAAAAATACGGCGACCGCAGTGTTTCCCACATCATCACCTATGGCACCATGGGAGCGAAGAGTGTGGTGCGCGACGTCGCCCGAGTGATGGGCCTTTCCTATGGCGATGGCGACCGACTCTCGAAACTCATCGATCCGAAGCCCAACGAAAAAGAGGACAAGGAGAAATACGGATCCTCCATCCTGCGCCGTGAGTTCGATAAGAACACCGAGCTTCACGATGTGGTCGGGGCATCCACCACCTATCAGGAACTCTGGCGCTACGCCCTCACGCTCGAAGGACTCAACCGCAACGTCGGCATCCACGCCGCGGGCATCGTCATCGGCGACCGGGAACTCGATGAGCACGTGCCGCTCACCCGCGGCAACGAGGGCGAAGTGGTCACCCAATATGACATGGGAGCCATCACCGAGGTGGGCCTGCTCAAGATGGACTTCCTCGGCCTGCGCAACCTCACCGTCATCCACGAGGCCGTGCAGCACATCCGCAAACACAAGCCGGATTTCACCATTGAAAAAGTGCCGCTCGATGACCAGCCGACCTTTGAAATCCTCAACCGCGGCGAGACAATGGGCGTGT
The DNA here is from genome assembly GCA_947491475.1 of Akkermansiaceae bacterium. Lineage (GTDB taxonomy): Bacteria > Verrucomicrobiota > Verrucomicrobiia > Verrucomicrobiales > Akkermansiaceae > Luteolibacter. Next base: position 36,144 of record CANLKN010000008.1, on the reverse strand, counting down.
TCCAGCTCGAATCCGGCGGCATGGTCGAAACCTGCCGCAAATACCAGATCGAGAAGATCGACGACATCATCGACCTGCTCGCTCTCTACCGTCCCGGCGCCATGCAGTTCATCGACCAGATGATCGAGGTGAAAAAGGGCCGTAAGAAGCCGATGTTCGAGCATCCGTTGTTAGCACAGGTCTGCGGCAACACCTACGGCGTGATGATCTATCAGGAACAGGTCCAGAACGCCGCGAAACTGCTGGCTGGCTACACGCTCGGCGGAGCGGACCTGCTGCGCCGAGCGATGGGCAAGAAGGACCCGAAGAAAATGGCCGAGGAACGCGGCAAGTTCGTGGAAGGCGCTGCGAAAACCAACGGCATCGGCGCGCAACTCGCCGCACAGATTTTCGACAAGATCGAAATGTTCGCGGGCTATGGATTCAACAAATCCCACTCGGCTTGTTATGGGCATATCTCGTATTGGACGGCTTATCTCAAGGCGAACCATCCGGTCGAGTTCATGGCCGCATTGCTGTCCAACGAAATTCACAACACCGACAAGATCGGCGTCTTTGTTTCCGAGTGCCACCGCATGGGCATCGAGATCCTGCCGCCGGATCTCAATGCCTCACAACTGCGTTTCACACCGGAAGTCGCGCTCAATGGAGTGAAAGGCATCCGCTACGGTTTGGCCGCCATTAAAAACTGCGGTGAGGGAGCGATGGCCGCCGCCATCGCCGAGCGCGAAATCCACGGCAAGTTTTCCTCCATCGAGGATTTCTCCACCCGGCTCGATTCCAAGGTCGTCAACAAGCGCATCCTCGAAAACCTGGTCAAGGCCGGCGCGCTCGACTGGACCGGGGAAACCCGCGCCGGCATGTTCAACCGCCTCGAACAAGTGGTGGCCTCCGCCTCGTCGGCACAGCGCGACAAGGCCGCCGGCCAGGTTTCCTTGTTCGATGCGATGGAGTTTGCAGCACCCGCGCAGTCCGCTAAATCGACTGCCAACGAGACACCGGTGGAGGAATGGAGCAAGGACGACCGCCTCGTCCATGAGAAGGAACTGTTAGGTTTTTACGTCACCGGCCACCCGCTGGACAAATTCCGCGGCGTGATCGACTCGGAGCGCTACAAACGGCTCGGACTTCTCGATGATCTGGACATTTCAAACGCGCGCGAGCGTTTCCCCTTCGCCGGGATGATCCGTTCGGTAGAGTCCAAGGTCACCAAGACTGGCAAACCCTTCGGCGTGATGGTGATCGAGGATTTCACCGGCAACGCCGAAATCATGCTGTGGGGCGAAACCTTCGTGCCCGCACGCGAGGCAGGGTTGTTAGAAGCAGGGAAGATCATCAAGCTCAAGTGCGCGGTGCAGGTGGACGACCGCACCGGCGGCCGCCGCTTGACCGGCTATGAGCTAAGCGAGCTCAAGCCCAAGCGCGCTTCATCCAATGGCAAGGGACCGCTCGAACTGATGCTCTGGACCACCCGCCACAGCGAGATGGACTTGCTGGAAATCCGCAACGCGCTCTCCAGGCATCCAGGGCCCACACCGGTGCTGTTGCATTTTCAAAACAGCGCCGGCCGCCGCGTCACCGTGGCCGCTAACGAATCATTCAATGTCAAGCGCAGCCAGGAACTCGAATCCTCGCTCGACCGCTGGCTCGGCGATTGAGCATCGCGACGTGGCGCGGGCGTCTCGCCCGCCGCCTTTCTGACAATCTCTTACTATCTACAAGATGACACGTGACACACCGATTGATGAGCTCTCAGGCCAGCAGCCGCATGCTTGATATGGCGGCGGGCGAGACGCCCGCGCCACGGTTTGCTCGACCGCTGGCTCGGCGATTGAGAGTCAATGCGTGACAGACAGCTTGAGCACGCCGACATAGGGCAGGTTGCGGTATTTCCCCTGATAATCGAGGCCATAGCCGACCACGAACTCGTCGCCGATCTCAAAGCCGACATAATCCGCGCTGACCTCCTCGGCGCGCTGCTTGTCCTTGGCCAGCAGCACAGCCGTGTGCACCGCCTCCGCTCCTTCCTCCAGCAAGCGCTCCTTCACCGCATGCAGCGTGCGGCCGGTATCGAGGATGTCATCGAGCAACAGCACATGATGCCCGCGCACTTCGGGAAAATGACGGTCGAGGAAATCCACTCGGCCGGAGCTTTCCACCCCGCCGTGATAACTCGCCACATTCAGGCACTCGATCTCAAGCACCCGCGGCACGCGCCGCAGCAGGTCGGCGGCAAACACCAGCGCGCCTTTGAGCAGAATGATCACCACCAACGGGCCTTCCGGGAAATTCCGCTCGATTTCCGCCGCCATCGTATCGAGCCGCTTTTCAATCACTTCCTCGTCGATCAATACCCGTTCGATGTCATTGCGCATGACCGGCAGATAATGCCTCCCTCACAGATTGCCAAGCGCCAATCAGGCATGAACTCCACGGTGGATTTTTGCACACACGGTGCGGTTGGTGCGCGCGCAACAACAACTGTCGCATGTCCATGAGATGCGTTGTAGCGGTGGTCTATGACCGTCGGTGCCACTGAGATGCCCAAAGCCGTTGACCGGGCGGCATGTGATCGTCATGTTTTTTCTCCCACGAATGATCACTGCTGAAACACCTGTCTTTGTCTATGGCACGCTGCGTCGCGGCGGCTCGCAGCATTTCCGCATGGCGGGTGCGGAGTTTATCGCGGCTGGAACCGTGCGCGGCAGGCTCTATGGCATCGATTGGTATCCGGGCCTGGTAGCGGATGACTCGGGGGATGAAATCACCGGCGAGGTCTATCAGATTTCCGCGAGCTTGTTAGAGAGCCTCGATGATTTTGAGGGACCAGAATACCGCCGAGTCATGGCGCAGGTGCGATGCGGCGGTGATCACCGGTCGCCGTTTTCCGCTTGGGTCTGGGAATGGCTGGGACCGGTGGATGAAAGCCGCCGCATCATAAGCGGCGACTGGCTTTCTGTGAGAATCTGACGATTTCACCCGCCGATCACCAGATCCTTGCGGCGGGACTCGGGGGTGACTTTCACGTTGATGAGTTTGCCGTCGCGCACCTGGCCTTCGACGATGGTCTGGCGCGGGGCGTGGAGTTTGAAATCGACATCCCATTCCATCGGCCATGCGGGCAGCAGGCGGATCTCGTCGCCGAGGGTTTGCATGAGCATTTCCTGCAGGCCGATCATGCCGCTGCCGCCCCAGTTGTGGTCGGGCACCCAGTCGTGGCCGGGCCCCCAGAAGGTGGGGAAACGGCGCGGGCTGTCATCGAGCTTGCGCGAGTTGAAGTCCGCAGCCTCGGCGGTGAGGCCCATGCGGGCGAAGAAGATGCCGTCCTGGTGCCAACTGATGATGTTGTCCTTGGGGAAATCACCGTGTTTCCAGGTGTTGCGGAAAATTTCGAGATGATCGCGGTTTTCACCTGACAGATTGAAGCGATCGAAGGGGAAGAGCGGATAAAACTGCGGGCATTCGACGTTTTGATAGCGTTTCCAGCTTTTCGCCGGCTTGAAGATGCGGTCGCCCTCGACCTCGCCGTAGCTGAAGGGCGGCAGGGACTGGAGAAATGCGCGATAGTAATCCTGATCACGTAGTTTGAGGGCCGATGGATCGAGGTTCAGCATGGCCCGGAGGCAGGCCTGCAGTCCGGCGATGAGATCGGCGGGGTTTTTGGCACCGCGGTAGGATTCGCAGGCGGTCGAGGGATAGATGACGAGTTGGTTGTTGGCATCGAGCTCGCGGCCGGAGCGCATTTTCTCGCGCTTGCGGTAGTGCTCGTCGAAAAAGATCACGGCCTCCTCGATGAATGGCATGTATTGGGAAATGTCCGCACCGGTGAAGCGGTGGTATTCGAGCATCATCCACGCGTGTTCGAGCTGGGATTCCCAGTGATAGGCGATCGCGCCGTTGGCCATGACACCTTTTTCGACGAGGTTGTTATAACTGCGGCTGGCGTCGGCGCGAGGATCGCCGAAGGGGATTTCGGTGCCGCGTTTGCGCTTGCCACCTGCCCAACCGTAGCCGGCCCCCAGGGCGACTCCCGGCACGCCGATGTATTCGCTATAAACCGCGCCGTCGTGATCGAAGTGCGCGCGCACCCTGGCGCGTGCGCCGGGCAGTGCCTTGCGGTAGAGTTCAAACTGCGGGAGGATGGCGTCGAAGTCGCCGGCCTTGAGCATCGGCCAATGAAGCAGCCGCTGGTTTTGCGCGGTGAACACGCCGCCGCCCCAGTCGCGCCAGTCCGGGCCGAAGGTCGCTCCGCCACCGCCTACGAGGTTGGCATCGTAGGTGAAGTTGCCGCCGTTGAACTTGGACGGGTATTCGCCGAAGGCATTGCAGCCGAGTTGATACCGGAACAAGGCATAGTTGCGGCCCACACGCCACTCCCTGTTGGATGGGTCGGGCTCGGTGGGTTGGATGACGATCCAGCTGCGGTCCCAGAAATCGACCCACCATGCCTGGGTCTTGGCCCGCGCCTCGGTGGGATCACCGGCGGAGGCGGCTGCGGTGGCGAGCAGCGCTTCCTTCCATGCTTCCGGCGTGTCGGTCTGGGCGATGTGTGTGACGACGCGCAAGTGATGGCGGCGCGCCGGTTTTTCCGAACGGAGTTTCCACGCGCGGAAAGCAGTGACCTGGTATTTTCCGTCCTCTTCGCCAGATGCCAGAAACCCATCGCCCACCATCAATCCGCCGAAAGTGCGATTGCGGAGGTCGTCGGTGATTTCATCGCGGAAGGCATCGAGCCCCTGCTGGCGGATCAACATTTCAGTAAGCGAGTCTCCGCCGGGATTGCGGTGGTAAAAGATCACGCCGTCCTGCGCATGAGCGATGTGATCGCGGGTGAGCTTCACCTTGCCTGGGTAGTCGGCGAGGGTGAATGATGAGCGGCGTCGGCCGTTGTTAGGGATCATCTCGTCCTCAAGCCGCCAGTTTTCATAACTGGCTGTGGCCGTGATTTCGCGGCTGGCCTCCACTTCGAGATGGATTACCGGACGGAGCGCCTCCACCCAGACGCGTATGGTGGCATCGAGCGCTCCACCATCCACGTCCGGGGCGCTGCCATGGATTTCTACGAAGCCCTCGCGTAGTTTCAGTTCCTGGCGGAAACGGAGGTTTTCCGCAGTGAACGGATTTGGTTCCAGCCGCAGCCGCACGCGGCCGAGCTTGAGGTATTCATTGGTCTCCGCCAGACTGCCGCTGCGCTGGATGTAGAAAAGGATGTCGCCGTTTTCGACCCACACATTGAGCCCGATGTCACCACCGCCGGCGGGCATCGACTCCGAGGAATCCTTGCTCGGGCTGTCCCACACGACGTTGTATTCGGCAGGCGGCACGGTGGCTGCCACGGCGAGGGACCACAGGCAGGCAAGAGCTGCGGGCAGCAGGCGCGTGGGATGGTTCATGGCTTTATTTCTTCACCGCCGCGATCAACGGCGCGGTGAAATCCTTAACCGCCTGTGCCGGGTTTTCCAGATGAAGCTCCACCTGCTTGACGATGGCGGAGCCGACAATCACGCCGTCCGCCGCCGCAGCGACCATCGCCGCCTGCTCGGGTGTGCTGATGCCGAAGCCGACGCAGACCGGCACATCGGTGTGTTGTTTGATCGATGAAACCAGCTCCGCGATGTTGGCGGAGGGCCCGCCGTGGGCACCCGTCACGCCGGTGCGCGACAAGGCGTAGATGAATCCTTCCGACGATTGCGCCAGCAGCTTCACCCGCTCCGGCGGAGTGGTGGGCGCGATCAGGCGGATGTGTTTCAAGCCCGCACCAATCGCGAGGTCGGTATTGAGCGCTGCCTCGTCAGGCGGCAGGTCTAACAGAAGAATTCCATCCGTGCCGGCTTCGGCGGCATCATGATGGAAGGCTTCGAAACCATAAGTGAACACCGGGTTGAGATACGTGAAGAGAACGATGGGCGTCTCGTGCGTTTCGCGGAATTCGCGGATCAGATCCAGCACGCGGGGCGTGGTCATGCCGGACTTGAGCGCGCGGTCGGCGGCCATTTGGTTGACGATGCCATCGGCCAGCGGATCGGAAAACGGCAGTCCGAGCTCGATGATGTCCGCGCCGAGATCCGCGAGGGTTTTCATGATTTCGAGCGAGCGCCCGAAGTCCGGATCGCCGGCGGCGATGTAGGCGACGAAGGCTTTTTTGCCGCGGGCGCGGAGGTTTTCAAAAGTAGCGGTGAGGCGGTCAGTCATGGGTGGCGGCGCGTTGCGTGGCCTTGCTTAGGGGATGAACGGGCCAAGGTCCAATCCCGAAGTTTGGCGAAATTTTTTTCGGAAAATACCTTTACCAGATCCTTACGCAGCGTTTAAGCAGCGCGCATGTCCATCATCGCCGAAGATTCCGCCGTCATTGTCAAAACCCGCGAGCTATGCAGCCAGATCGCCAGTGATCCGAAGTTTCTGAGCCTTCAGCAGAGTGTCGAGCGTTTCCTCTCTGACGAGGGTGCTCGCCTCCAATACCAGAGCGTGCATGAGCGCGGAGAGGAGCTGCATCAAAAGCAGCATGCCGGCATCCAGCTTGGTGCGGCGGAAATCCGCGAGTTTGAAGCCGCCCGCGAGGCGCTGTTTGATAACGAGATCGCCCGGGAATTCCTCACCGCCCGCGAGCAACTGGAGAAACTGCAAAAGGAAATTTCCAAATACGTCGGCATGACCCTCGAGCTTGGCCGAGTGCCCAACGCCGATGAGCTTGCCGAAACCGGCGGCGGCTGCTGCAACGAAGGTGGCTGCGGTTGCTCGCATTGAGCCCGCGCGATATCCGGAATCGGTAAATCATGCCGGTTCCCGAAATCATTCCTGCCACGCCGCAGGTCCACTGCATGGGCGCATAACCGCCGCCATTTCACTTTCCCAGCAAGCCCATGATCCCCGCCAGAGTTGGAATTGTCGGAATCGGCGGTTACGGTCGAGTCTTGCTGGAGAATCTGTTAGAGGGAAAACAGGCCGGCACTGCGGAAATCGCTGCGGCGGTGGTGGTGGATCCGGTGGCCGATGCCGCGCACCTCTCTTTTCTCAAGGAACAGGCACCAGACGCACGAATCTATCCGGACTGGCAAAGCCTGTGCGCGGCGGGAGAGACGCTCGACCTGATGGTGCTGCCGATTGGCATTCCCTATCACGCGCAGTTCACGCTTGCGGCGCTGGAGGCGGGTTGGAATGTGATGGTGGAAAAACCGCTCGGCGGAGCCGTGGAGGACGGCCTGCGCATCGTCGAGGCCGCGGAGCGCAGCAGCAATTTCGTGGCGGTCGGCTATCAGGACATGTATGGGGAAACCGCGCATGAGATCAAAAAAGTCATTCGCTCCGGTGCCATCGGGACGCTCCAAAGCATCAAGTCTTTCGCCATCTGGGGCCGCCCGCTCGGATACTATCAGCGGAATTCCTGGGCAGGAAAACTGAGTCATCACGGCACGGCGGTTTTCGATTCCCCGTTCAACAACGCGCTGGCCCATTATGTGAATATGGCGCTCTTCCTGGCAGGCACGGATGTGGATGATCCCGCCACTCCGCTTTCCGCCGAGGGGGCCTTGTTCCGCGGGCACTACATCGAATCCTGCGACACCGCGGCGATCCGCTGGCAGACGGACTCCGGTGTGGAGGTGGGCGTGTGGTTTTCCCACCTGACATCGCTTCAAATCCATCCCGAGATCATCATCGAAGGCAGTGCGGGACAGGTGTTTTGGAAGATGGATGATTTCTGGGAAATGCGCCGCGATGGCCACGAAACCCTGCGTCATCCGGCAGGCTTGTCCTCGGAATTCCGCAAGGCCGCCATCCGCAGAATCATCGAAAAAGCACGCGGCGCGGATGTGCCGGTTTTCACAGCGGCACAAGCGATGGCCCAGGTCCGCGCCACCGCGCTGGCCCATGCCGCCACGGAGATCCAACAATTGCCATCCTCCGCCATCCACAAGCACGCCACGGAGGACGCGCACGGCAATTCCTCGCACTGGGTAGAGGCACCGGCCTTGGAGAAATCCTTGCGCGAGGCCTTTGAAAACAACCGCTTGCTGAGAGCCGAGGATTTCAAGACGCTTCCCGCCGATTGAATTTCAAAGCTGATAAACCCCATCATTCATGACAGAGTCAGCGCCGCTTCCTGAGAACCAAAGCAGCAAGACGTGGCGTGTCGGGACCTTGGTCTATACCTCCGGCGGGCTGGCCTGTTTGTTCATGTGGTTGCTCGGCGGAGACTTCGCATGGAACCTCAAGGAGCGCGCGGTCATCCCGGTGGCCCAGTTGATGCTGCGCAATCTGGAGGCGTCGGATTTCATGGTCGGCCTGTTGATCGGCTCGCTGCCCGCCGCGCTGGGAATGATCATCGGCCCGATCGTCAGTGTGAAATCCGACCGCCACCGCGGTCGCATGGGACGGCGGATTCCCTACCTGCTGATTCCCACACCGTTCATCGTGCTGGGCATGGCGGGTCTGGGTTTCACGCCGATGCTGACGGACTTGCTGCACGAGGCTCTGGGGCCGGAATCGCCCGGGCGCTCGTTTCTCGGCATCGGGATCTTCATCATCTTCTGGTTTGTCTTCGAGGTCTTCACGGTGGTGGCCAATGTGATTTTCGGCGCGCTGATCAACGACGTGGTCCCGACGCAGCTCGTCGGACGGTTTTTCGGCTTGTTCCGCGCGGTCGGGCTGCTTGCGGGCATCGTTTTCAACTACTCGATCATGGGTCATGCCGAGAGCCATTATCTGGAAATCTTCATCGGCATCGGCCTGATTTATGGCATCTGCTTTGCGATCATGTGCTGCCGCGTCAAGGAGGGCGACTATCCACCGGTGGAGCAAAAGGAGAGGCAGGCCAATCCGCTCAAGCCGGTGTTGGTGTATTTCCGCGAGTGCTACAGCAACGGCTTCTACCGCTGGTTGTTTCTGGCCGCCACCTGCGGCATGCTGGCCAACGCGCCGGTGAACAGTTTCAGCGTGTTCTACGCCAAGAGCCTGGAAATGGGCATGGACACTTATGGCAAAGGCATTGCGTTGACTTATGTTTTCTCGCTGGTGCTGGCCTATCCGCTCGGCTCGCTGGCCGACCGCCTGCATCCGCTGCGTCTGGGGCTCTGGACCACCTGCCTCTATGGCGTGGTGATGCTGTGGGCCGGCATGGTGGTGGATGATGCCCGCACGTTCATGATTTTCTTCGTCGCGCACGGCGTGTTATCAGGAACCTACATGACGGTGTGCGCCTCGCTGGGCCAGCGGCTCTATCCGAAGCTGAGATTCGCGCAGTTCGCCTCGGCCTGGGGTCTGATGTTCGCGCTGGGATACATCGTCATCACGCCCACCATGGGACTGGTGCTCGATGCAATCGGCCACCAATACCACATCACCTTCTTCGTTTCCGGAGGCATTGCGCTGCTGGGAGTGGCGGCATTCACCGTCACCTACCGGCGCTTCCTGCAACTCGGCGGACACGAAAACTACGTGGCACCCGAGACGTGAAAAGCAAAAGCATCAGCCGGGCTTTTTTTCGCGCCGCCTCAGTGGCAGCGCCAGCAACAGGAAAAGCACGACGCCGATCGCCTGCATTGAAAAAAGATACCATGGCCACGGCCCGAGGTGGTCGATGATACTTGGGTTTTCCGGTGGCTGCGAGGCGAAGCCGAAATTGGTGCCGAGCAGCGAGTTGATGCCCAGCGCGAAAACCAGATAGGCGGCCGACCAGCCAAAGACGCGCAGTGGATCGCTCCACAGCGGTTGTTGCGGCCGCCAGCCATCGACCACCGGCAGGTAAAGCGCGGCGGCGACGATGGCGAAGTGCTGGATGAAAAACATGATAAACGGCCATGAGGGAAATCCCAAACCGATCGCCGGCGTGAGCAGCGCCTGCAAGGTCGCTGCAAGCCCCCAGAAATACGTCAGCGCGCAGAGCACCGGACGCCGGGTGAGCAACGCGAAACCGGCGGTCATCGCGGCGATGTCGCACAAGTGCAGCGGCAGGATGTTATCGAGCGGCAACGATCTTCCCAAGGTCATCCATGCCGCCTGGTTGAGCGGAAAAGCCATCAGGTTGATAAAGGCAAGCAGCGCGGTGGCCAGCAGCCGGCTTCTTCCGCCGCGTCTGCCCGCCCACAAAAATGCGGCGATTGTCACACAGCCGGCGATCAGGGCTGAAAAATGCTCGTTGCTGAATGGTTGGAACGGCATGGCGATCACCCAATCATGGATTCAGGAGCTCGCGGATGCGCAAGACATGCCATCAAATGGGGTGGCCAAGAAGAGCGCATCGCCGCTTTGGCCGCAAGAGCCATCACTCATTGAAACTTCTCTCTGAAACTTCTCTCTGAAACTTCTCTCTGAAACTTCTCTCTTGCATCGAACTGGGGTTTGGTCGAATATCCCAGTGTTCCGTAGCATTGCGGCGTTCAATCATCCCGGATTTTGGGCAAACCATGAGATCGATCTTTTTACTGCTGCTTCTCTCTCCATCCGCGTGGGCGGTGATTTTTTTCAACACCGCTGATCCGGCGCATAACCGCGAGACGGCTCCGGGCGGAGCGCTTGCCGGTTCGGGCTGGCAGTATCAGGGGCTGTTTGGCAGCTACCTGGGCACCGCCATTTCCCCCAATCACTTTATCACCGCCACCCATGTGGGTGTTGCGTCCTCCAATTTCGTATCCAAAAATTACTTCAACGGCGGCTCCGACATCACCTTCCCTATCGACACCACCTTCAACGGTGGCCTCGGTTATTCGAACATCGCCGGGACCGATCTGCGGATTTTCCAGATCACCGGGACATTTGCATCCTATGCGCCGCTCTACACCGCCAGCAACGAGGCGGGCAAGGACCTCGTGGTGATGGGCCGTGGCACCCAGCGCGGAGCCACCGTCACGCTCGCCGGCAATGACATCGGCTGGCGCTGGGGCACCGCCGATCAAAAGGCACGCTGGGGCACCAATCAGGTGGCTGCCACCCTTTTCCTAAGTGGTGCCAACTACCTCTATGCCACTCTCGACGCCGGCGTGGGCGGGGACGAGGCGCACCTGTCGTCTGGTGATTCGGGTGGCGCCGTTTTCATCAACGATGGCGGTGTGTGGAAATTGGCCGGCATCAATTTCGCCGTCGATAGCGCTTGGGACTACAATTATGTGGTTGACACCAATGAGTTTCAAGCCGCGCTCTACGACGCGCGTGGCATGTATATGGGTTACGACTCTTCCGGCTGGACGCTGGTTGCGGACGATGGGCAACCGGTGCCGAGCGGTTTTTATTCAACACGCATCAGCAGTTACAAAAACCAGATTTACGCGATCACCGGCGTGCCCGAGCCGGGAGCTTTCACTCTGGTCGCATTGGCCGGACTTTTTGCGCTGGGAAGAAGCCGCCGCCATTGAGCCCCCCCCCCGCAGCCCACTGCCGCCGCGCTGGATCAGACTGGCCGGATCTCGGCGATGGTTGGTTTTTGATCCTGGAAAACACCGCGTGCGATCACCTGGATTTCGTCATCGGTGACCGAGAGCACGCGGTCGCGCCATTCGTCGCGCGAGGGGATGCGGCCGAAATCGAGCACGCCCTCGCCCACCCATGCGGCGTGCGCGGAGGTGGATTCGAAGGCAAGTTTGCTCTGGGCAATGGCAAGGCGCTTTGCACGGGCGAGCTCGCCGGGCTTGGGGCCATGGGTGACCAGGTCGTGAATCTCGCGCTCGATGCAGGCGATGGCTTCCCCGCGCGCTTCGGGATCGAGGCCGGCGTTGATTTCAAACGCTCCTGTCTCATGGAACAGTGATACATCGCTGCCGATCTGATAACATAAACCGCGTTCTTCGCGCAGCTCCAGAAACAAGCGCGAGCTGGCGGTTTCCCCCAGCATCAGGCTGAGCAGGCGCAGCGCGTGGCGCGTGGCGGCATGACGCCCCTGAGTGTGCCAGGCGAGTGATAGCTGGAGTTGATCGGTCTCGCGATTTTCAGTTAGAGAACACGCTGCTGCATGGCTGCGGTCGAAGGGCAGCGGATCGCAGCCAGAGTGGAAAGAGCCCGGCAGGTGCGGTGTGATCACGCGCATCACTTCATCCGCAGTGAACGGCCCGGCGGCGGCGATCACCAGATCATCGCGGAAATGATGGCGCATGCGGAATTGCAGCAGGGTTTCCCGGCTGATTTGTGCGATGCTATCCAAAGATCCCGAAATCGGATTCCCGAGCGGGTGATCGCCCCACATTGCCTTGGAAATCAAGTCACCGATGTGATCGGCCGGCGACTCGCGATACATCGTGATTTCCTCGCCGATGACTTCGCGCTCGAGCTCGATTTCCGGCTCGGGAAAGGTCGCGTTCCAAACCATGTCGCCGAGCACATCGGCGAGCACCGGCAGCAGTTCCGCCTCACCGCGGCCTTCGTAAACCGTCTGGTCCTCGGAGGTGCAGGCATTGATCTGGCCGCCGGCGTTTTCGATTTCGAAACTCAGTTCGCGCGCACTGCGGCGGGCTGTGCCCTTGAAGACCATGTGCTCGACGAAGTGCGCCAAGCCGGCGGGAAGTCCGTGCTCGTCGCGGCTGCCGGCCGGAATGTGGATGGTGAGCGTGGCACATTCCGAATCCGGAAGTGTGGCCACCGCCAGGCGCGGGCCGTTAGGAATCCGCCGCCAATCGTAAGTTGCTTGTTTCATCGTGATTGCTCCATCATGGCCTGCGCCAACGCCAAGTCCGCCGGGGTGGTGATTTTCAAATTCGGATGCATCGGCTCGATGAATTTCACGTTCACACCGGTTTGCTGCACTGCGGAGACCTCATCCGTCACCACCAACCCCAGAGTGCCAACATGATGATATGCCTCACGTAGCAAGGAGGTTTCAAAAACCTGCGGTGTCTCCATGCACCAAAGGTTTTCACGACTCACCGATTGCAAGCAGAAGCCGCCGTCATCCGAGCGTTTCATCGTTTCGGTCGCCCTCCGGGCCAGGGCCGCCGCGCGATGCACGACGGCGGCGCCCACACAGGCGTCGATGTCCGCAGGTGAAACCAGCGGCCTCGCGCCATCGTGCACCGCCACCAATCGGATCGCATCATCCAACACCGCGAGGCCTCTCATCACCGACTCCTGGCGCTCGGCTCCACCGTCAGTCCGAAGCACGGGCTTGTTGAAATCCATATCTTCTAACAACTGCCACCGCTCCTCCGGACAAACGATGACCAACGTGTGAATCGACTGCGCATTCAGAAACGCCTGCAGCGTGCGGCGCAGCACCGGCACGCCGGCCAGCGGCCATGCCAGCTTGTCCATGCCCATACGACGGCTGGAGCCCGCCGCCACGATGATGGCAGCGCATTGGGGATGACTGGTGGCGGATTGCATGGCAGGCGGCGATTGCTTACAGCCCGCGGCCCGCGTGGGGAAGCGCATTCATGGGCAGGCATCCAGCTCAGCGGGAATGTCGGGCAGGATGAATGCTTTTCATCGCGAACCCGGATGCTTAGCTTTCCGCCCATGCATTCGATGACAGGATTCGGCCGCGGCTCTGCGACCTCGGAAACATGGCACGCCGCCGTGGAAATCAGCGCAGTGAACCGCAAGCAGGCCGAAGTGGTCGTGCAGGCTCCACGCGAACTCTCGGAACTCGACGGCCGCATCCGCAAGGCCGTGCTCGGCGTCGTCTCACGCGGCCGCATTCAGGTGTCCATCAACCTGGAGCGCGGCCAGGGCTCGCTCGCATCCATCCGCGTGGACAAGATGCTGGCGCAGGCATTTCACCAGGCTTTTGTCGAACTCGGCCAAGCCATCGGCCAAGAGGTGACGCCCACCGCCGCCGATTACCTGCGCCAACCGGGCATTCTAAACACCGGGACAGCGGACATCGATGCGGAAGATGCCTGGCAAACCATCAAACCCGCACTCGATGAGGCACTCGCCGCCCTTGCCATGATGCGCGAAACCGAGGGCTCCCACCTCATGCAGGATCTGCTCGCACGACTTGAGGCGCTTGCCGCATACGTCGCCAAAATCACCGCCGATGCACCCGCCCGGCCGGTCCGTCAGCGCGAGTTGTTAGATAAACGCCTGCGCGACGCCGGGCTCGACCTCGATCCCGCCGACGAACGCGTGCTCCGCGAGCTCGCGCTATTCGCCGACCGCTGCGATGTGAGCGAAGAACTCACGCGGCTCGATTCCCACTTCGTGAAATTCCGCGAATACCTCGATGCCGCCGAACCTCCGGGCCGCGCGCTGGATTTCCTCTGTCAGGAGCTTTTCCGCGAGTTCAACACCATCGGCTCAAAGGCCAACGACGCAGGCATCGCCCAAACCATCGTCGAAGCCAAAACCGAGTTGGAGAAAATCCGCGAGCAGGTCCAGAACGTGGAGTGAGCCGATGACTCAAGCCCCCATTCGCTTTTTGGCCGCCGCTAAATGGCTGGTGGTGCTCATTCCCATGGCGATGTTGATCGGCTCGGCATCGGCGTTTTTCCTGTGGAGTCTGGATGCGCTCACCCATGTGCGTTTTGCTAACGCGTGGCTGCTCTGGCTGCTGCCGCTGGCCGGGTTGGCGATCGGCTGGGTCTATCATCATTACGGCAAATCCGCAGCCGGTGGAAACAACCTGCTCATTGATGAAATCCACCAACCCGGCGCCGGAGTGCCGCGGCGGATGGCTCCGCTCATTCTGTTAGGCACGCTGGTCACGCATCTCTTCGGCGGCTCGGCCGGGCGAGAAGGCACCGCGCTGCAGATGGGCGGCGGCATCGCATCCACCTTCGCGCGGCTATTGAAACTGGATGCCGCCAGCGTGCGGTTGTTGCTAATGGCCGGAGTGGCGGCGGGTTTCGGCTCGGTCTTCGGCACGCCCATCGCCGGCGCGGTGTTCGCACTGGAAGTGTTGGTCATCGGCCGGATGCAATATGATGCCTTGATCCCGTGTTTCATCGCCTCGCTGGTGGCGGACTGGACTTGCGCCGCATGGGGAATCCATCACACGCATTATCATGTGGCGGTGGCCAGTGTATGTGCGCAGCCGGATTTCATGTTGTTTGGAAAAGTCATCCTCGCGGCCATTGCCTTCGGCCTGGCAGGTGGATTTTTTGCGTTGTGTTCGCACAAGCTGTCCGAGGTTTTCAAACGCTTCATCCCGCGTCCCGAGTTCCGCCCGGTGGCAGGCGGCGTGCTGGTGATCGGCATGTTTTTTCTATGTGGCACGCCGGATTACCTCGGGCTTGGCGTGCTGGGAAACCGGCCCGATGCGATCACCCTGCCCGCCATGTTCACCTCGGCGGACATCCCGGCCAACGCATGGATTTGGAAACTCGCCTTCACCGTGGTCACACTGTCCGCCGGCTTCAAAGGCGGTGAAGTCACTCCCTTGTTCTTCATCGGCGCGGCCTTGGGAAACACGCTGGCAGTAGCGGTGGGGGCGCCCGTCGATCTCTTCGCGGCGCTGGGGTTCGTGGCCATTTTCTCCGGTGCCACCAACACTCCGCTGGCCTCCACCTTGCTCGGCATGGAGCTCTTCGGCGCGGGCAACGGTCTCTATCTCGCCACCGCCTGCATCATCGCCTACCGCTTCAGCGGACACACCGGCATCTACGCCGCACAACGCCTCGCCGTGCCGAAATTCCGCGCTTTCGACCGCGACAAGTGACTTGCCAGCAGCCAGTGCGGAGTTTACCCACTGAGCCACGCCCCGGTAGTTCAATGGATAGAACGGAGGTTTCCTAAACCTTAAATATGGGTTCGATTCCCGTCCGGGGCACCACGGTTAAAACGCTTAAGATAAGCAACTTGTGAGAAAATATAGCGTTTGAGCATCCTTGGAAAAGTGCAAAAAAGAGCACGAAAGCGCATCGAAAACAGGATGGTCAATGGAGGGTGGTTTTTTGGCGCTTCTTAACGACGCCCCCGCGCCCCGCCGCGCGCGATGGACGCCAGAGCGTCTTTGGGGTAGTTTTCTGTCCATGAGAACGGATCGGCGGCATCGAGCGGTTGTGGAGAAGATCGCCGAGGCATGCACCTACGTCGAAGCGGCATCCGCTGTGGGTGTCTCGTGAATCTCAGTCTGGATGTGGTGCCAAGCCTGCCCTGAATTCCGGGAGAAAGTCGCGGCGGCGCGTGAAGCAGGCAAGGAGGAGCGGACCTTCCGTCTTTGGCTTCGGCACCCTTTTCGAGGTTTGCGGCCGCCGTCGGGCAAGGGATCGGGCGGCAATCCGTCCTCGCCGCCGCCACCAGCGGCCGCCTGACGGAGGAGTGTAGAATGACGAATGGGGAAGTGGTCATGCCATCAAGCCACTGCTTCTTGCAGCACTTCGGGATGTTTGAGGGCGATGGTGATAAGCATGCGGGCCGCGCCGGAGGGTTCGCGCTTGTTTTGCTCCCAACTGCGGAGCGTGCTGAGGCCGATTCCGAGCAACCCGGCGAAGTCTTCCTGTGTGAGTCCGAGGGACTGGCGGACTTTGGCGACTTCGCTCTTGGCTTCCCATGTCTTGGCGGTTCTGCGGCGTTGGGATTCGGGATTCACGGCCACGCGGGAGAAGCTTCCATCAGAGTTTTGCACGATGCGAAAAACCCTAGAGGGAGCGCGCTCGCCCTTCATCAGCGCGTCCTTCTTGGCCTTGAGCGCGGATGCGGCTGGAGGGTTGTCAGCGGTCTTGGTGGTGTTGGCTTTCATGGTTTCTTGCGTTTAAGTTCCTTCAATTGGGCTTGACTGAGATTCTCCGCTTCGTTCTTGGCGTAGAGGTCGAGAAGCAGGATGCGGTGATCGTCGGTGAACCAGTAGTAGATGACGCGAGCGCCGCCCCGTTTTCCGTGGCCCTTGGCAGCCCAGCGGAGTTTGCGGCAGCCACCGGAACCGGGAATGATGTCACCGGCGTCGGGTTGCTGCATCAAAAACATCTGGATCGCGAAAATCCCATCGTCACCGATCAGGCGGAGGGCTTTTTCGGTGAAATCGGGATCTTCCTCAAAGGTCACGGTGGGATTCTACCGGGGATTTCATGTTGCGCAAGGTCATACTTAGTATGAGTTCGGGCGATGGCGTTTCAGACTGCTTTTCGCTTGGCAGGTGTTTTTTGGGCGGCCTTCTTGGCGGCCTTCTTGGCTGGCTTGTCCTTGGGAAGCACCTCAAACCACGCCTCGCCCTCCGACTTCCGCACGGCATGGCGGTAGCGTTGGATAAGCAAGCCGGCATCCTGAGCGTGTCCAATCCATGCGCCGACCTTGCCGAAGTCCTCGAACTTCGCCGAAGCATGGGAAGCGAAGCTGTGGCGCATGGCATTCTGCGGCCACTCCGTGAGTCCGGCATCGGCCTTTACGCTCAAGAACTCCCGGTTCAGCCACGCCTCGGCCAGCATGTCGGTATCGCCGGGGATGATCTTGCCCACCGGCAGCACGCCCGCAGCCTTGGCCGCATCCAGCCATTCTTTGAGGCATGGCGGGATCGGGATGAACCGGGCCGTGCCGGTCTTGGCCGCTGCGGCGCTCACCCGTAACTCCTTGCGGGCGTGGTCGAAGTCGTCGTAGCGGAGGCGGCAGAGTTCGGCGCGACGAACTCCGGTGAATGCCCATGTCGCCAGCGCCGGAACCATCTGCGGGTTGGTCTTGAGCGCCGTGCGCAAGAGCCCTTTGAGTTGCGAGGCGGTGATGGTGCCAACCTCGCCTTGGGTGACTTTGGGCGCTTTGCTGCGGGATACCGGATTGCTGCCAACTAAGCCACGGTCCACGCCCCACTCGAACATCGCATGGGCGGCACCCCGAATCCCTTTCACGGTCTGCGCCGTCAGTCCGCCCGCCCGCATCGAAGAAAGCGCCCGCTCGATTGCTTCCGTGTTGATGTTGCCTGCCGCCTCATCCTTCGGGAAATAGGAGACAAATCGCTTGAGCCGGTATTTCAGGCCGGAAACATGGCTGGCCGAAAGCTCGGCCTTCTCGCGGCTATCCCTGAACTTCTTGTGAAGATCACTGAGCGCGGCGGTCGATGTGCCCACGGACAGGCGCTCGATGGTTCCCCGGATAACATCACGAAGGGCAGGCGCATCCCGTCCGGCTGTATGTTCCTTCGAGACATATTCCCGCCAGACCCGGAGCGCGTCGATCTCATCGCTGTTCACTGCCGCCGCCCCATGGCGTTTGCGCTCCTTGACCAGCGTTGCGATGTATTCATCGGCGTCCTCCTGCTCGGTGAACATCCGGGCAACCGACTTGCCATTGGCATCCGTGCTGCGGACCCGGAGATACTGCTTGCCGGTTTTCGGGTCCGTCCATAATCTCGCCTTGGGTTTCTTCATGCGCCTATTTTCTTCCATTTGCGCCGCCTTGCGTCAAGGT
This sequence comes from Akkermansiaceae bacterium, assembly GCA_947491475.1. Taxonomy (GTDB): domain Bacteria; phylum Verrucomicrobiota; class Verrucomicrobiia; order Verrucomicrobiales; family Akkermansiaceae; genus Luteolibacter. Next base: position 17,889 of record CANLKN010000008.1, on the reverse strand, counting down.
CGTTTTTGGATGGTAAGTGGATGGTGAAGCCTTTTGCCTATTAAAACAAGGGCTTCCGACGGTTTCTTAAACCTTAAATATGAGTTCGATTCCCGTCCGGGGCACCACGCTTAAAGCTCTTAAATAAGAAAGTTAAGATAAAACAAAGCGTTTGAGCATCCTTGGAAAAGTGCAAAAAAGAGCACGAAAGCGCATCGAAAACAGGATGGTCAATGGAGGGTGGTTTTTTGGCGCTTCTTAACGACGCCCGCGCGCCCCGCCGCGCGCGATGGACGCCAGAGCGTCTTTGGGGTAGTTTTCTGTCCATGAGAACGGATCGGCGGCATCGAGCGGTTGTGGAGAAGATCGCCGAGGCATGCACCTACGTCGAAGCGGCATCCACTGTGGGTGTCTCGCGAATCTCAGTCTGGATGTGGTGTCCACTACGCGGTAGAAGTGTTTGCCAGTGCCGATCGGGTAGGTCCATGCCTTCGGGGTGCCGGGGAAGGATTCCACGGGGGTCCAGCCGGTGAGTGTGGTGCTTTCCTCAAGGCGGTAGGTGCGACCATTCACGCCGGGGAAGGAGAGGTGCAGGTCGCTGCCGGTTTGGGTGATGGAGAGTGGCGGAGGGGCGGCGGCGGTCAAGCCGACGGTGAGTTGCGCGACATTGGAGGTGACGGAGCCGGCGGCGTTGGTGACGACGACGCTGTAGGCGCCGACATGGCTGGCGTTGACGGCACCGAGGCTGTAGGTGGAAGCGGTGGCACCGGGGACGGGGATGCCGTTTTTCAGCCACTGGTAGCTGACCACCGCGCCGCCAGGGTGGACGATGAGGCTGGCTGTGAATAAGACGCTGATGCCGGGCAGCACATGGCGCGAGGGTATCTGCGCGATGAAAGATGGTGGCGTGATCTGGGTGGTGGCCGCTGTCAGGGTGAAGTTGGCGGAGGTGGAGCCCGAGGTGTTGGAAACGGTGACCGTCCACGCGCCAGCATCGGCGGCGGTCCAGGGATCGAGCACCAGTTCGCCGTGCGTGGCCGTGCTGATGAGCGTGCCGCCGCGCCGCCATTCCCATGTGAGGCCACCGCCGGTGGCGAGAGCGCGCAGGGCGAGACGGGCACCGATGTTCACCGTCTGGCTAGTTGGTGGCAGGGTGATGACGGGGGCGGCGGTGACGGGGCCGTTGTGGGCGATCCAGAGCGATTCCGTGATGTCGCTTCTGTTCGCAGGGTGTGTGAACACGAGCGCGGCGCTTTTGTTATGCCCGCTGACTTCCTTGATGCCGGAGATCTGGGGGGTGGGCAGCGCGGCAGTGACGAGCCTTCTTTTCGTTAGGTCGTTCAAGGTCATTTTTTGGCTAAAAACGCCTCAGATTGGCTGAAATAACCCTTGACGCAGAAGCTACGATTTTTTCGAAAAAATCCATGTCTCTACCTTTACCCGACACCTCCGGCAGCCCGCCTGCAACTCATCTACGCCAAGTATTAATCAGGACTTTTGGACACCGATGCAAAATCTCGATTGCACGCCGCGCTCCTCCAAACACGGGTCGGCGTTGCAATGGCATCATCTGTCCGGCACGGTGGCCGGATGCGCCGCACTGAAATCGTTCGCACCCGCCACCAGACGCTGGAAATTTGGAAATCCGATCTTGCCACCGAGTTTCGCGTGGCCGGTGCAATCCACGCATGGCATCACCGCAAGCGCTATCTCACCGGGCTGGCATGGGACATGATCGCCGCCGCGCCCTTGCTCGCCGCAAACCAACCGCCACGCTCGATCCTGATGCTTGGCCTCGCCGGCGGCACCGCCTTTCGCATTCTGCGCCACCTGCTGCCTGAATGCCGCCTCACCGCCATCGACATCGATGAGGAAATCGTCGCGCTCGCTCGCCAGCACATGGCCCTCGATGCGCTGGGCATCGAAATCATCCTCGGCGATGCCTACCCATGGCTTGCCGCGAACCGCCGGACCTTCGATGCAGTGATCGATGATATCTATCTAGCAGGAAAAACCGATGTTTTCCGCCCGCAAGCATGGGATGCCGCCCTGCTCGGAAACCTGCGCCGCGCCGTGGCCCCGGGCGGCGCGCTGGCCGTCAACCTCGTCACCGGCAAAGGCCACCGCGCCATGCAATCGCTCACCCGCAGCGTCCTCACCAGACACTTTGCATCGGTGCGCTCCATCAAATCCCCGGAGGCCATGAATGAGGTGCTGGTGGCCGGCGATACCGTCGCCACGCGCCGCCGCCTCATTCCCTTCCGCGAGCGCTTCAACGACTGGCGCGACTGCGCCTACTGGGAACGGCTCAGCGTGCACGCCATTCAGGCTGCGCCGGGCGTCTGATTGCGGCTATCCCCGAAATTCCGCCGCATCCGGTTCTTGCGCTCCTTCGCGGACTGCCCTAGGAAGCTCCCCGATGAAACGACACCTCGCTCTCCTCGCCATCGCCTTGTTTCCCGCCTTCGCTTCGTGCGAACCCGCCAAGGAAGCTGAAAAACCCGCTGCAGCTGCCGCGGAAAAAGCCCCGAAAGTCCGCATCAAGACTTCCATGGGCGACATCGTGCTCGAGCTCAATGCTGAGAAAGCCCCGATCACCGTCGAGAACTTCCTCGGCTATGTGAAAAAGAAACACTACGACAACACCGTGTTTCACCGGGTGATCGACGGTTTCATGATCCAAGGCGGTGGGTTTGCCGTCACGGATGGCAAGCTCGTTGAGAAAGCCTCCGGCAAGGGCATCAAGAATGAGGGACAGAACGGCCTCAAAAACGAGCGTGGCACCATCGCCATGGCCCGCACCAATGATCCGGACAGCGCCACCGCGCAGTTCTTCATCAACGTGGTGGACAACGCCATGCTCAACTTCCCCAGCAATGGCGGCTACGCGGTCTTCGGCAAGGTCATCGAAGGCATGGACGTGGTGGACAAGATCAAGGCGGCAAAAACCGGCGTCTCACAACTGTCGATGCGCCACCCCGCGACTGGAGAGGCGCTCGAAATGCCATCGCAGGACGTGCCCGCCCAAAACGTGGTGATCACTTCCGCCACCATCGAATGAGCGTGGTTTCCGGCTCCCATCACTCATCTTGATGCAACTCTGGTTCTGTCCGCTGCTCGCGTTTCTGTTGGGATCCATTCCCTTCGGGCTGCTGATGGCCAAATCCCGGGGCATCGACATCCGCGCCCACGGCTCCGGCAACATCGGTGCCACCAACGTGCTGCGCGTGATGGGGAAAAAATACGGCATTCCCTGTTTGTTGTTAGATATGCTCAAGGGTTTCATCCCGGTGGTGCTCGCAATCTCGCTGATTCAATTCGAGGGCTCGAAAAATCCGATGAGCATCGCGGGACTCGCATCCCAAGCCGGTGAGTTTCCGATGCTCACCGCGCAGATATTCCAAGTAATCACCGGCTTGTGTGCCATTCTGGGCCACAACTATTCCCCATGGGTCGGCTTCAAGGGCGGTAAAGGCATCGCCACATCCGCCGGAGTGCTGATCGCGCTGATGCCTGCCGCGATTGTAATCCTGCTCGTGGTATGGCTGCTGGTTTTTCTAATCAGCCGCTATGTCTCGCTCGCCAGCATCATTGCCGCACTGGCGCTACCGCTGGTGATGCTTTGGGGCTCTTGGTTTCATGGCAAGATTCAAGACGGCACATGGAACAAATCGCTATTCATTTTCACCCTCATCATTGCTTTCCTCGCCGTCTGGAAACACCGCTCCAACATCCAGCGACTGATCAACGGCACTGAAAACCGATTCGAAAGGAAACGTGTATGAATGATTCGCACATCTTCTCTTGTCTTGCGTCTTGTGTCTTCCAGTCTTGAGTCTTTATGAAACCATTCACCTCCGCAGCCATTCTCGGTGCCGGCTCCCTTGGAACCGCCCTTGCAAAACTCCTCGCGCCCAAGCTTGAATCCGTCCTGCTCGTTTCCATCGAACAGGAGTGCGTGGACGGCATCAACCGCGACCACCGCAATCCGAAATACCTCACGGATATTTCCCTCGGCGATAACGTCCGCGCCACCGGTGATCACCGCGAGGCGCTCGGCATGCCGCTGGTCATCTTCGCCGTGCCCACCGTGGGCGTGCGATCCGAAGCGGAAAAACTCGCCGCCCTCGGCCTGCCTGTGGACACTCCGCTCTTGTCCTGCACCAAGGGCATCGAGCGCAACACTGGCGAGCGCATGAGTGAAATCCTGCGCGAGGTTTTCCCGCACAATCCCATCGGCATCCTCACCGGTCCCAACCACGCCGAGGAAATCGCCAAGGAACTTGTCACCTGTGCCGTCGTGGCCTCGGAAAACCCGCAGCTTGCAGAGGCCTTGCAGGAACTGTTCAGCCTGCCGCATTTCCGCGTTTACACCAGCGACGACGTCGCCGGCGTGGAACTCGGCGGCGCGGTCAAGAACGTCTATGCCATCGCCGCCGGCATGGCCCACGGCCTCGGCTTGGGCGATAATGCGGTGGCCGCGCTGGTCACCCGCGCGCTGGCGGAAATGACCCGCCTCGGCATCGCGCTCGGCGGTCGCAAGGAAACCTTCGCCGGGCTCTCAGGTGTCGGCGATCTGATTGTCACCTGTTTTTCCGAGCACTCGCGCAATCACCGCGTGGGCCTCGCACTGGGCAAAGGCCAGTCGCTGGAACAGGCCGTGGCCTCGCTCGGCATGTGCGCCGAGGGCGTGCCAAACACGCTCTCCATCCACGATGCCGCCCGCAAGGTGGGCGTGCGCACCCCGATCATCGATGCGATGTATGCAATTCTTTACGAAAACAAGCCCGCGTCGGACGCCATGCGCGAACTGCTCGACCGCGATCCGCGTCCGGAAAACAGTTAACACCATATCCTTCAGTGAACTCCGAAAAACCACCCGGCCTGATCCGCCGCCTTTACAACTGGACGGTCTCCTGGGCCGACCACAAGGCCGGCACCCACGCTCTGTTCTGGCTGTCCTTCGCCGAGTCGTCGTTTTTCCCGATTCCGCCGGATGTGTTGCTGATGGCGCTGTGTTTCGGAAAACGCGAAAAGGCCTTTAAATACGCGCTCGTCTGCACCGTCGGTTCGGTGCTTGGAGGCGTGGCCGGTTGGCTCATCGGCTGGGGCTTGCGTGACGCGGTGGCACTGCCGCTGCTTGGCGTCTTCGATCCCACTGGCCTCACCCGCGACAAGATCGAAGTCTGGTATGCCGCTTATGGTTTCTGGGGCATCCTGATCGCCGCCATCACGCCGATCCCGTATAAAGTCTTCACCGTGTTCTCGGGCATGATGCACTACAACCTGCCGCTGCTCATCGTGGCTTCCGTCCTCGGCCGCGGCTTGCGCTTCTTTGTGGTGGCCGCCATCATCCGCGTCTTCGGCCTCAAGGTCAGGCCTTTCATCGAAAAACACCTCGAATGGTGCTTCATCGCCGGCACCGCCATGCTCGTTGGTGGCTTTGTCCTGCTCAAATACCTGCGCTGACATCCGGAACTTGATTGCATGATTTCGGTCACCCTGTCCGATCTATCCGAATTCAGCCACCTGATCCCGTGGCTTGTCTCCGGCGCATGGAAGGACAATTTCGAGCACTCCGATCTCAAGACCGCTAGCCTGACGATTTCCACGCTCAAGTTTCTGGATGAAGAGGAAGCAGTTGATGATCCAACTTTTCTGATCGGCTCCGAAGTGCGTGAGCCGACCGGCAGGCGTCACCGCACTGCGCTGTCGTTTTACATCGATCCTGATGACCAGGAATATCCCGTTGATTTCTCCTCCGACTGCTCGTGCGATCATAGCTACACCTGCCGCCATGCCGCCGCCACGCTGGAGTTCTTGTCCTCCATCGCAGCCACCGCCAGCCCGGCGAAGAAATCACCCGCCAATCCCGAGATCGACCGCTGGCTGGCATTGATCCGCAATGCGGAACAATGCGTCACCGTCAACGCCAAGCGTGCTTCCCAACCCGCCAAGCCCTACAACAAGTTTCTCGCCTACTGCATCGAGTTCCGCGAAGACCGCTATTATGGCGCAGGGGTAAAGGCATACTTCGGCATTCACATCGGCAGCCGCAACAAATCCGGCGGCTACAGCATCGATGCCAGCAACGCCACCGCTGATCCGACCAATCCACCCAAATACATGGCCACCGAGGATCTGGCAATCTGCGCGGCTTACCACGCCCGCCGACGCAAGACCGGTTCCTGGGGGGCTGGATTGACGATCGGCGGCCCCGACTGGGAGATTATCCTACATGCCGCGCTTGCCACCGACCGCTTGTTTTACTCGCAGCTTTCGTCCTCCCCGCGTGCCTCGCATATCTATCAACCGCTTAAGGAAGGACCGCCACTCAACGTCGAGCCGGGTTGGGAACTCTTGGATGACGGTTCCGCGCATCCGATCCTCAAGCTGCCGTCCGACACCATCGTCATCATTCCCACCGAACCGCTGCGCTACATCGATACCGCCGAGCTCACCCTCGGGCCTGTGCAAAGTGAGACGCCCCACGAAATTCTGGCTGTCTGGCCGGAAGGGCCGGTCATCCCCGCCGAGCGGGTGCCCGAGATCAATACCGAACTCCGGGCGATTCCCACCGCCACGCCGCTGCCCACACCCGCTGAAAAACCGGCCCAGATTCTATCAGGTCTCACGCCCGTCCCCATGCTTCACATCACCTGGGTGCATTGTGGCATCTTCCAGAAACGCCACATCGGCGGCTTGTTGAAATTCCAATATCCCGGATGCCCGGTCCTTACTCCGCTCGCCACCGATGCCCTGTCTCAAACCTCATGGGTGGAAGGCGACAAGCGCATGATCCTCCAGCGCGACGTCGCCGCGGAAAAAGCCTTGCTTGCATCCCTAGCAGACGCCGGCCTGCAGCCGGTCAATGTCTTTTACCCGGACCGCGAACTCAACGACAAGAACCGCCACTCGGTGGTGCTCGGCGGTCTCCTGGCGACCGCCGCCGACTGGCTTGATTTTCTAACAAGTGACGAGTGTGAAGCCATCAAGGCCGCCGGCTGGATCATCGGGAGCGATCCCAAGCTCGGGCTCACCGTCCACGATCTCACCGACTTCTTTCCCGCCATCGAGGCGGATCCTGACCATGGCATCGACTGGTTCCGCTTCGATGTCACGGGAGAGTTCGGCGGCAAGCGGGTGAGCCTGATTCCGCAGATTGCCCGCGCGATCGCCGAGGACTGGCACGAGCGTTACAAAGATCCGGAGAGCATCCCGGAAACCTTGACTCTTCCCTGTGATGATCCTGCCGATGGCCACATCCGTTTTCCCGCCCAGCGTTTCCTCGATATGGTCGATCAGGTCCGCCACTTGTTCCACGGCAAGGATGGCAGCGGTGGTCCGCTGCGCCTCGATCGTCTCAGCGCCGCCGGCATGGCCGACTCGCTCGCCATCGAAAGCTCGGAAACCACCCGCGCGCTTGCCGAGCTCGGCCGCAATCTGCGCGACATCAAAGGTCTGCCGCCCGCCGAGGTGCCGGCCACCATCAAGGCGGATCTCCGCCATTATCAGATCGATGGCTTCCGCTGGCTGCAGTTTCTCGCCAACCACGGTCTTCACGGCATTCTCGCCGATGACATGGGCCTCGGAAAAACCCTGCAAACCCTCGCGCATCTCGCCACTGAGACCGCGAAATTTCCGGACAAACCGTCGCTCGTCATCGCGCCCACCTCGGTGGTTCCTAACTGGGCCGCCGAAGCGGAAAAATTCGCACCACATCTCAAGGTGCTCGTCCTCCACGGGGGCGAACGCGCCGATCACTTCGAGAAAATCTCAGATCACCACCTCGTTCTAACAACCTACCCGCTGTTGGTGCGCGATTTCGACGAACTCGCCAAACACCACTGGCACACGCTCGTGCTCGACGAGGCGCAATACATCAAGAACCCGAAATCCATCACCGCTTACAGCGCCTGCAAACTCAAGGCCAGCCACCGACTCTGCCTCTCCGGCACGCCAATGGAAAACCACCTTGGCGAACTTTGGAGCCTGATGCGTTTCCTGATGCCAGGTTTCCTCGCCGACGAAAAATCCTTCAATGCATTCTTGCGCAAACCGATCGAGCGCGACCATTCCACCGACGCCCAGATCGCGCTCAACCGCCGTGTTTCGCCGCTCATCCTGCGCCGCACCAAGGACCAGGTGGCCACCGAGTTACCGGAGAAAACCACGATCATCCACGGTATCGACCTCGCGCCAAAGCAAACTGACCTTTATGAATCCGTGCGCGCCACCATGGACGCGCGCGTCCGCGAAGCGATCGCCGACAAGGGCCTCGCCAAGTCACACATCATCGTGCTCGACGCCCTGCTCAAGCTGCGCCAGATCTGCTGCCACCCGCAACTGCTCAAGAGCGATGCCGCCCAGCGCGTGACCGAATCCGCCAAGCTCGAATTCCTCACAGGCGAGCTGCTGCCCCAACTCATCGAGGAAGGCCGCCGCATCCTGCTCTTCTCGCAGTTCACCTCGATGCTCGAACTCATCGAGGAACATCTCGAACTCGAGGACATCCCCTTCCTCAAACTCACCGGCCAAACCCAGGAGCGCGCCAAGCTCGTCAAAAAATTCCAATCCGGCGGGATCCCCATCTTCCTCATCTCGCTCAAGGCCGGCGGCACCGGGCTCAATCTCACAGCCGCGGACACCGTGATCCACTACGACCCATGGTGGAATCCAGCTGCCGAAAACCAGGCCACCGACCGCGCCCACCGCATCGGCCAGACCAAACCGGTCTTCGTCCACAAACTCGTCTGCCGCGGCACCATCGAGGACCGCATCCTCGATCTCCAAAAAAAGAAATCCGCCCTCGTGGAGGCCCTGCTCTCCGAGGACACCAGCAAACTGCGCATCGATGCCGAGACGCTCTCACATCTGCTGGCTCCACTGGCGTGATCGCCTTGCCCTCGCGCCAGCCATCAGCTGCAAACTTGCGGGCTGCATGTGAGAATTTTGCTTACCCATTTTAGAATCCTCCGTCTAGTCTCCGCGCGGATGAACCGGGAGTCACAGGTATTCGAACCCACACGCCGCCAATGGACCGGCTACTGGAGCATGATCGTCCAGCAGACGCAGAATGCTTTTAACGACAAGATGGCGCAGTTTGTCCTGATCCCGCTGGCCGGGGCGGTGGCCTACTCGATGCCGCTGGGCGGCGGGGCGACGCTGGCGGTCGAATCGGCAGCCGGATTGATGATCACGCTGCCTTTCGTGCTGTTCGCGCCCTTGGCTGGCTGGCTGAGCGACCGCTTTTCCAAGCGCGATGTGATGTTTGCCTGCGCCGTGCTGCAATTGTTGGTGTTGATTTGGATTTGCGGCGCGGTGTGGATGAAACACCTGCCGCTCGCCTTGTTCGGGTTTTTCATGCTGGCAGCGCAGTCGGCGTTTTTCAGCCCGGCGAAAATCGGCATCAACAAGGAACTGCTCGGCTCGCGGCATCTCGGATTTGCCAGTTCGATCCAGCAGATGATGGCGATGCTTGCGATCCTCGTGGGCCAAATCATCGCCGGCTGGTTGTTCGACCGCCGCTACCACGCGCTCGGCGGTGATCCGGCTCTGGCATGGCAGGCGGCATACGGGCCGCTGTTGGTGCTCACGCTGTGCGCAGTGCCGGCCTTGTTGCTCGCGTGGATCATTCCGCGGGTGCCATCGCAGGGTGGTGAAAAATTCAGCGCCAAGGTGCTGGGCAGCCACTTCGTGCATTTGAAGGATTTGTGGCGTGAAGCGCCGCTGCGCCACGCATCGCTTGGGGTGGCGTTTTTCTGGGGATTCGGTGGCTTTATTAACTTGTGGTCGGTGAAACTGGCCAAGGAAATCACCGGTGGAGGAGAGGGCTTCGGCACCTTGTCATCCATCTTCATGGCGGCGGCCTCGCTGGGCATGGCGGCGGGTTTCGGCCATGCCTCGTTCCTGTTGCGGCGGCGCATCGAACTCGGCTGGGTGCCCCTGGCCGGACTGATGATGTCACTCAGCGCGCTGGCGCTGACATTCTGCCCCACCGGAACGGCGGCCTCCTACCTTCACCTTTTGGAAACCGATCCGGTATCCTTTATCTGCCACTCGCCCCATGAGGCCCTGTTTCTAACAATCCTGGGAGTGCTGGCTTTTTCCTCGGCGGTCTTTCTCGCGCCGCTCAACGCCTGGCTGCAGGATCATTATCCATCAGCCAAACGCGGCGAATTGCAGGCCGCGGTGAACCTGCAGGACTGCCTGGCTGGCATTCTGGCAGTGGCCTTGATCGTGGGATTCGGGGCTCTTGCAAAAGCGCTCGGAATTTCGGCGTTGGCGGGTTTCCGGATGCAGATGGGGTTCCTTGCCGCCACCTGCATGGTGGCCACCGTGCTGATCATCCGCGTGCTGCCGGCGGACTTCATTCGCATGCTCGGGGTGGGATTGATCCACGCCTTCTATCGGGTGCGCGCGGTGCATGGAGAGCGCGTCCCAGCCAAGGGCGGCGTGCTGCTGCTGCCTAACCACGTGAGCTTCGCCGACGCCTTCTTCCTCTCCGCCGCCTGTCCGCGCCCGCTGCGTTTTGTGATGGACGAGGCATTTACCGCCAACCGTGCCATCCGAGTGTTCACCTCGATTTTCGCCACAGTGAACATCCGCCGCGAGCAACCGCTGGAAGCGATCCGGGAAGTCATCAACTCACTCAACAACGGCGATGTGGTGTGCCTTTTCCCAGAGGGGCAACTCACGCGCACCGGCACGCTCTGCACGCTGCAGCGCGGCTTCGAACTCATCGCCAGAAAGGCCGGTCACCCGCTCATTCCTGTGTGGTGCGACGGTTCGTGGGGATCGGTATTTTCCTTTGAGCGAAACCGCTTTTTTCGCAAGATTCCAAACCGCCCGGTGAAAGGCTTGGTGGTCGCCTATGGAGCAGCCATCGACCCCTCGGCAGCCAGCATCGCCAGCGTGCGCCACGGCATTCTCACAGCCTCCGCGCAGGCCATCGCCGTGCGCTACGCCGGACGTTTGTGGGCCATCCGCCAGCCGCGTGCGAAAAACCCGGCCGCCGCCTCATTCCGCAGCGCAGACCCCGCACAACGCCGCAGTTGGTGGGCCAACGGCCATCAGATCGGCATGGTCAACGCGCTGCCCCGCCGCCACAGTTTCCAAATGCTGGCAAGTGATCCGCTCATCACGCAAATCCCCGGACTCACCGCGGCGTTTGCCGCATTGTTCCATGCGCCGCTGGTCCTGCGCGAGCACTTCGATGGTGATCACGATGCCATCTGGGTGGGCGGCGATCTGTTGCGCCATGAAATCAATTACTCTCAAATCACCGCCGGCGCTCTTGTGTTTTACGACTTCGGTACCGAGGCGCTCAAACCGCTCGAACGCGCCGGTCTGTGCCATTGCCCATGCCTCGCCATCGATGGCGCGGTGGTCGCCATGTCGATGCCGCACCCGCCGCAATCCACGGCCGAAGGGCTCGACCCCCAGCCCGGTCACAAGCCAAAATCATGGGGCAAACTGCTGCCCGGATGGTTCTTGCTGGACCACCACGCCCATGGCCCGGCAGCCCCGCCGCAGGGACTGCCGCTGCCGGATAAAGTCAAACTCGACGACGGCGGATTCCTCATTGGTTAGATGGCGGAAAATTTCACGCCTTCCACAACATCCGCAGCCCGAAGACCAGCAGCAACGCTCCAAAAATGCGGGTGAGCGTCTGGTTGCTGAGGCTGCGCATCAGGTCGCTGCCGAACCACGCCGCCACCGCCGACGCCGCACCGACGATGATCACGATTTTCCAATCGATCAGGTTGTTGGCGCGGGTATTGTTGAGCGTGGCGGCGATGGCGGTGAGGATGATGACCGCCAACGAGGTCGCCACCGCCCGCTTGTGCTCCAGGCCGAGCAGCGCCACAAACGCCGGCACCATCACGATCCCCCCGCCCACACCGCAAAGCGCGCCCAGCAAGCCTGCTGTAAGTCCGGTGACGATGGCGATCAGCGCGAGTTTCATGGTGGAAATGGCATGCGGGCCAACCCCTGCCTCGCGGCACCCATAGCCAGCCGTCCGCCAACCAGCGATGAAAAAATCCGCCACCGTAAAAAACCTGATTTTGACGGATCGTTTCAATCGTGCCAGACATCGTCCGTCATTCATGGATCCGCAAGAACCCCGGCCACCGCGCCGCAAACGCTACAGCGGTAAAAATCCGCGGCGCTTTGAGGAGAAATACAAGGAACTCGATCCCACCCTTGATCCGGACACCGTCGCCAAGGTCATCGCTTCCGGCAAAACACCCGCCGGCTCCCACCTGCCCATCATGGTCGGTGAATGCCTCGATGCGCTCGAACTGCAACCCGGCATCACAGGCGTGGACGCCACCCTCGGCTATGGCGGACACGCCCGCCAAATCCTCGGGAAAGTCCTGCCTGGCGGCAAACTCATCGGCCTCGACCAGGATCCGCTCGAACTGCCGAAAACCGAACGCCGCCTGCGCGAGGCCGGTTTCAGCCAGGATTGTTTCGAGGCCGTGCGCTCGAATTTCGCCGGCATCTCCAAAGTGCTAGCCCAACGCGGCCTCGAGGGTGTGGATTTCGTCTTCGCCGACCTCGGTTGCTCATCGATGCAGTTCGACGACCCCACGCGTGGTTTCAGTTTCAAGCACGACGGACCGCTCGACATGCGCATGAACCCGACCCGCGCCTTGTCGGCCGCCGAATGGTTGGCCCGCATCACTCCGGCCAAACTCGCCCGCGCCCTGTGGGAACACGCCGACGAGCCGCGCGCCGAACTGCTGGCCAACCACCTCGCGGGCCGCGAATTCAGCGGCACGCTCGAACTCGCCGCCTCCATCATGGCCACACCCGGCCTTCGTGCCGAGGATGCAGAACTCACGCTGCGGCGCGTGTTTCAAACCCTCCGCATCGCCGTGAACGAGGAATTCACCGCACTGGAAACCTTCCTGCGCGTGCTGCCGGACTGCCTGAAACCCGGCGGCCGGGCGGTCATTCTCACCTTCCATTCCGGCGAGGACCGCCGTGTCAAAAAAGCCTTCCAAGCAGGACTGCACAGTGGCCTCTTCAAAGAAGTCAGCAGAAACGTCATCACCGCCAGCCCCGCCGAGCGCCACCAAAACCCGCGCAGCTCCCCCGCCAAACTGCGCTGGGCCGTCAAAGCCTGATGCGATTTCCAGCGAATCCGCGAAACATGTCACCAAACCTGCCTTCACGCGTTTTTTTTGATTACACATGCGCGGATTTTGAGCTAACCCGCTGCCACGCATCCGCGAACTCAACTGCAATCCCATCAAACCATGGCCAAACCCTCGAAATCCATCGCCCAATCCTATCAATCCGCCAAAGCACGCTACGCCGATATGGGCGTCGATACCGACGCCGCCATGGCCGCGCTGACCAAAATTCCGATCTCGCTCCACTGCTGGCAGGGCGATGACGTCGGCGGCTTCGAAAACACCGGCGAAGGCCTCAGCGGCGGCATCGCCGTCACCGGCAACTACCCCGGCAAGGCCCGCACTCCCGATGAACTCCGCGCCGACCTCGACCAGGCGCTTGCACTCATCCCCGGCAAGCACCGCCTCAACCTGCACGCCTTCTACGGCGAGTTCGGCGGCAAAAAGGTCGATCGCGACCAGATCGAAGCCAAGCACTTCAAGGGCTGGATCGACTGGGCCAAAGCCAACGGCATGGGCATGGATTTCAACCCGACCTGCTTCTCCCACCCAAAAGCGGACGATGGTTTCACCCTCTCCCACTCGAAAAAAGCGATCCGTGATTTCTGGATCGAGCACTGCATCCGCTCGCGTGAAATCGGTGCCGCCATCGGCAAGGCTCTTGGCTCCGCCACCGTCACCAACATCTGGATCCCGGATGGCTACAAGGACACACCGGCGGACCGCCTCGCCCCACGCCAGCGCCTCGCCGACTCGCTCGACAAGGTCTTCGCCAAGCCGCTCAGCCCGAAACACAACCTCGACGCCGTGGAGTGCAAACTCTTCGGCATCGGCAGTGAGAGTTATGTCGTAGGCTCGCACGAGTTCTACATGGGCTATGCCATCAAGAACCAGAAACTCCTCTGCCTGGACGCCGGCCACTTCCACCCCACCGAGGGCATCGCCGACAAGATTTCCTCCGTCCTGATGTATGTGCCGGAAATCCTCCTCCACGTCAGCCGCGGCGTGCGCTGGGACTCCGACCACGTCGTCATCCTCGATGACGCGCTGCAGTCGATCGCCACCGAGTTGGTGCGCAACAATCTCTACAAGCGCACCCACATCGGCCTCGACTTCTTCGATGCCAGCATCAACCGCATCGCCGCCTGGACCATCGGCACCCGCAACACCCTGCGCGCGCTGCTCATCGCCCTGCTCGAACCCGCCGCCCTGCGCGATTCCGAGAAATCCGGTGATCTCACCTCACGCCTCGCCCTCATGGAAGAAGTCAAAGGCCTGCCATGGGGCGCGGTTTGGGACGCCTACTGCGAATCGCAAAACGTCCCGGCCGGCACCGATTGGCTCGCGGAGGTCAAGAAATACGAAGCCGCCGTGCTCTCGAATCGCTGACCATCTGCCACAAGACAAATCCAAGAGGCGCGCGGTTTACCCGTGCGCCTCTTTTTTAAAAACACCCGGGAACGCCAAGCCCAGCTCGGCGTGAAAGCGCAGCCAGACCATGCTGCGGCAGCAAGCGGAAAAATGGAAATGTGTCCTGGTTCACTTGCGCATGAAGCTCTCTTCGAATGGCGGCTCCGCGGCGAGCGCTCGATCAATTTGCAACACCGGATGAATGACTCCCTCCTCTAACGGAAAACGCATGGTGCCTGCCACTTTCACCCAGCCGTTTTCCGGAAGCTCGGGCGGCGTTTCTCCGAATTCGAGCACGATCGGGATCGCGCGGCTGTCGGCGGCGCAGCAAGTCATGAAGAGCCGGTAGAGGCGTTTGCGGGTGCCGTTGGGATTGCGCATCTTCTCTTCGATCCAGCGGCCTTCGGTCTCGATCTTAAGTCCGTCGATGACCGATTGCATTTCGCGGTCACCGGTGGCAAAGAACAATTCCATGAGGTTGAATTCGAGATAACCGTCCGGCGTTTTGCGGTGGCTTTGCTCGATCATCTCGCGGGTGAGCGGAGGCATCGCAGCGGCGAGAAACGTGGTGTTCATGTCCGAGGGCGAGTCGTAGAGCCCCTTGCGCGAGAGTGCGGCTTCGGAGTATTTGTCCTTGGTCCATGCCACCGAGCAGGCGACCGGAAGCACCATCAGCAACAGCGCCGCAAGCGGATGGATGTCACTGGTTTCATGATCATGGGCGTTCGCATCACCGCCGTGATCATGGCCGCAATCAGCGGTTTGGCCGGCGGTGAGAAGATTGAAGAGGCCGAGCACCGCGAGTCCCAGACCACCGACAAATGCAATCGGCCGGAAATCCGGCGCAAGGTATTGGTTGATGCGGCCGGTGGCATGAAAATACAGCAGCACCGCGCTCCAGAAGAGCACGGCCAGCGAAAACAGGATGCGACGGAGTTTGGGGTTCATCGCGCTTGGAACATGAGGTGTTGCCAGAAAATGGTGATGCCGCCGATGGCTAGGAACAAACCGAGAGCCAGCGCGATGATGAAGTTTTTCCGCATCACGGTTTGATAGAGGAAGATGAGCTTCACATCCATCATCGGACCGAATGTCAGAAATGCGAGTTTCGCGCCCCACGAAAACTTGTCGAGGGTGGCGGCGATGAAGGCGTCCGAGGTGCTGCACAGGCTGAGGATGAAGGCCAGCGCCATCAACGCGGCGGGCGCGCCCACCACACTGCCGGCCAAGCCATCAAGCCATACCGCACCCGGAGCAATGCCGGTGTTGAAGAGTGCCGTGATCGAGACGCCGATGGCGAAATACACACCCACATCCACGAAATCCTTCTGCGCGGAGCGGAACGCCGCCACCAGGCGGTTGTCCTGATCGGCATGCCCATGACCGTCGCTGGCGTGATGATGGCCGCAGCAAGCGCCATGCTCATGCCCGCAATCACCGTGAGCATGATTTTTATCCGGCTCGTCCAGCGACTTGAGCAAGCGGTCCTTCAGCACCATCGCAAGTGGCAACCGCGAAACGATCAGCCCCACCGCCACCGCGATGAGAAAACCTAACAACAGCCGCGAACATGTCATCATCGCCGCGTTCTGGCCTTGGAAAGCTTTCCAGGTGCTCAACGCGGTGATCGGATTTACAATCGGCGCGGCGAGCATGTAGGTGATCGCGCAGGAAACCGGCAGGCCTTTTTTGACCAAGCGGCGGATCACCGGCACCACCGCGCACTCGCAGACGGGAAACACCGCGCCCAGCAGCCCGGCCACGACCACCGCCAGATTGCGGTTTTTCGGCAGGAAGCGGTCCATCGTGCCGGCCGGCAGGTAAATGTCGATGAAGCCACTGACCAGCGTGCCTAACAGAATGAAGGGAGCGCCCTCGAAGAGGATGCTCAGAAAGGCAAGCGCGAAGTCCTGTTGGGAGTCGGGCGACATCGCGGTGAGCAAAGCGGCGGGCGCTGGCGCTGTCAACCGCCCCGGGGTGCTCGAATCATCAGTTTGCAGGAATCCCAGCCCGTTGGGTCGGGCTGGCATGATGCCGCGTCTTTGCCCTGCAGAAATGCCAAGCCGTTTTCGCGTTCCCCACGCAAAATTAGGGATTTCAGGCAACCGGATCATAATGTCTTAGTCCTTACGAATGCAAAAAAGAACCCCGCCCGGACGAATCCGGACGGGGCCTTGCCATGTCTCAAACGCGAACAACCGTTTGGATCTTATTCCGGGAGGATTAGTCGATAGAACTCCTTGTCCTCGAATTTATCGAAGGTGGTGTCGATTTGACCAAAGGTTTCCCATGAGTCGAGCGTGGTGGATTTTTGCACCGGCAGACTGAGTGTGACACTTCCACCTTGGGCCTGCACAAGCAGGTTGCCCGCGCCGCGCAGATCCTGGATGGAACTGGCGGTGTAGAGGCTGAAGGCGGAAGGGTTGGAGGTCACGTCGGCACGGCCGGCGGTGCGCAGGCCAAGCAGCGCGGCATTGATCTGCGAGCCGGTGTTGGCGACATCGGGATCGAGGCCGAGCGAGGCGACTTCGATGGCATTGCTGAGACCGTCGAGGTCGCTGTCGGTGGCACCTTGGAGGATGCGGCGGTCGAGGTCGACGAGGGTGTCCGCCGTGCTGTAGCCGGTCGTGGCGTAGAAGGCTTTCACGTATTCGGCGAAAGCGTCCTGTTCGGTGCCGGCAGCGGCGAAGGTGAAGGCGTTGGCGCTGGCGTCCGTGGTCATGTCCACCCGGTTCGCGAATGGCACGCCGTTGAGGCGGGCCAGATACGGGATGGGGTAGTTATCACCGCCGAAGTCGGAACCGACCGCACCGGCATTGGCGAGGAAGGTCAGGGTGACGAGGCGGACGGCGGCGTTCGGAGTGACGAGCTCGCCGTTATTGACGATGACCGTGGTCGGGTCGCCGTTGGCATCGGTAAGGGCTGCATAGCGAATGCGGGTGCCGCCATTGACGGCGCTGATGACATTGGCAGCAGAGGTGTAGCTGATCGGGGTTTCCGCGAGATCGGCTACAACCATGATGCCGCCGAGCTGGCAGAACTGGCCGGGGGTATTGTTCGCCGCGCCGGTGCCGTTGCTGCCCGCCACGCCGTGCTCAAGCAGGAGCTTGAGCTGAGCGTGGGTGACGGTGAGCGAGGTCAGAGCGTTGTTGAACTTGAGCGAATCTTCCACGTCGAGGCGGGAGATGTCGCCGGCCAGCTTGCCTGCCGAGGGGTTCGCCGCGGTTGGCAGCGGGACGCCGAGCGGGCTGACGGAGCCGATCGAGTTGCGGATGCCGCCGCCGTTTTTCAGCGAGACCGCCACGGTGGGATCGACGATTTTCGCATACCAGAGGTTGGCATCGGCGGAGAGGTT
>CANLKN010000007.1 GCA_947491475.1 Akkermansiaceae bacterium | reverse complement strand
CAGAGCCGTATCCTGCAAACGTCGCCGTACTCTCACCTCCACAAGCTTGATTGCCAGAAATTTACCGCCGCCCGCTTCCAAAATCCGGTTTTGAACAGGCCGTGTCCGGTTTTGAACAGGCGCTGTCCGGTTTTGTTCAGGCCCCGACAGGCCGCTGCCTTCGGGGAACGGCTAAAGACCGTTGCAGCCGAGTTACTGCGGCTTTCTTAGCTCCCCGTCCACCAGGAAGGACACAGTCACGTCCTTCCTGCCATGAAAAATCTGACCAGCACCCTCGTCCAGAGTCTTCTCGCCCTTTGGCTCACCACCCTTTCCGCCTGGGCCGTCGTCAATATCGACCCGCCCACCCGCACCTTCACCAAGGACGGCGGCGGCGGTTCCATACTTACCTCCGGCTCGGGCGCGTGGACGGCAACCGCTAACGTTCCTTGGCTCAACATCACGCCCCGCACGACAGGCTCCGCTGGCCAATCCTGCATCTACGTCGTCAGTTCCAACTTCTCTGCCGACACACGCCAGGGAACAATCACCATCAACGACAAGGTCCACACCGTCACCCAAACAGGCTACGCGGCCACGCTCAGTCCCACCAGCGCCACCATCAACCTTGCCGGTGGAGCTCGGACGGTTGGCATCACCACCTCTGCCGGCGTCTCTTGGACAGCCGTATCCAACGCTCCGTGGATTACGGTCGGAACGCCGTCTGGAGTCGGCAGCGGCACAGTCAATTACACCGTCGCCGCCTATACCGGTGTCACCACACGGACAGGCACGCTGATCATCGGAAGCCAGACTTTCACGATCTCCCAAACCGGTGCTGACGTGAATATTTCTCCATCCGCTGTCCAGAAGGCTTACAGCTCCGACATTGTGATGATGCAGGTTTCCGCGCTTTCGACTACGAACTGGAGCGTCACATCAAACGCCTCGTGGATCTCCGTGGTTGATGACGGAAACGGCTTTGGAGATTCAACCGTTACCCTCGGAATCGGAACCAACCCCAGCTTCCTTGAAAGGACCGGAACTGTCCAAATCGGCTCGGCAATATTCACCATCCGGCAGGATGGTACCCCAAATCCAATCATCGACATCCTCCCCAAAGAGGCCACTGCCGAACCCACCGGAGCCTATGGAAACATCGCTGTAATCGCGACTCCGGACGCGCCATGGTCGGCAGAGAGCCTTTCGCCGTGGATCATCGCATCCGGCCTTACAGGCACCGGAAACGGAAACATCAGTTACGTTGCCTCGGCCAATCCGACACTCAGTCCACGCACTGGAACCGTTCGCGTTTACGCCCCCGTCGCTCTGCCCAAGGTGGATTTGACCCTCGCTCTTCTTGCCCATGTGCCGACCGGTTCCACCGATGTGAGCGGATGGCTGCGCCACATGTCTGGAACCATCGAAACCCGCATGGACGGGTCGTTCTACCGCAATCTCACAGGACCCGATTTCCTCCTTGATCAGGATGCGGCGACCGTTGCCCTCCGCTTCAGCGTTGAGACAGTCGGAGCAATTCATCGTCTTTTCAGCCACAATGCCAACTCCCGGAACGTGGCACTTTACGTCAATTCCAGCAACCGCTTGGTCTTCCAATCCGGCACAAGCGTTATCACTTCTGATTTTACGATTGAGGCCACCAAAGAATACCACGTTGTAGTCACGGCATCGCCTACCAACGTCGTCAAACTCTACGCTGGGGAAGTCGGTGGAACCATCCGGCTTGCGGGTTCCTCGACTCTTACGGCATCTCCCTTTCCGTTTAGCACTCCTACTTCCCCCTCAGCCTTCAAACTCGGATACGCTGACTTGCCTTCCTCGGGCTACCTTAACGGGGGAGTGATCAAAGATCTGCGTGTTTACGGGCGAGTGCTCAGCGATGACGAAGTCCCCGAGCTCTTCACCTCAGCGCTTTCCTCAAACCCCTACGGACCTATTGAAGTGCCTGCACTTGCTCCCGTTTCATTCTACAATCTTCGTGGGCAGTCAATCCCAGGACAATCACTCCCATCATCACCCAGCAATGCGCAATCCTACAGCATTGCCGGGGCTGTCTCGGTAACGACAACCGAGTGGGCGCAAGTGGTCAACGCGAACTATTCAGTAAATGGAATTCTCATGGGCATGAACACAAATTTGGCTGTGCCTGTCACGAGCACAATGCGAGGTGATGGGTACAGTTGGTATTATTCCGGGACGCAAACAATTTTTGTGCGCGCTGAATATACCTACGAAGACGGGACCACATACACTGGCCCCGCCCAGAGTGTATCGGTTTACAAACCAGAAGGTCATTTTGCATCAAATCAAATCTTCAGTAACAGCCAAACGCTGATCTTTCCCAATACGCATACTTCTAAATGGGTTGAGAGAATTGTTATTTATTATAAATATGAGCGAATAGGTGATGTCAGGCAGCCGAGTAATTCTATTGGTGGAATATCGCTTGAATTGCCCGTTTTGGATGATCGCAATTTTTCAGGATTAATGGAATGGGGAGAAGCAAAGGATCGTTTTCAAGTTAATCAGAGAGCATTAGAAAGTTCAGGTAACGGTGAGTTGCGAATTTGGTCGCACCAAAGCTCATTCACTGAAACTAGTGCTAGCTACAGCTTTTGGATACGCCTAGAATCTTTACCTCAAGTGGGTTCTGTTTCACGCCTTTTTAGACGTTCTGGCGTGGTGGCTCATGCCTTGGATGTGGAGATTGATGAGTCAGGCGACATAATTTGCTCCACCGGGACACAAACTGCCACGATTGCTGCTGGCTTAAAATCCAAGCAGTGGCAAATGCTCACATTCTCAGCAGCTTTTGGATCAAATCTTAAGATTTACGTAGATGGCGAGGAAGTCGGTAATACAAATGCATTGTCCTCATACAACTTTGGTGCGGCAAATAGTATTCCTACCTGGATCAGAATCGGCGGCTGGAATGGTTCTCTGGGTAACATCGCATTCTACAACGGGGCGCTCACCTCGATTCAGGTCAAATCCATTTACGACGATGAAAAAGCGATTTTCCTTGATCACACCGTCACCCAAGGTGTCGTAGATCCAAGTATTTCACCCTCAAGCGCAACAATCGCTGCAAGCGGAGGAACGGCCACTACGCAACTGGTCTTGGCCTCAAATGTGAACTGGACGGCTTCATCGTCTGCAGGATGGTTGCAAATTACGTCAGGAACTAGTGGTGCTGGATCCGCCGCAGTCACTGTATCCGCGGGTGCCAACCCGAGTGTCACATCCCGCACGGGTCAAGTGACGGTCGCCGGGATAACCTTCACCGTCACTCAGAGTGGCACGCCTGCCACGGTGACCACACCTGAGACTATTTTTGGCACCGATGGCGGCGGTGCTTGGGTGGATGTCGTCGTCGGCGCGAGCGGTTTTTCCAGACCAGGCATTCGGTCGCGGATGGGGACGGGGTTTTCGTTGAGGATGATGTCGATGGGGTCGCGTTTTGGGTCGAAGCGGTAGGGGGATTTTCCGGTGAAGAGTTGTTAGAGGGAGGCGGCGAAGCTCCAGACGTCGGAGACGGGTTTGGGAAAGCTCACCTGAGTGCCGTTCATGCTGCCCAGGTCGCGCAGGGCGGCCAGGGGCGGGCAGGCTTCGAGCAGGAAGTGGTGGCGGGTAGATCGAGATCGTAGAGGTGGTGACGGTGATGCCGTGATTGGCGCTGATGGAGATCGCGCAGTGCGTTGCGCATCGCGGCGGGCTGCGTAGGTGGTGAAGTCGCCCTTGGCGGGGTCGAGTGCCAGAGCCGCACGGGCGAGTGCTTTCTGAGCGACGATTTCAATTTCCGCGTGGGGCAGGTTGGGGATGTTGGAGAACTCGCGTGCGATTTTGGCAGTGAGGGGAAGAAGTTCATTCACCCGTTCTTCCATGACGGGGAAAAGCTATCAGAAGCTACGCCTGCTAGGCAAGCATTTGGCAAAGCAAACTGCTCAGTGCTCGCATGCCGGCGAGCCACCTGGAAACACCACGCCGCTAGTGATTCGCACCTTGTCCCGGCGGCGGCAAGGAGGCCAGGCTGTCGCTGCCTACGGTGTGAACCGCTTTCGCCGCTTTTTCACATAGGCTTCATCATCATTTCACGGAAGCGGGGAATGGTTTGCGCATGGCAAACATTCATCCATTCATCATCAGCAGCGCGATTCTCGCGCTTGGCATCCATGCCCAGGCACAAGGGCTCGACGACGCGGAAGTCCGCATCAGCTACGGCGAACTCAAGCAACTCCTTGCGCGCTCCGAGCCCGTCGCAAAACCAGAGACACCGAAACCCGCGCTGCTCTCGGCGCGGCTCAGGTTTTCGATGGAACAAGAGCGGCCGGTCATCCACGCCACTTTCCGGACCATGGCATTTGGCGGGGAAACCGCGCTTTTGCCATTGATCGCAGGCGATATCTCGCTGGAAAGCCAAGTCCAGGAAGACGCCGTGGTGATCGCCCAAGGCGACTCCCTCTGCCTGGCAAGCGACAGCGCCGGAACTCGCGTGCTTGAACTGCGGCTGCTGCCCGTGCTCGGCGAAAACGGATTCTCAATCTCCATTCCACCGTGCCCATCGGTGATTTTCGAAACCGGCGACCTGCCCGCCGACCAATCGGTGGTGCTCCTTACCGGAAACAAGGAGGAAACGCTCGCCGCAGCCCAAATCCGCCCGCTCCCAAACACCGGACAAGTCATAGGGATCCGCCTGCTGGATAGTCGCGAAACCCGCGAAGCCCTGAGCCCGCCGGCACGTTCGACTTGGACATGGCAACAACAGGCACTGGTGGTCCCCACCGACGGTGATCTCATCTATCAGATCCTCACCCGCGCATCCGCCGCCGATGGCTCCGGCGTGGAGGCGTTGCTGCCTCTGCCGTCCGACGCGCAGGACATTGCGGTGACCGGCGACGACCTCGTTTCCCATACGAAAATCCGTGGTGAGAACCGCGCGCTCGGCCTTTCGCTGGTTTGGAAAACCCGCGGTGTTCTCGACCGGCAACTGATGATTTCCTATCGCATGCCACTGCGTCCGCTGGACCGCACATGGAAACTCCATGCACCGGGCGACGGGGACACGCGCACCCGTTTCATCATCGCCACCTCGCCCTTGCTTGCCTATGCGGCGGAGGGCTTGAGCGGGCCGCTCATGCCACAAGGACTTCCCGCACCGCTGGCGGAATCGCTGAAGGGTGCAACCTGCCAACAACTCGAAGCCGCCTCGGC
Organism: Akkermansiaceae bacterium; assembly: GCA_947491475.1. Lineage (GTDB taxonomy): Bacteria > Verrucomicrobiota > Verrucomicrobiia > Verrucomicrobiales > Akkermansiaceae > Luteolibacter. The sequence continues at coordinate 52,448 of CANLKN010000007.1, read as the reverse complement.
CGCCGACCTGACTGTAACGCCAATCCCGGTGGCTGTCACTGAGGAAGGAGTGGTGAAACAAGCGGAGTGGTCGGTGAAAATCGAGCCCGATGGTTCATTGCTCGCCACCGGCATTCTAACCATCGAACACAAGGGGCCGCTGGGCTTCGTATTCGACACTCCAACGGACATGAAACTCCTGTCGTGTGAACTGGATGGCCGGCCGGTCTCGCCCATCGATCTCGGCGATGGCCGTCTCAAGGTCACGCTGCCGCCACAGGGCGAGAACTCGCACCTTGCCTGCTCGTTCACCCGCACCGGAGGAGCGCTCGATCCGGTGGAAGGCACGCTGAAGCTGTCACTTCCTCTAACTCCGTTGTTCATCCACTCGCTGCTCTGGCACGTCGATCTGCCGCCCGGCTATCAGGCGGAAACCCACGGCAACCTCACACGCATTCCGACCACCGGCGGACCGCCCTCGCGCATCTCGCTGAGGAAAAACCTTTGCCGCGACGAACGCCCTGAAATCCAAGTCTTCTATCAACGCGCCGATCTCAACCGATAAACCATCGACCGTCATAGACCGACGCTACAAACGTTTCCTTTGCTTATCCTTCGCATCGACGGTCATAGACCGACGCTATAAACGTTTCTTTTGCTTATCCTTCGCATCGACGGTCATAGACCGACGCTACAAACCAAACATCCATTATCATGAAAACCACTCATCTCCTCGCCACGCTGGCCATCATCGGCTGCACCACCGTCGGCTGGTTCATACTCGGAGCCGCCCTCACCCAACGCACCCACAGTTCCTCCAACACACTGCGAAATGAAGTCTCCGGCGTCTGGGGACCGGCCATCACGCAACAGCACCCGCACGCTTGGTTCGACACTCCCAACGCACCCGGCGGCAAGGCGCAGCAGCTGCCATCCACATCGCGGATCAAGGTGGACCTCGACTACGACCCCAAACGGCGCGGGTTGATGTGGCACCGGACTTATGACGTCCGTTTCGAGGGCGATTACACGTTCACCAATCCAACGAAGATTCCGCAGACATTCTATATCTCATTTCCACTCCCACCGGAAACCGCCGGGCTGCATGGCTTCGATTTTCGCCTTGGCGAAGACGACCAATCCTCTCAAGCCGTGCCCGGTCCGTCCGGCGTGGTGACCCGCGCCATTCAACTGCCCGCCTCGGGATCGGTGACGCTGAGCACCGCTTATGGAACCCGTGGCACCGATACCTGGAGATACGACTTCCCCGACAAGCGCCGGATCTCGGGATTCAAACTCGCGATGCGCACCGACTTCCATGAAATCAATTTCCCGGTCGGCACCGGTTCCGCCGACCAGGACAAACGCCACAAGGATGCCACCGGCTACGACCTCATCTGGGACTATCCGGACGTGCTCGCCGCGCAAGCGATCGGCATGGACATGCCCAAGCGTTTGAACGCCGGCCCGGTGGCCGCACGCATTGCGTTCTTCGCGCCGGTCTCGCTGTTATTCTTCGTCACAGTGGTCCTCCTGATCGGCGGCATGAAGGGCATTCCGCTGCATCCGATGCATGTCTTCTTCATCTCCGCCGGCTTCTTCGCTTTCCACCTGCTCTTCGCCTATCTGGTGGACCTGTTGCCGATGCTTGCGAGTTTCGGCATCGCCGCCGCCACCTCGCTGCTGCTCGTCAGCGGCTATCTGAAAGCGGTAGCTGGCAAGCAACTTTTCGCGATCGCCCTGCCCGCCCAGAGCATCTATCTGGTCGCATTCAGCGCCTCGTTTTTCATCGACGGTCTCACCGGCATCACGCTCACCGTGCTCGCCGTGACCACGCTGGCATTGTTGATGTTCCTCACCGCCAAGACCGACTGGCTCCGCTACTTCAGCAAGAATCCACCGCCATTGCCGGAAGTGCAGGTATCCTGATTTACGGATCACCGCCAGCTTGCCCTCCTGCCAAATCGTTGGCACATCTTCCGCCGCCACAGTAGGCAGCAGTGTCAAAACAGCTCGACCCTGTGCGATTATTGAGACAAAGTCTCAGAACGCAACAGGCGCCCTGCCCGCAGCCTCCACTCCAAAATTAAATCCATTGCCACGCCCAGCCCCATTCAGACTTTGCTGCTTGCTTCCATTACTGGCATTGCTTGCCGGTTGCTCGTGGTTCGGTGGCAAATCCGACCCTGCTCCAGAAAAACCTGCCGATGAAGGCCCCCAACTCGTTGGCCGCATCGCCTCGATTCCCGCCGATAAACGGTTCGTGCTGATTCAAAGTTACGGCACCTGGAAAATCCAGAGCGGCACGATTTTAACCACCCGCGGGCTCGATGAGCGCAGCGCCAACCTGCTCGTCACCGGTGAGGCCATGGGCCAGTTTGCCGCCGCTGACGTCCAGTCCGGCGCGGCCGAAATCGGCGACGCGGTCTATTCACGCCATGTCCCGAAGCCGCCAGAAGTCCCTTTGGAAGCGGCAGCAGAACCAGAACTGCCTGACAATCAATCCCCCAGCGAAATTGGAAAAGTTCAAAAAAATAATTAACTTTTAGCGATTTCTTTTCTTTAAAAATATCTTCGGGTTGATTATTTTAAAAAAGTCCCGTTTGGCACAGGCTTTGAGATAAAATGATTCACCCTAGGATTGATGAAGATCTGGTCTTCCCGGTGAACCCCCGATTCGCAATGGCTGTGCACCCCGTTATGTCCCAACCATGAACACTACAACTAGCCATTATGAAAACCATGCCCCCTACGGGCGCTTCGGTGAAAGCCGATGCGGATCGTCTTGCTGACTTCGTCTTATTCACACAGCGGAGCTGCATACTCAACCTGTCATCAGAACTCAACAAAGGGAACGTTTCGTTTCCCCAGTTCTTCCTGTTAACCTACCTTTCGAGCGAGGAGTATCTGACCATGTCGGATATCGCGAAAAAGATGGGCCATTCGACGGCGGCCGCCACCGGCTTGGTCGATCGTTTGGAAAAACTGGGCTATGTCGAGCGTGCCCACGCCGCCGAAGATCGCCGCAAGATCATGGTGCGCATCACTGCGAAAGGAGTGGAACTCGTTTCCAAGATGCGTTCCGAAATCGCGACCGATCTGGCCGGCATCCTCGCAGGCATGGATGAAGACCAGGCGGAAACCGTCGAGCACACCAAGCGGGCCATCAACGGCCGTGCAATGGCGTGATCGCGGTAAAATCCGGCTGATTCATCACTCGCTGCTTGGCGAAGCCAACCCGCCTCCTTCACCATTTCCCCGGTGACGGAGGCGATTCATTTTCTAGCGGAGATACAAGCGATCCCCGGCGTGCGCGCCGGGTGGGTCGAGCGGATTGCGGGTTTGCACATCACCGGTGACCGTGACGAGGCGATGCGGCAGTTGCGGCCGTTTCATGAACGCGCGCTGATGGATTTCGCCGGGCCAACCGCCGAAATCTGGCGCGCCGAACAAGTGCATGGCTGCGCCGTAGCGCGAGTGCCCGGCAGCCCGCAAGTCGATGCCACGGACGGCCTGCCCGTCGTCCCGGGGGTGGATGGGCTGATCACTGCCAAGCCCGGCGTGGTGCTCGTGGTCTATGTCGCGGATTGCGGCGCGATCTGGCTGGCCGACCGGAAAACTGGCGCAATCGGCCTGTTGCATTCCGGCAAGAAGGGAACTGAAAAGAATATTTTGCAACAGGCGCTCCAGCAGATGGCCACACATTTTGGCACCAGAGCTGCGGATGTGACGGCAGTGCTGGGGCCTTGCATCCGGCCGCCGGATTACGAAATTGATTTCGCGGCGGAGATCAGCCGCCAGGCGGAGCGGTCTGGAGTGGGAAATTTCATCGACTGCGGACTGAATACCGCGTCTGATCCCGTGCGGTTTTACAGCTACCGCAAGGAGTTGGGAAAAACCGGCCGCATGATGGCCATGATCGCCAGCGAATAATTGCCATGAGCACCCACACATTCCACGCCCCCGCCAAGCTCAACCTGTCGCTCCGAGTGCTCGGCAAGCGCGACGACGGGTTTCATGACATCGACACCCTGATGGTCAAGCTGCCGGGGCTCGCCGACACGCTGGAATTTCAGGAAAGCACGCAGTTTTCGTTTCGATGCGATGACCCGACACTGCCGGCCGACGAGACCAACCTGGTGGTCAAGGCGGTGCGCGCCTACGAGGCGGCGACCGGTGAGCGCTGCAAATTCTCAATCACACTCAAGAAGGGAATCCCCCACGGCGCGGGCCTGGGCGGCGGCAGCAGCGATGCGGCGACCACCCTGCACGCGCTCGATCAACTGCGCGGCGGCAAGGCCGGTGCGGCCCGCCTGCATGAAATCGCGGCGTCTTTGGGATCCGACATTCCATTTTTTCTCACTCCCGGCGCGGCGCATTGCAGTGGGCGCGGTGAGATCATCCATGCGGTTGCCGCGCCCGCCCCACTGCGGATTTTGTTGTTGAAGCCGAATTTTACGGTTCCCACTCCTGATGCCTACGCTCGTTGGGCCAGTTCCAAGGAATTGCCGGACGTCCGCTACGCCGCACAGGATCTCGATGGACTTTCGCTGGTGAATCATCTGGAGCAGCCGGTTTTTGAAAAACATCGTTTCCTTGCCGAAATGAAACAATGGCTGCTGGCACGTTATGAAACCGCCGCCGCACTCCTTGCCGGCTCGGGAGCCTGCGTGTTTGCCGTGCTCCACCATGGCGAAGATGCCGAAGCACTCGCCAAGGCCGCCCGCCACGAACTCGACCCCGGCTTGTGGCATTGGACAGGCGTCACTGGCAACTGATCCTAAAAATCGGGTGTTGGGACGGCGCGAGGCAATATGGCGCATCCAAGGCGTTCCCGGAACGATCAATCCCTCAACTTGTGGCCGACCTCGTTGTCGAGCATTTGCCTCAGATCATCGAGGCCCTCGCCGGTGTCGGCGGAAATGGGGACCACCTCCACTTTGGGGAAACGTTGTTTGAAGGCAGCGAGGTGTTCCGCCGCGCCTTCGAGGTCCATCTTGTTGGCGACGACCTTCCATGGGAAACGGGAGAGTTCCTCGTCGTATTCCTTGATCTCGCGGCGCAGGATTTCCAGATCCGAGAGCGGGTCGCGGCCCTCGCTGCCGGCCATGTCGAGCACGAAGAGCAGCACGCGGCAGCGGGTGATGTGGCGCAGGAATTCGTGGCCGAGTCCGCGGTTCTCATGAGCGCCTTCGATCAGACCGGGGATGTCGGCGATGGTGCAGCGGCGGAAGCCGGGAAACTCGACGACACCGACGACCGGTTGCAAGGTGGTGAACGGATAGGAAGCGACCTTGGGTTTCGCGGCGGAGAGTTTGCCGATCAGCGTGGACTTGCCGGCGTTCGGAAAACCGACGAGCCCGGCATCGGCGATGCGGCGCAGTTCCAGATAGAACACTCCGAGATCGCCGGGAGTGCCGAGCGTGTGCTCGATGGGAGTGCGGTTGGTGGCGGTTTTAAAATTCCAGTTGCCCTTGCCCGGTTCGCCGCCCTTGCAGAGCACGAATTCCTGGCCGGTCTCGGTGAGGTCGGCGATGGGGTCCATCTCGATGCCTTCATCGCTGCGCTCGAACTCGACGGCTTCCTGCACGGTGGCTGCGTTGGCGCGATAAACGACAGTGCCCGGAGGCACGCGGCCAATGACGCGTTTGCCGCCCTTGCCGGTCTTGCGGCCGCCCGCGCCTTTTTTGCCGTCCTCGGCGATGAGCTTGGGATCGAAGTGATATTGGCGGAGGTTGTCGGTCGAAGGATCGACCACAAGCACGACGTCGCCGCCCGCGCCGCCATCGCCGCCATCGGGCCCGCCGCGGGGCACGTATTTTTCGCGGCGCCAGGAAACAATGCCGTCGCCGCCGTCGCCGGCCTTGGCGAAGATCCGGATGTGATCAATAAACATGCGCGGAGCCATGCCACCCCCGGCCGCTGCGGTCAACGGCAATGGTGAGGAGGATTTCGCGTGCCGTGGCCCGCGGCATCTGCTTGGCTGCCGGCCATGCCTCCTCGCGTCAAAACCGTCGCCTCCATCACCATCGAACAATTTTTCAACTCGCACGCCACCGCGCTGGGTTTGTCGCTGCTGGGCGAGCGTGTCGGATTCGAGCGCCGGATCAGCGAACCGGCGATGAACCGGCCGGGTCTGGCGCTGGCTGGGTTTTTCTCGTATTTCGCCCGCAAACGCGTGCAGGTGCTTGGATTTTCAGAGCTTTCCTACCTGCGCAAACTGCCGGAAGAAATGCGCGTGGATCGTTTCAGCAGGATGTGCGACCGCGACATCCCGTGTCTGGTGGTGGCGCGCGGCGCAAAGCTGGACCCGATGCTCATGGCGGTGGCAAACCAGAAATCAATCCCGGTTTTCGGCACCTCGGAAGTCACTATGAACTTCCTCAACGCGGCGACCATCCGGTTGGAGCACGAGTTTGCACCCAGCGTCACGCTGCATGGATGCATGGTGGACATGCGCGGAGTGGGCGTGCTGATCATGGGCAAGAGCGGCTCCGGAAAATCCGAAACTGCGATCGGGCTGTTGGAGCGTGGTGCCTCGCTGGTGGCGGATGACATGGTGCGCGTGAAACGCGTGAGCGGCGACCTGGTGGCCAGTTCGCCGGACCTTTCGCGCGGCTACATGGAAATCCGCGGCATCGGCATCATCAACGTGGCCAACCTTTACGGCCTGGCATCGATCCGGCCGGAAAAACGGCTGGACTTGGTGGTGACGCTCAAGCCGCACTCGGACCTCAACGAACTGGACCGCCTGGGCTTGCAACAGAGGACTTACGAAATCCTCGGTCAGCAGGTATCGCATGTGGAAGTCCCGGTAGCCCCCGGCCGCGACACCGCGCGCATGGTGACCATCGCCGCGCTCGACCAACAACTGCGGCGGCTCGGATTCAATATGGCCGATGAATTCAACCAACGCTTGCTCGACCACATGGCCGTGCAGAAGGCGGCGGCGCAATCAGGCGGATAGACGCGCCTCTGCGCGGTCGGGCTGGATGAAGTGGTTCCAGCTTTCATCCGCCAGGCCATTTTCGTGGAGGCCGAAAAGCGGCCGCCAGCGAGGAGCAAAGGGCTTGCTGCGTGGGTGCATGCCCACTTCGTGCGGCAGTTTGTTCGCCTTGCGCGTGTTGCAGCGGAAACACGAGGTGACGATGTTTTCCCAAGTGGTGCGCCCGCCTTTGTCGCGTGGCGTCACGTGGTCGAGGTTGAGCTGCGTTTCGGGAAAAACCTTGGTGCAATATTGACAGGTGAACTGGTCGCGCAGGAACACATTGCGGCGGCTGAACCGCACCTCCAGCCGTGGCAGGCGGTCATAAATCGAGAGCACTACGATTTTCGGCACAAGGATGGCGATGCGCGCGCCGTGAATCATGTCCGATCCATCAAAAGCCGCCGAGTATCCGATCCAGGAAGACAGGTCATGGGTCTTGAAACGCTCCTCGCCCTCCACTTGCACGACTTCTGCATGGCCGATGCATAACAAGTGCAGCGAGCGCCTGACCGAGCAGGTGTGCACCGGTTGCCAAAACCGGTTGAGCACGAGCACGGGATGGTCCAACAGGGATTTCATACCAGATCCTGCGATGCGTCCGCAAACTAGCAAAGCCATCGCCCACGGCAACCGAAAATCCAGGCCGAATTCACGGCAAAATCTCACCTGCGGTTTGCTGCCGAAGTTGATCGAGGATCGGCAGATCCGCAGCGGCCCAATCAAGAGTCGCGAAATCGCCGGGCGCGCACCAACAAATCCGCTCATGCTCATGCGGATGCAGGTTTCCGCCGGTGATCACACAGAGGTAGGGCCGCAGGCGGATCGCGCCGCGGTCATAGGTCCAGCATACGGATTCCAAGGAGTCTCGCACCGCCACCTCCACGCCGAGTTCTTCGCGCAGCTCACGGACCAGCGCGGCTTCAGGGGATTCGCCGGTTTCCACCTTGCCACCAGGAAATTCCCATTGGCCGCCGAGATGTTTTCCCTGCGGCCTGAGACAGGCGAGAAAACAGCCCTGTTCATTCCTGATCACACCGCAAACCACTTCAATCATCGCGGTTCAGACTGAAAAGCATTCATTGGACGGTCAACCCAAACGGCTGAAAACCAAACAGCCACCGGAAGTGAATCCGGTGGCTGTTTGAATGATAGTTTATTGTGCAGAATACAATCAGACGAGGAGAGTTCCTTCTTCCTTTTCTTCGTCACACTCTTTCTTGCACTTGCCGGCGAGGAGGGTGCCTTCTTCCTTCTCTTCGTCGCACTCCTTCTTGCACTTGCCGGCGAGGATGGTGTCTTCTTTCTTTTCCTTGTCGCACTCTTTCTTACAGCCATCGGCGAAAGAAAGCGGAGCGATAATGAATGAGGCGCACAGGGCGCTGAGGAACAGTTTCATAGGGTGTGGTATTGTTTTGGTGGTTTGGTTGTTTTGAGCAACGGTTCGGCACATTACTCGGCAGTCTGAGTTGCGCCAGCGGAAAATTATTCGAAAATATTTCGTGCGGCCGCATGAAAACTCCGCCGGTCTGGAAAGGTTTCTGTCAAACGCCGGATCACTCCGCTCTCGGCCGGGACCGTTCCACAACCGGTTTTGGCTTGGCCGGCGGGAATTTCCCACCTATCCCACCCGCCCTTTCCGTGTCTTTTTCCGTTCTATCCACTGATTCCGTAAGTTCCGCCCGCAGCGGCCGGCTGGTTTTGCCCCACGGCACGGTGGAGACGCCGATCTTCATGCCGGTGGGCACCCAAGGCTCGGTCAAGACGCTGCATCCGGCGGAAATCGAGGAGCTCGGTGCCCAGATCATCCTCGGAAACACCTACCACCTCTGGTTGCGTCCGGGCCACGAGTTGATTCGCGAAATGGGTGGCCTGCACGGTTTCACCACCTGGCAAAAGCCGTTCCTCACCGACTCCGGCGGCTTCCAAGTCTGGTCTCTGGCCAAACTCCGAAAGATCACCGAGGAGGGCGTGAAGTTCCAAAACCACCTCGATGGCTCAAAAATGTTGCTCACCCCGGAGCTCAGCATGGAAATCCAGGCCGCGCTCGGCTCGGACATCGCCATGCTCTTCGACGAATGCCCGCCCTACCCTTGCGACGAAGTTTATGCCGCAAAATCCCTCGCGCTGACGACCCGCTGGGCGCGGCGCTGCAAGGATTGGGTGAGCGCCAACGAGCCGCGCTCCGGAGGCGGGCGGCAACTCCATTTCGGCATCGTCCAAGGCTCGATCTATGCCGATTTGCGAGAGCAATCGGCCCGCGAACTGGTCGAACTGGGCTTCGACGGCTACGCGATCGGCGGCGTTTCGGTGGGCGAGCCGGAGCATGAAATGTTCCGCGCCATCGAAAACGCGGTGCCGTTTCTCCCTCTGGACAAGCCGCGCTACGCGATGGGCCTCGGCACCCCGCCGCAGATTTTGGAAATGATCGCCCGCGGCGTGGACATGTTCGACTGCGTGATGCCCACCCGCGTCGCCCGCCACGGCGTGGCCTTCACCCTCGACGGCCCGCTGCACATTAAGAACCTCATCCACGCCAGGGACCCGCGGCCAATCTGTGAATCGGCGCACCCGCACGTCGCCGGATTTTCCCGGGCCTACCTCCGCCACCTTTTCCGGGCGGGTGAAATCCTCGCTTTGCGGTTGCTTTCCTTCCACAATCTGCATTTCTACCTGCGCCTCGCCGCCGGGGCGCGGGAGTCCATCACCGCGGGAAATTTCCCCGAATACAAGGATTCCTTCATCCGGCGCTACACCCGATCCGAAAACACATGACACCGATTCTAACCATCCTCGCCCAAGCCCAGACCGCACCCCAAGCCCCAGGCAGCCTGCTTGGCAGCCCCTTCGTGATGATGGGTCTGATGGTCGTGATGTTCTATTTCCTGCTCATCCGTCCGCAGCAGCGCCAGCGCAAGGAACAAGCCGCGCGCATCGCCGCACTCCAGTCCGGCGACAAGGTGGTCACCTCGGCCGGCATCCACGGCATCGTCCACAACGTCAAGGAACACACCGTGGTCGTGAAAGTCGCCGAAGGAACCATGATCGAGTTCGACAAGATGGCCATCACCTCAGTCCAGAAGAAGGACGTGGCCGCCAAATAACCCATTCCGCCGACGGTCGCAGACCGCCGCTTCATTTTTTCTTCTGATTCCCGCCATGCTTCCGTCCATGCTTGCCACGTCCTCGTTTCTCACGGATCCGCTCACGGTCTTCGTGATCGGTTTGATCCTGCTGATCCTGTTCTTCTGGTATTTCGCCACCGAGATCGAGCGGCGCAAGCGCAACGTCGGCACCGTCCTGCTCTTCGGCGTTTGCGCGCTTTGCATCCTCGCCGCCACCCCTCTCAAGGAACGCCTCAAAGGCGGCATCGACATCGTTGGCGGATCATCCTTCTCACTGCGCATCCAGGAACGTGAGGGTGACGATGGCATCAAAATGCCCATCACCAATGAGCAAGTGGCGCAGGCGATCATGGTGATCGAGAAGCGCCTCAACAGCATGGGAACCACCGAGCCGCTGATCGCCCGCCAAGGCACTGACGGCATCCTGGTGCAAATGCCCGGCGTCAGCCCCGAGGAATCCGCAAACGTGCGCGCCACTCTGGAAAAAGTCGCCAAGCTCGAATTGCGGAAAGTTTCAGAACGTAGCGAAGAGCCGGGCGAGAATGGCAAAACACTTGCCCAGCGCGTCCAAGATGGTGAGGTCATCGAACCCGGCTACCGCGCCTACACGCTCAAGGGCAAGGACGAGGACGGCAACGAATACAGCCGCCCGATTCTTCTCAACCGCCGCATGGCCCTCGGTGGATCGGACATCGCCAGTGCCTTCCCCTCGCCCCAGCAGGCGGATGCCGTGGCCATCACCCTCAACAACGATGGCACGAACAAGATGATCGCCCTGACCAAGAACATGCGGACACAACAGGACCGCATCGCGATCGTGCTGGATGGTGAGGTGATCAGCGCGCCCGTGGTCAACCAAGTCCCGCTCGGCAAGAATTTCATCATCGAGGGTCTGCGCGAACCCGGCGAAGTGCAAGGCCTCGCCAACGCGCTGATGAATCCTCTCGAAAACCCGCTGGTCGTCGATGAGGAGCGCACCGTTTCTCCCACTCTCGGCGCCGCTGTCGTCGAGCAAGGCATCTGGGCCGGCTTGATCGGCTTGACGATCACCGGCGTCTTCGTCCTGTTCTACTACCGCATGGCTGGAATCATCGCGCTCTTCGGCCTCGCGGTAAATGGCATCATCCTCTTCGGCGTGATGGCCATGTTCGGCTTCACTTTCTCGCTGCCCGGCATCGCGGGTATGATTCTAACCATCGGCATGGCGGTGGATGCCAACGTGCTCATTTACGAACGTTTGCGTGAGGAAATGGCGGGCGGAAAATCCCTCAAGAACGCCATTGCCGCTTCCTATGAAAAAGCCTTCAGCGCGATTTTCGACTCAAATTTCACCTCACTCATCACCGCCATCATCCTCTTCTGGATGGGCAGCGGCACCATCAAAGGCTTCGCCGTCACCCTCACCATCGGCATCGTGGCATCAATGTTTTCGGCCCTGTTGGTGACCCGCGTGCTGTTCCGCTGGGGCATCGACTTGAACCTGCTCAAGAAACTCTCCTTCTTCAATCTGTTCAAAGCGACGAATTTTGATTTCCTTGGCAAACGCCGTGCCTGTGCCATCGCCTCGCTGCTGCTCGTGCTGCTCTCCTTCGCCGCTTTCGGCATCCGCCAAGAGAAGGCTTTAGGCATCGACTTCACAGGCGGCACGCTGGTCCAGTTCCAGTTGGGCAAGGAAGCGCAAGTTCCGCTCGAGGATGTGGAAAAGGCGCTGAAGCCCCTCAATCTCTCCAAAGCCGCCTACCCTCAGGAACAAGGAAACCCAGTGACGGGAACGCTCCTCACCATTCGCACTGACACCCGCGACGCGGAGGCGGTCACCAATAAACTTCGCGAGGTCATTCCCGCGCTCGCCGAACGAAATGCCGCAGCCAACCCGGATGGCAGCCATGACTTTGTGATCGACAGCAGCAAGGAGGAGGTCTCCGCGCTCATCGGTGACACATTCCTGCGCGACTCGCTGGTTGCCCTCGCCTTGGGACTCATCGGCATCCTGATCTACATCACGGTGCGCTTCGAGTTCGCCTTCGCACTCGGTGGTTTCATCGCCATTCTTCACGACGTGATCATCTCCATCGGAATCGTGGTTCTTTTAGGCGGCGAATTGTCACTCATTCATGTGGGCGCCATCCTGACCATCGCCGGTTACTCGATCAACGATACCATCGTCATTTTCGACCGCATCCGGGAAACCCTGCTGATCCGCACCGGCTCCATCAAGGCCATCATGAACGAGGCCATCAACATCACCCTCTCGCGGACGGTGCTGACCTCCTCGACCACCATCATCACCGTGGCGATCCTCTCGCTCTTCGGTGGATCTTCACTGCGTGATTTCTCGGTGATGATTCTCATCGGCCTGGTCGTCGGCACCTACTCCTCGATCTTCGTTGCCGCACCGGTCGTGCTGTGGTGGAGCCGCCGCAAGGGTGGCGACCTGCGCGAAGAAGTGCTGGCCACCGAGATCAAGGCGGAGACCATCGCAGCGGCACCTTGAGTTGCCGGAAACAAGGAAGTCACCACCGAACACCACGCCCGCTGCGCCCGACTACGGGGAGCTCGTCCATTGGTTCAGCAAGTCCTTGAATCTAGGTAGGATTTTATGAAACAGGGAGTTCCTGCCGCCGCGGGCGAGTTGCATGGCGACGAGCTCCTCGGATGACGTGGGATCGGCCGGAGCGTGCGAGCTGATTTGATAGCCGGGCGTATCGAGAGTGCGCTCGACGTGGGTGGCTCCGGCGGCTTGGCGAAGTTTTGCCGACGCCTCACCGGCGCGGATGATGAGCGATGAAAGCGCGGGCGCGGCGGCATCTTGATGCAATGCGACGCGGATCAGGCGGCCGGTGGTGGATTCGAGGGCGAATTCCCGGTTCTTGTCGGCGCAGTCGCTCCATGCCGCCTGCACTGCCAGCCAGGCGAGCAGTTGCAGCGCGGCATTGCGATTTGCCGGATGATGGGTGATTTCCAAGGAATCGATGTCCGGCAGCATGCGCTGCGCCGCAGGATCATCGAAGAGGCTGGCCATGCCCACGCGGAACTGCCAGGTGCGCGTCCATTCGTGGTCCTGAAGAATCAATTCCGGGTTGGTGGCGGCGGTTTCCTCGAGGCGACGAAACGAAGCGGCGGGATCAGCCCAGGCCGAGCTATCGATGATCAGCCGGTCCATCACGCTGACCAAGCGCTCGGTGAGGATATCCGAGAGCTCGCCTTGCCACCAGAAGACGAGTGGCAGGTCCGAGTTAAGATGAGCGAAGACGGTGTTGCGAAAACGACCGGTGACCTTGCCTGTGAGATAAAACGCGATTTGTTCGCAACAGACCGACTTCATGCCATGCGCGAGGTGGCAGTGGGCGGTGACCCAGGCACGCAGAGTGGGCAGCGATTCGGCGCGGTTGATTTCCACAAGGATGGCGCGGCAGGCGTGCTCGCGGGTGAGATTGCGGATGATGGCGGAGTTTTCCAGCAGGGCTGTGGATTTCTCGGAATAGACTACCAGGTTCATCAGCGAGGCATTGGTGCGCGCCTCATCCTGGTCCCAGAGCCTACGCAGGGCTTGGTCGATGGAAGCAACGGGAACCTCAAGCCCGAGCTCCGGGCAGACGTCTGGGATGGGTGGGGCGCTCATGCGGAATAGGAAGATAGGAACCCCTTGGAGATTGAAAAAGACAAACCACACAGTGTTTTCAATAGTTAGAAAAAACTGCGTAGTATATTCAGGATCGGCGCTAAATCCTTGCCGCGCTCGGCTCCCATGGTGTTCTCGCGCTCTCTCAGACGGATTTCCGCATCGGCCCGCCGCGCGAGGCCACGGTGATGAAGGCCAGCAGGGCGAGTGAGAACGCCCCGGCCTGCCAACCGAGCGCCCGCTGGAATGCGTCGCCACCTTGTTTTCCAAATCCGGCAAGAGTCAGCGAAAACGCCAGTGAATAGAGACCGTAGGCGAGATTGAAGATGAGTCCTTTCACGCTCAGCATGGTGGCGCGCTGGCTCGATTCCGCGACTTCGTGGAGATGACGGCTGACCGTGAAACTCACAAAGCCCATCAGCATCATCAGCAACATGACAGGCAAGAGGCCCAGCCACGGCCAGGCTGGCGCGAGCAGCAGCAGGCCAAGTAGCGCCACCATGCCACCCAGCGAAAGCGCACCCAACGGCGTGAAGCGGCGGTTCACTTTGGCGGCGATCGCCGGAATAAACCAGTTGCCCACCGCGATCAATGAACCGATCACCCCGAAGGCCCAGCCGGGAATCCCGATCAATCGGTAATACTCACTGACCAGCGTGGCGAAATTGCGCGCGACGGCATCGATCAGAAACCCACCGATCAACACCACCGCTATGGTTCGCGTGGTGAGAGCCTTGGCGGCGGTGCGAAGCGTGAGCCGGAAGGCCGCGCCACAACGCCCGGCCGCGTGATCGCCATGCGGCGCGGTTTCCTCGAAACGCAGCGTGATGGCCAGGCAGGCGAGTGCTTGCAGAAACACCAGCGCCACCGGCAGTCGGCGCGCCAAGTCCACCGGCACCTGCAAATGCTCCGGCAGCATCGCATTGAGCCACGAGGGATCGTAGAGCAGGCCGCCAAGCGTCATGGCGATCAGGAATCCGGCCGCACGCCAACGCATCGCCGCCGCCAGCACCTCGTCCCATGCGGCCTGCCGTCCTTCCGCGGGCAGCGAGTCGTAGGCGATCGCCTCGTCCGCACCGCTGGCCGCCGCTTCGGATGTGCCGGACAGAAAGCGGTTCAGCAGACAGAGGGCGAAGAGCAACAGGCCACCATCTTTGGGAGCAAAGAGCAAAATCCCCATTTCCACGCACATCAATGCCGCGGCGAAAACCAGCAACCTCTTCCTGCCGAGCACGTCCGCCAATGCTCCGGATGGCACTTCGAAGAGGAAAATCGCCGCCGCCCAGACGGCGTTGAGCAGCACGTATTGCTCAAGGGTCAGCCCCAGGTCCGTGAACAGGATTGCCAGCACCGGGTAATAGGCGCGGGCATTGTAAAACACCGTGAACAGCACAAACAAACGCGGATTGCGTTGCGCAAATGGTCCGGTGCGGTGAATCAGGGACGACACTTGGCAGGCTATCGCACGCCAGCCCCCCGCTGGCAAGACCCGCACTTGCAGGCTGACGCATCAAAAACATAAGACCTACCGCAAAGCCGCAGAGGCCGCAAAGTGGGCGCAAAGAGAATTTCAACGAGCTCGGATGTGAGAGAAAGACTTTGCCAATCGTTTAAGCGGCTCGCGGGCTATTTTTGAATATCTTTGCGATTCCTTGGCGTTCTTTGCGGCTTTGCGGCTTTGCGGCTTTGCGGTGAAAAATCTGAGATTCAGATGCGTCGGCCCTGCCCACACTTGGGACTTTCCAGAACAGGGCTCATGCACCATCCTATCGCCGTGCCGGAAACCGAATCCCCTTTGCTGCTGAACCTGCTCTTCACCGCCCTCGGCCTGCTGGTGCTGCTCATGTTCGTTTCATGGAACATTTCCCGGCGGCTCGCCCGAATCGAACGGCGACTGGCTCCAACGCAAGCTTCAAGCGACTCCACCCCGCCGTCCGCAGCGGAAACTTCGGCGGGTGGTGCCTTCGAGGCCTTTCTCAGCGAGGATCCCGCGCGGCGGAACCTGACGAAAGGCGAGCAGTTTGCCGCCTATCGCAAATGGCGGCAGGAAAAAGGACTGAATTGGTCGGGCTCTTGAACAGCGGCAGGCAAGGCCGCAAAGCCTGTTATAAAATCCCGCAAATTTTCTTTTTTCCGTTGCAAGGACTGCCCCGGTTTGCATCCTCCCCGCGCCGCCGGGAGCCGTTACCGTTCATCAGGGCGGCACGGCGATTCATCCTTCTGCCACCACACCTTCTACGCACAGCACCGCCCTTGCCATGGCAAACATTTTTCCCCGCTGGTCCAATTTTCTGCCCATCAAAATCGCCGTTTGCGCTGGTTCCGCAGCGGCAGGCGTAGCCCTCGCTTTCGCTTATTACGCCACGCCCAAGGCTCTCACGGTCGGCTACCAGCCGTCGCAGCCAATCCCGTTTTCCCACAAGATCCACGTCGATCAACTCGGTCTCGACTGCCGCTACTGCCACTCGTTTGTGGATGTGTCCGGCCACTCGAACGTGCCGACCGGCAATACCTGCTGGAACTGCCACCAGCACATCCAGCGCGAGAGTCCGAAGCTTGAGCCGCTGCACCGCTCGATGAACCCGGCCTTCCCCGGCTACGACGGAAAACCGATCGAATGGGTGCGCATCCACAAATCCCCGGACTTCGTCTATTTCAACCACGCCGCCCACGTGAACCGCGGCGTTTCATGCCAAAGCTGCCACGGCAACGTGCACCAGATGGAAGTCGTCTGGCAGGATCAGAACCACTCGATGGGCTGGTGTCTTGAGTGCCACCGCGCGCCGGAGAACCATCTGCGCCCGCTGGAAGAAGTTTACAATTTCGGCTACGACGCGGAGACCTACCTTTCCAACAATCCGCAGCTTGGAGTGAAGACCACCAAGGATCTCGGCCTCAAGCTCAAGGAGCAATTCCAAGTGAATCCCAAGGAAAGCTGCGCCACCTGCCACCATTGATCCGCCCGTTTTTCCCTTTTTCCTAAAAATTTCCGCAGTCACCCATGAGCAAGCGCATTTGGCAACACCCCGAAGTTCCCGCCGGCGAAACCACCGTTTCCTGGCGCAGTGCGGGGCAGCTTGAGGACAGCCCGGCATTCCGTGAGTGGCTGGATCGTGAATTCCCGCAGGGAGCCGCCGAAATGGCCGACGAATCGGACGCGGAGACCTCGCGCCGCTCGTTCCTCAAACTGATGGGCGCATCCACCGCGCTCGCCGGATTCGGCATGGCCGCCTGCCGCCGCCCGGAAACTTACATCGTCCCCTACACCAAGGCCCCCGAGTGGGTGATCCCCGGCAAGGCGACTTATTACGCATCCTCGATGCCGCGCGCCAACGGTGCCACGCCGCTGGTGATCACCACCTTCGAGGGCCGCCCGACCAAGCTCGCGCCGAATAATCTGCATCCGGATGCGGAAGGCACCGACGCCTTTGCGCAGGCCTCCGTCCTGGATCTTTACTCGCCCTCGCGCTCGCGGCAGATCCTCAAGTCCGGAAAATCCGCCAAACGCGAGGAACTCGACGCCGTCATCGCGGCCATCGCCGCCGACAAGGCAGCCAAAATCGGTTTTCTCTTCGGTGCCGACGACAGCCCGACCCGCAACCGCCTGACGAAGGAAATTTCCGCCAAGTTTCCAGCCGCGAAGTTCTATCAATACGAGGCGCTCACCGGAGAATACTACAGTGTGCTTGGAGATGGTGTGAAGCTGGTGGCGGATTTCGCCAAGGCCGACCGTATTCTTGCGCTCGATTGCGATTTCGCCGGCACCGACCCCCAAGGCCCGGTGACTCCATTCTTCGCCCGCCGCAAACCGGAAGGAAAGGTCTACGACCAAAAGCCGGACGCTTCGAAGATGAACCGCCTCTATGCGGTGGAAGCCGCGTTTTCGCTCACCGGCGGCATGGCGGATCACCGCCTGCGCGTCGCCGCCAGCGAGGTGGCTGCGATCACTTCAGCTATCGCAAAGGAACTGGGGCTCTTTGGAATTTCTGGAGCGCCTCAATTGACGGACCCCAAGCAGGTCGAATGGGTCAAGGCCACCGCCGCGGATCTCAAGAGCCACTCCGGCAAGTCGATGGTGATCGTCGGTTCGCGCCAACCAGCCGTGCTGCACACCTTGGCGCAAAAAATCAACCAGACGCTCGACAACATCGGCGAAGGCAAGCCGCTGCTGGCCGTGCAACGGGAAAACCAAGGCCTCGGCTCGATCGCCACCCTAAAGGCGGACATCGATGCCGGAAACATCGACACGCTTTTCCTGCTCACTCCATCCAACCCGGTTTACGATGCCCCGGCGGATCTCGATTTCGCGGCCACACTGGCCAAGGTGAAAACCAGCATCCAACTCGGCGACCGCACGCACGCCACCGCCCACGCCGCCACCTGGCACATCCCGGCCGCGCATTATCTCGAATCATGGTCGGACGCGCGCAGCGCCCGCGGCACCTACACGGTGGTCCAGCCGATGATCCTGCCGCTCTATCCAAACTGCGTTTCGGAACTGGAGCTGCTGCTCGCCCTGCTTGCGGAGAATGGCAAAATCCTCGATGGCGAAGGCGAAAACGCGGCACCCTCACCCGCATACGATGCCGTTAGAAAGACCTTCGCCGCCCTCGGTGGTGAGGGCGAGGCCGCATGGAAAAAACTCCTGCGCGATGGATTCCTCGCCGGTTCGCAATATCCCCAAGCCACGCCACGCGCCTACGAGGCTTTCCTTCACACGCATCCCGCAGCGCCTACCAAGGACTCGCTGGAAGTGATCTTCGCCACCGATGCGTCAGTTTACGACGGCCGATGGATCGATAACGCGTGGCTCCAGGAAGCGCCCGATCCGATCTCCAAACTCACTTGGGACAACGCCGCGCTCATCGCGCCAAAGACCGCCAAGGAACTCGGTATCTACGATGAAATCATCGCCACCGAAAATCCCCGCGCGCTCGGTTCGCCGGATGGCGAAGGCGAAAACCGCAAGTCGCCGATGATTCAGGTGACCGTCAACGGCCGCACCTTGGAAATTCCGGTGCTCGTTTCCTTCGGACAGGCAGAAAACACCATCATCATCCCGCTCGGCTACGGCCAGGCTTTCGACAAGGACGACGCACTCGGCCGCAAGCCCGCCAATCAATCGCATGTCGGCCTGGTCGGCATCAACCGCGGCTTCAACGCCTATCCGCTGCGCAATTCACGCAGCGCGTATTTCGCCACCGGTGCCACCGTGAAACTCACCGACAAGCGCTACCCGGTGGCACTCGTCCAGGAACACAACTCGATGTATGGCCGCGCACTGGCCCGCGAGGTTTCCACCATCGATGCGCACGACGAAAAAGGTGGTTTCGAGAAGCAACTCGCCAATGTTGTCAAACAGGGCAACGACTCCCACGCCCCGCCTAACATCTCCCTCTACAAACCAAAAGGATCGGCCAGATGGAACCCCGGCCCCGATGGCAAGGCCCAGCCGCTCATCAACGACCCGCTTCACCAATGGGCGATGTCCATCGACCTCTCGGCATGCATGGGTTGCAACTCGTGCCTCGTCGCCTGCCAGGCGGAAAACAACATCCCCGTCGTCGGCAAGGAGCAGGTCGCCAAGGGCCGCGAAATGCACTGGATCCGCATGGACCGGTATTTCGCCGCGCAAAAGGACAATACCTTCGATGCCGACAACCCGGCGCTGGTTCCGCAACCCGTCGCCTGCGTCCACTGCGAGTCCGCACCCTGCGAAACCGTCTGTCCGGTCAACGCCACGGTCCACACCGAGGACGGCCTCAATGCGATGGCCTACAACCGCTGCATCGGCACCCGCTACTGCGCCAACAACTGCCCCTACAAGGCGCGGCGCTTCAATTTCTTCGATTACAACAAGCGCAACCCGCTCATCAAACACAACCTCTACCGCGGTCCGCTCGGCGAGAGGCGCGACGGCGATTCGGAGCACCTCCAGCGCAACCCGAATGTCACCGTCCGCATGCGCGGCGTGATGGAGAAGTGCACTTACTGCGTGCAGCGCCTTAAAGACTCCGTCATCCGCCAGAAGCGCGGCCAGAAGCAGGAAGCACTCGTCGCCGGCAAGCCGTCCACCGAGATGGAAGTCACCGAGAAAACCCTCCGCATCCCGGTGGACTCGGTGAAGGTCGCCTGCCAGGAAGCCTGCCCCGCCGACGCCATTGTCTTCGGCAACCTGCACGATGGTGACCAGTCGTCGATGGGCCGCAGCAAGATGATCGAGCGCAATTACGACCTGCTCCACTACATCGGCACCCGTCCGCGCACCAGCTACCTGGCCCGCGTCAAAAACCCGAACCCGGACATGCCGGACGCCAAGTTCATCGGCAAGGCCACCATTCACATGGTCTGATAGACTCAAGACTTCAAGACACAAGACGCAAGAGAAGAGCATGAAATTGACAATCAGCACTGCCACGGAACCGCACATGGGAAGCACATTCCTCCCTCTTGGGTCTTGCAGTCTTGCGTCTTGCGTCTCCCTCCGCCTTTCCTAACGACTTTCCATTCCCATTTCCATGGCATCATCCACCACCACCGCGCACGAACCCCACACGGGAGTCAAACTTCCGGTGCTTGAGCGTGAAAAACTCATTCTCAACGAGCGCTCCTACCATTGGATCACCGAGCGAATTTGCGGCGTTGTGGAGAACAAACAACCGCTGCTCTGGTGGTTGCTGTTCATTCCCTCCGCGCTGATCGCCGCCATCGGCGTGGGCGGCGGATTGTTCCACCTCGTTTCCACCGGCGTCGGTGTGTGGGGCAATACCAACCGCGTGATGTGGGGATGGCCGATCGTCAACTTCGTGTTCTGGATCGGCATCGGCCACGCAGGAACGCTGATTTCGGCGATTCTTTTCCTAACCAGACAAAACTGGCGGACCTCGATCAACCGTGCCGCCGAAGCGATGACGATCTTCGCGGTGATGTGCGCTGGCATCTTCCCGGCCTTCCACGTCGGCCGCGTGTGGTTCGCATGGTTCCTCGCGCCGGTGCCGAACGCGAACGCGGTCTGGCAGAACTTCAAGTCGCCGCTGCTCTGGGACGTTTTCGCGGTGTCCACCTATTTCACGGTTTCGCTCATCTTCTGGTTCCTCGGCATGGTGCCGGACCTCGCGACCATCCGCGACCGCTGCAAGCCTGGCATCCGCAAGTTCCTCTATGGCATCTTCGCCCTCGGCTGGCGCGGCGGCAACCGCCAGTGGAGTCATTATGAAATGGCATATCTCCTTCTTGCCGCGCTTTCCACCCCGCTGGTGCTCTCGGTGCACTCGGTCGTGTCGTTTGACTTCGCCACCTCGGTGGTCCCCGGTTGGCACACCACCATTTTCCCGCCCTACTTCGTGGCCGGTGCCATCTTCGGCGGCTTCGCCATGGTGCTCACCATCATGATCCCCGCACGTTTTGTCTATGGCTTGCAGGATCTGATCACCATGAAGCACATCGACAACATGGCCAAGATCATCCTGCTCACCGGAACGATCGTCGGCTATGCCTATTTGATGGAGCTGTTTGTCGCCTTCTACTCCGGCGCGATCTATGAGATGGACGCCTTCAAATTCCGCATCGCCGGTCCTTACTGGTGGGCATATGCCGCGATGATGTCGCTCAATGTCATTTCGCCGCAGTTTTTCTGGTTCAAGGCCTGCCGCGAAAACCTGTGGGTCGTGATGGCCATCGCGATGTGCGTGAACGTCGGCATGTGGTTCGAGCGCTTCGTCATCATCGTCACCACGCTTGCCCGCATGTGGCTGCCAGGCGACTGGAAGACCTTCTCGCCCTCGCCGCAGGACCAAATGCTCTTTGTCGGCACCATCGGCATGTTCCTCGCGCTTTTCATGCTCTTCCTGCGCTTCCTGCCCTGCATCAACATCGCCGAGGTCAAGTGGACCAAGCTCGAAGCCGATCCCCATTTCGACGACAAGGAACACCACCCCGACCCCGGCGCAACGACCATCGCCGCCTATCAGAAGGAACTGGTCGGGAGTAAAAGCTGAGAATCTGAAAAACTGAAAAACTGAAATTTCACACAGTGAGCACCACCCGCAAACGCGTTTACGGCTACCTCGCCGAGTTCAAGAGCGCCTCCGCCCTTTACAAGGCCGCGGAAAAAGTCCGCGACGCCGGTTTCAGGAAATGGGACTGCTATTCGCCTTATCCCATCCACGGTCTTGATGGCGCGATGGGCCTCAAGCGTTCGATCCTGCCATGGTTCGTATTTTTCGGCGGCATGACCGGCACCGCCACCGCCTTCGCGCTGGCCTACTCGACGCAGGTGGTGATTTATCCGACGGTGGTGCAGGCCAAGCCCGCGAACATCTTCACGATTCCAGCGTTCTTTCCGGTGATGTTCGAGCTCACCATTTTATTCTCCGGTTTCACCGTGCTCTTCGGCCTGCTCGCGCTGATCCAGCTGCCGCGCCTCAACCATCCGTTGTTTGCCAGCAGGCAATTCCACCGCGCCACCGACGATGGTTTCTTCATCGCCATCGAGGCCCGTGACCCGAAATTCAGCCCCAATCAGACCAAGGAACTCCTCGCCGAAATCGGCGGAGCGAATATCGAACTCGTCGAAGAAGAGGACTGAACCGAATCTCAAATTTCAAATTTCAAATTCCTAATGCGCTATTTCTTCCTCGCCTACGCTCTGATCGCGCTGCTTGTCGTCGGCATCTTCGGCTTGCGCGGGCAGAAGTTCACCAAGCCGCCGGTCCGGATTTTCCCGGACATGGACGAGCAGGACAAACTCAAGGCCCAGAAGCCTTCTGGATTCTTCGCCGACGGTCTTGGCAGCCGGCTTCCCATCGCGCAAACCCAGCCGCGTGGATTCAACCCCGAAGGCGAGCGCATCATCGGCGGCATTCCGGAATATGAGTTCGGCGGACAAGCCGGATATTATTACACCGGCCATATCGGCGATTTCTATGGCAATGGCATGCCCGAGGAACTCGGTCTCACTCCCGAAAACGCCACCGAACTGATCCAGCGCGGCAAGGAGCGCTATGGGATCTATTGCGCGGTTTGCCACGGTGCTTCCGGCGACGGCAACGGCATTACCGCGAACTACGGCGTGCCCGTCGCCGCCAACCCGAACGCCAAACTCAATGCCCTCACCCAGGAAAGCTACCCGGACGGCCGCCTCTACGAAGTCATCACCAACGGCAAAGGCCTGATGAGTGGCTACGGTTACAACATCCCGGTGCGCGACCGCTGGGCCATCGTGGCCTACATCCATACGCTGCAAGCCGCCAAGGCAACCTCCAAATAATTTCCCATCGCAATGGCTCACCACCACGTCACTTCCGCAGACATCGCCATCAACGGCGATCACCTCGACAACACCAAGGTTGCCAAGGTGAAGACCATCGCCGCGGCCATTGCCGCCGTCGGCACGCTCATCAGTCTCTACCTGCTGTTCTTCGCCCCGGCGAAAATCAGCGGCTCGTTCGCCTACTCCTGGCTGTTCGCGTTTTACTTTTTCCTCACGCTCTCCATCGGTGGTTGCTTCTGGACGCTGCTGCACAATGTGTCGAATTCCGGCTGGGGCACCTCCGTACGCCGCACCTTTGAAAACCTCGGCTCCACCTACCCGTGGATGTTCCTGTTCGGCATTCCACTGCTCTGCCCGGAAGTCCAGCAATACCTCTACGAGTGGATGAACACCCACCGCGCCGCGCCAGGTGCCGTGAAAGAGCACCTCCACCATGTGGACCATCTGCTTTATGCCAAGTATTGGTATATGAACCTGCCGTTCTGGTATGGCCGCGTCATCTTCTGGGGCATCGGCCTCAGCCTGGTGATCATCGGCCTGCGGAAACTCTCCATCGCACAGGACACCGATCCTAACCCCGGCACCAAGCGGCTTTTCCAGGCGCGTTTCCACTCCACCTACACCCTCATCATCTTCGCGCTGACCATCACCTTCACCGGTTTCGATTTCCTGATGGGACTTGATTACAAGTGGTTCTCCACCATGTGGGGCGTTTATCTATTCGCCGGTTCCGCTCTCAATTCGATGGCAGTGATCATCCTGGTTTGCGCGTGGCTCAAGAGCCAGGGCCACCTCAAGCACGTCACCGGTCCCGAGCACTTCCACATCATGGGCAAACTGCTGTTCGCCTTCACCGTGTTCTGGGCCTACATCGCCTTCTCGCAGTATTTCCTCATCTGGTATGCCAACATCACCGAGGAAACCTCGTATTTCCTCATCCGCAACACCGGCAACTGGAACACCGCGATGATCGCGCTGGTCTTCGGCCACTTCGTCGTCCCATTCGTCATCCTGCTCCAGGCATGGCTCAAGCGGAATTCCAAATGGCTCTCGATCATGGCCATTTACACCCTGGTCATGCACGTGCTCGACCACTACCTCATCAGCATCCCCGAGCGCGGCATCTCGCTGGGCAATATCAACCGCGAAGTCTTCGGCGACATCCAAGTATCCATCCCCGGCGCGTTCTGGGGCGACATCCTCGCCTTCGTCACCATCGGTGCCGCCTTCCTGTTCTTCCTGCTGCGCGCCATCGGCCAGCATTCGCTCTATCCGAACCGCGACCCGCGCATCCTCGAGTCCGCCAATCTTTCCAACTGATCCTTCTTTCACCCGCACATGGACCCCAACCGCGACAATCCGATCGTTCGCTTCACCACCTTCTGGTGGGCGCTCGGCGCATTCCTGATCTTCGCGCTGCTGCTCGCAGTGATCATGCTTTTCAACCGCAAGGATCCCCAAACGCTGGAAGATGCCGCCGCCAAGCCACGCTACGAAATCAAGGCCAAGGTGGAGGCCGCGCAAGCCGCCAGCTTGCCGCCCGCAGCCATCGATGCCGCGATCCCTCAAGTCGCCGCAAAAATCGCCGCCGCCAAGCCCGCCGCCGTCGAGAAACCTGAGCAAGTGGTGCCCGGTTCGCCGACCGCGGCAAAACTCGCCGCCGCACCACCACCGGACACCTCCGCCATCGACGCCGCGGCTGCTGCCGCAAACGAACCCATCGATCCGGCGGTGATGGAAATCGGCAAAGTGCAATTCATGGTCTGCGCGGCCTGCCATGGCCAGAATGGCGAAGGCGGCCCGATTGCCCCACCTCTCGCGGGATCCGAGTGGGTTACAGGCCCGGTCTCCAATCTCATCCGCATCCAGTTGCGCGGGCTTCAGGGGCCGATCAAGGTTGCTGGAAAAGAATACAACTTCCCCGCGCCGATGGCCGCGCTCGCTTATCAAACGGACGAACAGATCGCCGCGGTTCTCACTTATGTGCGCAACAATTTTGGTAACAAGGCTTCCGCCGTGAAACCCGAACAAGTGGCCGCCCTGCGCAGTGAGGTTGGCAAGCCGCCGCTCACCGCTGCCGAGCTGACCGCTCCTTGATTTTCACTTTTCCCCATTTTCCTAACCGATGTCTCCCATCACTTCCACCACCCATGATCAGGACGCGCTATTGCGTGCGGGGATCGACCGTTCGCTGCGCCATCCGGTGATGTTTTTCCTGACCAGCGGCGCGTTCTGGCTGGCGGTTTCCATCTTCCTCGGAGTGATCGCTTCCGCCAAAGTTCACAGCCCCGGTTTCCTTTCGTCCTGCCCCTTGTCCACCTACGGCCGGGTTTTTCCCGCCCACCTCAATGCGCTGGTCTATGGCTGGGGCATGCAGGCCGCCTTCGCGATGATCATCTGGCTGATGGCGCGGCTTTCGCGCAAGGAATGCACCATGGTGGGCACCATCCTCACCGCCGGACATGTGTGGAACCTCGGTGTCGCCATTGGTGTGGTTGGCATCCTGCTGGGGCACGGCACCGGCATGCCGTGGATGGAGTTTCCTTCGTTCGCCTGGCCGGTCCTCTTGATAAGTTATTTTGCAATTGTCATTGGTTCATTCATCCAGTTCCGCGTTCGCCCGGAAGGCCATGTTTACATTTCCCAATGGTATCTGCTCGCCGCGATGCTGTGGTTCCCATGGATCTATGTGACCGCTAACACGCTGCTGCATTGTTTGCCCGGTCACCCGGTGATGGCTGCCGGCATCAACGCCTGGTTCCGCTCCGGCATGCTCTTCCTGTTTTTCACTCCGGTGGCATTGGGCACCGCGTATTACCTCGCACCAAAGGTGACGGGCCGCCCGGTGTTCAGTTATTCGCTCGCCAAACTCGGTTTCTGGTCGCTGGCGATCATCGCCCCTTGGGCTGGCATGCAAAAACTCGCCGGCGCGCCGATTCCCTATTTCCTGCCCTATCTCGGAGCAGCCGCCACCGCGCTGTTGTTCGTGCCGGCCTGCGCCGCAGCAGTCAACACGCTGCGCACGATGCTCGCGGATCGGGAAACCCTTGCTGCCAGTCCCTCGCTGCGATTCACCGTCGCCGGCATCGCCGGTCTTCTCGTGCTGGCGGTTTCCGCGGTGATCCTCAACCTGCCGGGCTCCTCACTGAGGCTCACCCAATTCACGCTCTCCGGATACGGTTTTGAAATCCTCGCTCTCTACGGGTTCTTTACGCTGGTGATGTTCGGTGCCACCTACTTCGTGGTGCCGCGTGTCACCCGCCGCGAATGGATCTCCCGGCGCTTGATCAAGGTTCACTTCCTGTTCTCAGTGTATGGCATCATCACCGTGGCGCTGGTGGCGATCTTCGGCGGTCTGCAACAAGGCATGGGCCAGGAAGACTGGCAACAACCATGGGAAAGCGCCACCGCATATGCCAAACCCTACTCGGTCGCGATCACTTTCTCGTGGTGTCTCATCCTGTTTTCCAACATCTTCTTCTTCATCCATTTGCTGTTGATGTGGCTGGGCCTTGGGCGCCGCAGCACCCACCCCACCTTGCTCGTCCACGGCCATCACCCATCCAGCCCGCATGGTGCGGAAGGCGACATTGACAATGCCGGTCCCGGTCACGCCGCCGTCCACTGAGATGAAATTTCAAATCTCAAATTTCAAATTTCCAATCTTCTCCTAATGAGCCTCCGCACCTTCATTCTCGGCCTCTCCGCCAGCTTCGGCGTCGCATGGCTTGCCGTCATCGTGATCCCTTACCTCAAGATGCGCGATCTCGCGCCGGTTCCCTTTCCTGAGTCCAAAAACACCGCCGCCATCTTCAACCCCAAGCGCACCGGCCGCGTGGCCCATGGCGCCAAAGTCTATGCGGAAAACGGCTGCTACCTCTGCCACACCCAGGTGATTCGCCCCACCTATGCCGGCAACGATCTCTACCGCGCCGATTGGGGCGGAAAAAAAGAAGATCCCGTGCGCGGCGACACCCGCCGTGAAACGAATGCCTTCGATTTCCAAGGTGAAACCTTCGCCCACATCGGCCTCACCCGGATGGGCCCGGACCTCTCGAACCTTGGTCACCGCATGGAGGCCCTCCGCGCCACTGGCGTCGATCCCGAGCAGTGGCTATTGCTTCGTATCTACAATCCGCAGTTGAATCCAAAGCTCTGGAACTCGACCTGCCCGCCCCATCCGTTCTTTTTTAGCAAACGCGAAATCAAAGGCAATCCATCAACCGACGCCCTACCCGTAGATGTCGGCCCAGACCGTGAGTTGGTGCCAAACTCCGATGCCAGGGCCTTGGTCTCCTACCTGCTCTCACTCAAGAAGGACCACGCAGTACCTGCTTCCCTCAATTTCACGCCTGTGAAAAAAGACGACGAGAGTTGAATTCCACATTTTCCCACACACTTTCCGACATGTCTCTGCCCAACCAGAAACCCGACCTTGAGGACTCGATCAACGTGACCGAGACCCACGGTCGCCTGGCCCGCGAAGCCGCTGCTTGCGTTCGCGAAAAACGAATCGCTGAAAATGGCTCGGAGCCGATTTCCCTGTGGTTGATCGCCGCCTGCGGTCTGGTCCTGCTGATCGCCGGTGGCATCCTTGGCGGCGCTGGCAAACTCTTCAACTACGGCGCGGTTTTCCAGCAAGGCTACGTCCGCACCCCGCCGCCAGGCGTGGCGGAAAGCGGTCCGCAACCGAAGGAAGCCCTAGCCGCCTACATGGCCAAGGGTGCCAGAATCTATTCCGTGAAATGCAACGGCTGCCACGGCCCCGATGCGAAAGGCGACGGTGCCAATTTCCCCTCACTGGTTGGCTCCGAATGGGCCACCGGCGAAACGGACCGCCTTGCAATGATCATCCTCAACGGCTTGGTCGGCCCGACGAGCACCGGCAAAACCTACGGTGGCGCAGGCGGCATGGCTGCTCAAGGCGCGGGCCTCAGTCCCGAGGATCTGGCCGGCATCATGACTTACGTCCGCAATAATTTCGGCAACTCCACCGGCGATATCGTCACCGTGGAAATGGCCAAGGCTGCCATGGAAATCTCCGCCGCACGCGCGAAAGTCGGCCAGCAAGTCACCGCCGAGGAGCTTAATGCCGAACACATCAAGGCTCTTCCCGGCGAAGCGCTCGATCCCAAGGCACTGGTGGATCCTCTCACCCTGGCACCCGTCACTGCGGCTCCCGCTGCCGCTGCCGCTCCCTGAGCCACCCGGCCGCTGCTCCAAACGCGCCGTTTTCCGCAATCCATCCATCTCACTACTCTCACGCTTTTCCCTGTTCTTTTAAGCCTAATTTTTCAGTATGATCCTGATTCCAAAAAGCTGACCACGCATTTTTTGCTATTCACTTTTCGTTTTTGGGATTAACCACTCGCCTCACGCCGGAACCATGAGCGCCCACGCCACCCATCACGACGAACACCACCACGCCCCCGGATTCATCCGGAAGTATGTTTTTTCCACAGATCACAAGATGATCGGTATCCAGTATGGCATCACCGCGATGCTGTTTCTGGCCTTCGGCTTTTACCTGATGATGGTGATGCGCTGGAGCATCGCCTTCCCGCACCAACCACTGCCGGAGTGGATGAGTTGGTGTTTCAGCGATGGCTGGAAAGCCCGCTGGCTTCAGGACGGCAAGGTGACCGGCGAAACCTATAACATGTTCGGTGCCATGCACGGCACGATCATGGTCTTCCTCGGCATCGTGCCGCTCGGCTTCGGAGCCTTCGGAAACTACGTCACCCCGCTGCAAATCGGCGCGCCGGACATGGCTTTTCCACGCCTCAATATGGCGTCCTACTGGGTCTATCTGGCAGGCGGTCTGGTGATGTGCGCCTCGTTCTTTATGGAATCCGGCGCGGCCAAATCCGGCTGGACGAACTACTCGCCGCTGGCCGGTTTTGCCGATGGCCAGATCGTCAACCAATGGCTGGCAGGCCAAACGCAATGGCTCATCGGCTTGGTGCTGTTGATTACTTCCTCGCTGCTCGGTTCGGTCAATTTCATCACCACCATCATCAACCTGCGCGCCCGCGGCCTGACCTGGATGCGCATGCCCTTTCTCGTCTGGGCGATGCTGGTCACCGCGTTCCTGCTGCTGCTGGCCTTCCCGCCGCTGGAAGCGGCCGGGATCATGCAATTGATGGACCGCGTGGCGCATTCGTCGTTTTTCATGCCCTCCGGCCTGTTCACCAAGACCGAGGGCCTTGCCGACCTCTCCGGCGGCGGTTCTCCCCTTCTCTTTCAGCACCTTTTCTGGTTCCTCGGCCACCCAGAGGTGTATGTGCTACTGCTACCGGCATTCGCCTGTGTCGCGGAAATCATTCCAGTCAATACCCGCAAGCCACTGTGGGGCTACAAGTCGATGGTCTATTCGGTCCTCCTTCTCGGTTTCCTTTCCTTCATCGTGTGGGCCCACCACATGTATATGACCGGCATGGGTGCAGCCGTCTCCACCTTCTTCCAGACGACCACCGTGCTCATTTCGATTCCGTCCGTCGTCATCATCACCGCGATGCTCATCTCGCTGTGGGGCGGTTCGATCCGTTTCACTCCGCCGATGCTCTGGGCCTGCGCCTTCATCCCGATGTTCGGTATCGGCGGCCTCACCGGCCTGCCGCTCGCCTTCAATCTGGCCGACCTCCACCTGCACGATACGTATTACGTCATCGGCCACTTCCACTACGTGGTGGCTCCAGGCATCCTGTTCGGCTTGTTCGGTGGCGTGCTGCACTGGTATCCGAAAATCACCGGCCGCTACATGAGCTCGTGGCTCAATCACCTGCACTTCTGGCCCAGCCTGATCTGCATGAACATCATCTTCTTCCCGATGCTGCTGCAAGGCATGGCCGGTTTCCACCGCCGCTGGTATAATGGTGGCGACGCCTACCTCGACAAGGCCACCGCCGCCACCGGCGATGGGGGCAATGTCTTCGCCAATACCGTGGCCCAGCACATCGATATGAACATCCTGATGTCGATGGGAGCATGGACCCTGGCGCTCGCCCAGATTCCATTCATCATCAATCTCTTCATCTCATGGAAGACCGGCCGTAAGGTGGAGAGCGACAATCCATGGAACGCCACCACCCTCGAATGGGCCACGCCCACACCTCCGGGCCATGGCAATTTCACCTTCGAGCCCGCCGTTTACCGTGGCCCCTACGAATACAGCCGTCCCGATTCGGAGCAGGACTTCATCCCGCAGTGGGAAAAACCCCGCCAATCCAGCCCTGCGGAAACCAAACCTTCAGTTCACTGAATCCATCTCCACCTGCTCACTGCTCACTAGCCACTTCTTTCAATGGAAATCCCCTACATTGTCACACCCCGCAAGGATACCGGACTGTTCAACTCCAAGATCGCGATCTGGTTGTTCCTGGCCTCGGAAGTCATGCTCTTTGGTGGATTCTTCTCGGCCTATGTGTTCCTGCGGCTCGGCGCGGATTTTCCATGGCCGGAGCGCACGCTGCCGGTGCTGCCCGGCCTGATCAACACCTTTGTGCTGATCGGTTCCTCGGTCACCGTGGTCTTCGCCTGGGCCTCGCTCAAGATGGGCAAGTGGCGGCATTTCCAGATCTACATGGGCATCACCATTGCCTGCGCCGCGCTTTTCATGGTGCTCAAGGCCATCGAATACAACGTCAAGTTCCATCACCAAGCGGTCCGCCTCACTGACTATACCGTCGTCGAGGGCCACCTCGGTTATGAAAAGGAGAATGGTGAATACGTGCTCAACCACCACGGCAGCGAAGTGGAGGAAAACCAGATCCGCATCGAATCCGGCGGACTCACCTTCAGCACCGTGCGCTATCATAAACCATGGGTGGAGGAAATCCTCAGCCAGGCGGCACACCGCAACGCGGAAATCAAACTCGCGGCCGACGTCACGGCCCGCACGAGTGAAGGCGGAAATCAGGATACCCTCATTGCCAAGGCCGGCGAGCCTTTGAGTTTGGAGCTTCTGGCAACAATCCAAAAAGCCCATCTCAAAGCCCGCGCCCACAACGGAGCACTGCGCACCGCATCGCTCCGCGAGGAATGGAAAAAAACCAAAGCCGAAAACCCCGGCAAACGCGGTTGGCAGCTCGCCTCGGATGTGAACATCGACGTCAAGGCGCTCGAAGAAGCCGGTAAACTGCTCACTGAAATCAGCACCGTATCTTTCACCGTCACGCCGCCCGTCCGTCTTGATTTCCGGCCACGCGATGTGCGCGAGGGCGAAACACAATCCCGCCTGCGTGATGACACGGTCATCGATGGCAAGTTGCTGCCCAGCCCGATGGGTTTCCACTATGTGGATGCCATCGACTTCCGCCACCTCGCGATGAAGGCGGTGAATAAAGGCCTGGATCCAATCGCCGCAGTTGAAAACTCATGGCTCATTCAAAACCACACGTTTGCCCGTGAAGCGTGGGAATGGAACAAGGCACAAGTCGCGAAACTCGAGGCCGATCTTCTCAAAGACCACGGCGTCAATGAGGAAACCGGCAAACCCAACCGCGAGCCCACCGCCAAGGAACGCTACCGCATCGACTGGAAGGACTTCGTGGCCATGAGCGATGGCGTGAACCGCGGTGAGGGGAAAATTGCTCTCAAGGAAGAGTTCATGGGCCCCGACTACAAGGGCCGCGAAGCCAAGGAAACCTTCCCGATGCACTTCGATCTGCCGCGCGAGCAGGTTCGTTTCGCCTCCAAGTTCACTCCGGCATGGAACACCTACTACGCCCTTTACTTCACCATCACCGGCCTGCACGGCCTGCACGTCATTGGCGGCGCGCTGGTCCTCGCCTACTACCTGTTCTTCGGCCGCAAAATGTTCAACTCCAATCCCGAGTGGCTCGCCAACCGCGTCGAGGTCGGCGGTCTCTTCTGGCACTTCGTGGACCTCGTCTGGATCTTTGTTTTCCCGATCTTCTACTTGATGTGAGCCTGTTGTTTTCAAATCTCAAATTTCAAATTCCAAATCTCCCTTCCCATGGCAAATACCGCTGAAGAAATCCAAAAATCCATCCGCACCTATCTCATTGTCGGTGCCGCCTTGTTCGTTGGCACCATCCTGACAGTGGCGGTGGCCACAGTGCCCGCGCTGGATATCGGCCATCATGGTTTCGATATGTGGGATGCCATTCTCGGCCTGGCAATCGCCGCCACCAAGGCCACCTTGGTCGCGGCAGTCTTCATGCACCTCAATCACGAGAAGAAGGCGGTTTACTGGATCTTCGGCTCGGGTATTATTTTCGTGATCGTGTTGTTCGGTCTCACCGCGTTCGCCAAGAACGATCCGATTCACGATCCGCTTTTCTACGGCCGAATGTCCACCACACCGGCCCCGCTTGCCACCCCCACGCTTCGTTAAGGCCCCAGACCTCACCCGCCGCCCATGTCACTCAAAGGTTTCCACATCGTTTTCGTCAGCGTGAGCTTGATGCTCTTCGCCTTCTTCATCCTGTGGGGATTTGTGCTCGCGGCGGAAAAGGGCACCCTCGCCACAGCGATAGGCTTTACCGGCATCGCCGGCGTGTTGATCATGCCCGTTTATGGTGTCTATTTCCTGCGCAAGGCACGCCGTCTCCACCTCTAAACCCCACCTTCTGGAAATCATGCAAACTCTTTCCCTACTCGCCTGTTCCACCTGCCGCGTCTCAATGATCGAGGGCGGTGGCGACGCCGCCGGTTGGTCGATCTTCTTTCTGCTGGTGGTGATCGTCGCCATGCTTTCCGGAATTGCATTCTTCATGTTCCGCATCGCAAAACGCGAACGTGAGCATTTTGATCCCACGCTTTCCGACAACTACGCCCCCGGCAACCACTGATTTCAAATCTCAAATATCAAATCATCCGCATGAGTCCTTCCAAGTTCCTCGGCATTCCGGAAAATTTCTCCGCCCATGGTGGTCAGGTGGATCACATGCTTGATGTGGTCCATTGGTTCATGTTCGTATTGTTCATCGGCTGGACGATTTTCTTCCTCTACTGCATCGTGCGCTTCTGGCACCGCCGCAGTCCCAAGGCCTCCTACACCGGAGTGAAAAGCCATCTTTCCAGCCACTTGGAAGTCGGCGTGGTCATCGTCGAGGCGGTGCTGCTGATGGGCTTCGCGTTTCCTCTTTGGGCCGAGCGGGTGGACAACTGGAAAGTAGTGCAAACCCTCAACCCACAGCGCGTGCGCGTGGTCGGCTGGCAGTTCGGCTGGACCTATCACTACCCCGGAGCCGATGGCAAATTCGGCCGCGTGAATCCCGCACTGATGAGCGGTGTGGGCGACATCGGACTCGATCTCGATGACCCGAACGCGCTCGATGATTTCACCAGCCCGATCCTCAAGCTGCCGGTGAACCGTCCGGCCGTGCTCAACATCACCTCCACCGACGTGATCCACAACTATCACATCGTGCCGATGCGCATCCAGCAGGACGCCATCCCCGGTCGCGAAATCCCGATGTGGTTCACGCCGGTCAAGACGCTGGAGACCTTCGTCGTTTGCGGCCAGCTTTGCGGTGAAAACCACGGCAACATGATCGGCACCATGGAAGTGGTTGCAGCCGAGGAATTCGATTCATGGTTCGATGGCCAAAGCAAGGCCAAGCTCTAAACAAACAAGAAGTCTCCGTAGCCGACAGGATGGCGGTTCTCAATCCCGACGCACCGCCACAGGGCTTGCGGGGTGGCAGGGCATCGTATAGCCTCCCGCATGGCCATCGAGAACTTCGCGGAGTTTGCTCCGCAAATCCATGAATCCGCATTCATCGCCGCCAGTGCCGACGTGATCGGCCGGGTGACCCTTCACGAGGAAACCAGCATCTGGTATCAAGCCACCCTCCGCGGCGACATCAACGAGATCGTCATCGGACCGCGCTCCAACATCCAGGACAACGCGGTGATCCACCTCGCCGATGACTACGGCTGCTACGTCGGCGAGTTCGTCACCGTCGGCCACTCCGCCATCCTGCATGCCTGCACCGTCAAGGACGAGGTGCTGGTGGGCATGGGCTCGATCATTCTCGACGGTGCCGTCATCGGCGAGCGTTCAATCATCGGTGCGGGGGCTTTGGTCACCGGCGGCACCGTCATTCCGCCCGGCTCGCTGGTGCTTGGATCGCCGGGAAAAGTCGTCCGCACCCTCTCGCTCGACGAACAGGCCAAGGTGAGGCACTGGGCCGAGAAATACGTGAAAGGCTCCCGCAAGTATCTCCAGCGACGCGACGGCGAGTTGGAACTGTAGCGGCGTCTTTATGAGCGTCGCTGATTTCCATGTGATGGCGGAGTGCCGGGGTCGTTCGGGAAAAAGTCCGGCGGTCATAGACGCGCCGCCACACCCCATCGAGAAGGACCGCGCGCCCACTTGTCCGCCCGCATGGGCGGTGTGCCTTTGTGGGCATTGATACGAATCGCCCTTCTCATAGCCGTTCACTTTCACATTTCACCCTCGGGGGCAGTTAGGGCGGGGCGAGGAATCTTGAGCGGGTGATGGATCGCTTGATAGGCACCTTGGTTGTCGAGGCCCTGCTGAGTGGGAAAATCATAACAGGCCAGAGGATTCGCCTCGAAGCAGTCGATGGTCGGATTCATTTTCGCTAGGCTCAGGAAACATCACGCCGCAGGCAGCGTCAGTCTGGCCACCGTCCCGCCGTCGGGCACCGAATCCAGCGTGACTGATCCGCCGTGGAGTTCGGCGGCTTCTCTAACAAGCGTGAGGCCGAGGCCGGTGCCCTTGCGGCCCTTGCCGTGGTGGCGCAGCGAGAAAAAGCGCTCGAAAACCTTTTCCCGCGCGTAATCCGGGATGCCTGAGCCATGATCGCGGATGGAAAGCAGCGTTTGGCCGTTGTTTGCCGAGAGTGTGATTTGCACCGACTCGCCGTGCGGCGAGAAGTCGATGGCGTTTTCTAACAAATTCGTCACTGCGGCGCGGAGAATGAAGGCGTCGCAATGGACGGGCAGCGGAGTGGGTGGAAACTCCGTGATGAGTGAGACGCCGGCGATCTCCGCAAGCGGGCTGGCTTGCTCGATGGCGCCGGTGACGATGTCGCGGAGATCACATGCTTGTGCGGCGTCGAGCGTCTTACGGCTTTCGATGGCCGAGAGTTCGAGCAGGCGGCTGATGAGGCGCTCGCTGCGCGAGGTCTCGGCGAGGATGTTTTCGAGGAAATGTTTGCGGGTTACCGCAGGCATGTCCTCATCGATGAGTTCCGCCGCGCCACGGATGGCGGCGAGCGGGCTTTTCATCTCATGGGTGAGCGTCTGGATGTAGCGCTCGACATATTTGCGGTCTTCGAGCGAGTCGCGCATCGAGTCGAGCGCACCGGCCAGTGTGTTGACTTCTCGGCCGATGCCGATGTGCGGTTTGGGCGGGCGTTCGCCGCGTTCGATGGCGCGGGCGTAATCGGTGATTTTTCCGATTGGTTTGAAAAGCCAGAGGAAAACTGCGCCGATGAGGAAAAGAATGCCGCCGCCGATCAGGCCGCAGGCGGTGTAGATGATGCGGCGTCGCTCGCGGATGAGTGGCATCATGTCGGCTTGAGGCTTGAACAGGGTGAGCACGCCGATCGGCGAGGACGGGTCGCCGATCGGCGCGGCGACGTAGAGCACGGAGGTTGATGAATCATCCGGATCATCGCGGCTACTACGAGCGCCGTAGCCGCCGCCGAGGGTGAGGCTGACATCGCGCATGCCGCTCAGATTCATGCCCTCGCGCCGGCCTTGTTGGGAGTCGAAGAGCACTTTGCCCTGCGCATCGGTAATGTAGGCATGGATGCCGACCTCGTCCTTGATGTGCTCGAAAATCCGGGCACCGATCCGGCGCGCGTGGGCGGCGTCGAATGCCCCGCGCAACGCATCTGCGTCCACAGATCCGTTTCGCAGGTCGCGCTCCGCCAATTCCGCGAGCAGATTGGCGGTGTCCACCATCATTTCCTCGGTGGCCTGGAAGGTCTGTGGTTCGACCTCGGCGAGGAAATGGCGCGCGAGTTGATAGAAACCCAGCGTGATGATGAAGGCGATGAAGAACAGCGTGACCCGGGTGAAGCGCATCTTATAGGTAAAAGCTGAAATGCTGAGAAGCTGAGAAGCTGAAATTAAGATTTTGGAGCCAAGCTGTAGCCAAGGCCGCGGCGGGTTTCGATCAGGTTTTCGGCACCGTTGCTGGCGGCGCGGAGTTTCGAGCGGATTGATTTGATGTGGGCGTCCACCGTGCGGTCGGTGACCGCGCCCGGGTCCTGCCATGCGTGGTCGAGCAGTTGATCGCGGGTGAAAACGCGGCCGGGATGCTCCATCAGGACCAGCAGGAGTTTGTATTCGTGGGCGGTGAGATCGAGCGGCGTGCCGGCGCAATGAATGCGCATCGCTGATGGGTCGTGATGGATGAAGGCGTGTTTTTCGGAGGCCGGAGTTTCGTGAGTTTGGGAAACCAAAGCACCGGTCCGGCGCAGAATGGCGCGGACGCGGGCGACGATTTCACGGGGCGAAAACGGTTTGGTCACATAATCATCGCCGCCGAGTTCCAAGCCGAGGATGCGGTCGAGTTCGCCATCGCGGGCGGTGAGGAAAAGCACGGGGATCGCCGAGATTTCGCGCAGGCGGCGGCAGACTTCGAGGCCCG
Source organism: Akkermansiaceae bacterium (assembly GCA_947491475.1). Lineage (GTDB taxonomy): Bacteria > Verrucomicrobiota > Verrucomicrobiia > Verrucomicrobiales > Akkermansiaceae > Luteolibacter. Next base: position 15,869 of record CANLKN010000007.1, on the reverse strand, counting down.
TCATGTCCGGCAAACCGATGTCGAGAATGGCGAAATCGAAATTTCCACTGCCCGCGGCAGCGAGGGCATCGCTGCCGGTGAGCGTGTGCGTCACTGTGAAACACTCGGTTTCCAAAGCGTAAACCAGCGTGTCGGCGATGGCGGGCTCGTCTTCAACCAGCAGAACATGGGGCATGGCGGAGATTTCAATCGACCACCGGGAAATGCCAACCACTAAAGACATTTACAAAAGCTTGCGATCCAAAACGATGATCTACCGCTAAGCGGTAATTTAGGTGAATCACTCGAGGATGCGCACTTCATCGGCTTGGATCAGGCGGTCGAGTCCGCTTTCCGTGCGCAACAGCAATTCCCCGCCAGGAGCGATGCCCTCGATGACTCCCTGCCGAGGGCCGCTGGAGGTGCTGAGCGAGACGCGGTGGCCGGTGAGCACACAGCGCTGGCGCACGCAGTCCAGCATGTGATCGAAATCCGCGCCGATTTCGCGGCAGCGCCGGGCGAAGCTGTGGATGATGGCCGCCAGCACTTCGTGGCGCGGGTGATCGAGTGCGGTTTCGATTCGCAGCGAGGTGGCGATTTCCGCGACCTCCGGTGGAAACGCGCTGCTGTTCACATTCATGCCGATGCCGACAATGGCGTAGTCCTTGCCCGCCTCGACCAAGATGCCCGCCAGCTTGCGGCGTCCGATCCAGACGTCGTTGGGCCACTTGATGCCGGCGGCGGGGCCGAAGGATTCCGCGGCCTCGGCGACAGCTAGTCCGGTGGCCAGTGCCAGGCGAGGCCACAGGGCTTTCGGTTCACTCGGCTTGAGCAGGATGGAGAAGGCCAGCGATTCGCCCGGCGGCGAAAACCAGGTGGCCCCGCGCCGACCGCGGCCGGCGGTTTGTTGCAGGGCCAGCAACACCAAGCCGTCGGGCGCGCCGCCCTCGGCGAGGGTGCGCAGCTCGTCATTGGTCGAAGCAGCGGTTTCCCGGACCAAGAGCCGGAAAGGATCGGGGAAACCCGCCGCTGCATCTTGAAATTCCTTATGCATGATTAAAGCGAAGTGAAATCCAGCCCGATGTCGAGCGCCGGAGCCGAGTGGGTGAGCGCGCCCACCGAGATGAAATCGACGCCGGTCTCGGCGATGCCGCGCACGGTTTCCAGATTCACGCCGCCGCTGGCTTCGAGCAGCGGCGTCATCCGCTCGCCACGGGCGGCCACGGCTTCGCGCAGTTCTTCAAGCGTCATGTTGTCGAGCAGGATGTGATCGACTCCCCGCATCTTGAGAAAAGTTTCCACCTGCGAAATTTCATCGGCCTCCAATTCCACTTCCACTGCGGGCTTGTCGGCTTTGAGGCGGAGGATTGCAGCTTGGATCGCCTCCGGCCCGCCCTCGGCCACGAGGTGGTTGTCCTTCACCATCGCGCGGTCGTAGAGGCCCATGCGGTGGTTCACGCCGCCGCCGTGGATGACCGCCTGTTTTTCCAGCAAACGATAGCCGGGTGTGGTCTTGCGGGTGTCGAGAATGCGGGCGGAGGTTCCCTTGATGGCATCGACGTAGGTGGCGGTGAGGGTGGCCACGCCGCTGAGTCGCTGGAGGAAATTCAGCGCGGTGCGCTCGGCGGTGAGGATCGAGCGGGCCTTGCCTTCCACGCGGATCAAAAGCGCGCCTTCACTCACCCGGCTGCCGTCTGGAATGAGGATTTCCACTTCAAGGCCGGGATCCACTTTCGAGAAAACCCTCACCGCGATTTCGACGCCGGAAACCACTCCCTCATGCCTTGCCGCCACAAAGGCCCGCGCGCGGCGCTGTTCCGGGATGAAATAAAGCGAGGTCACATCGCCACCGCCGATGTCTTCGGACAGCGCTAGCTCGATGAGCATTTCGGAGTGGTCGTTCATGGAATTTCGATTTGCGGATTCAAAGGCTGAACCAGTCGGTCGGCTCGTCCTGGCAGGCGCAATGCAGGCCCACATGGTGGTGGCCGATTTCCGCGAGGCAGGCGCGCAAGCGGGCGAGGACAAGATCGGGCTTGTTGCAGTCCGAGCTCAAATGCCCGAGCACCACGCGTCCGAGTTCCGGATGGGCAATCTCGCGGATGAGCTCGGCGACCTGATCGTTTGACAAATGCCCGTGGCGCGAGCAGATCCGCTGCTTGGTGGGCCATGGGCGCTTGGTGTCGGATTCTAACAAACCATCGTCGTAGTTCGCTTCGACAAACAAGCCGTGCAGTCCGCGCAGCCGGTCGATCATGCTGCGGGTGACATGGCCGACGTCCGAAACCACGCCGAGCTGGCGTGAGTTGTGGGAGATCACGAAGCCCACCGGATCGACGGCGTCGTGATGCACGGTGAAACTCTGGATCACGGCCGAGCCGATACTGAAGGTTTGGGCGGTTTCAAAAGTCTTCCAAATGCCGCCCTCGATGCCCTGGATTTGTATGACCTTGCGGGTGGCGGGCGTGGCGAAAACCGGGATCGGATGTTTTTTCAGGAACACATTGAGGCCCTTCACGTGGTCGCCGTGTTCATGGGTGAGCAAAATGCCGTCGAGTTGCTCCGGTTGGATGCCGAGTTGTGCAAGGCGCAGGCAAAGTTGTTTGGCGCTCAATCCGGCATCGATCAGCAATCGCACGCCGCCGCACTCGACGACCGCCGAGTTTCCACCACTGCCACTGCCAAGCACCGCAAAACGAATCACGGGCGCGAGCTTGCGCGGCGAATCGGCATCCCGCAAGCGCTTCGGCAGGGCGCGCTCAATTTGCGCCGGCGGATCACGGTTTCACGGCATCGGCGGGTTTTACCTCGGCCTTCACGCCATCGCTCCAGGCGATGCGGACGCTCTGCCCGCCGGGGCCATCAACGCTCACTTTGATAGAGGCATTGATGCCGTCCGGCAGCGGCACCAGCACACTCACGAGGGTGGGGGACTCGGCGGTGGTGGATGCCTGGATGGCGGGATTTTCGAGCTTTTCCGTTTCGTAAGTCTGGATGCTTGGTTCGCCCGGCCAGGCGAAATGGACACGGCAGCGCTTGCCGGTGCTGGTGGTGATGAGTGCTTCGGGCGTGGTTTTGCTGAGTAAAATGGTGTTGTCTTTGCCGGTGATGAGATTCCACTGGTATTTGGCGGCTCCGGGTTTTTCCGGCCGGTCCACCACCACGAGGAAGGGGCGCGGCTGGCGGCCGTAGATGAACTGGCGACGGTAGGATTTCAAACCCGCGTTCTTGCGGTAAGCCGGAGAGGGATCCACATCGGCTAGAACCACGTCGCCGCGGTCATCAAGATGTTCCACCGTGCCCTGCGTGGCGTGCGGGCCGCCCCCCGCGTCCTGCTCCGTGTCATCCACCATCAGCACGTTGTGAAACCTCGATGTCGCAAATCCGGCTCCCGGGTCCACCGCCCACTGCGCGCCTTCTGTTAGATAAAGAAAGCCACCTTCGTCCGCATGGTTCCAGATGCCGCCGATGCCACGGCCGCAGGTGACGGCGAGCAGGCTGTCGCTTGCCCTCCAGCCGGCGCGCGCCACCAGGTCGCCGCGTTCAAAGGTGGTGGCAAGTGGCAGTCCGGCCTGCTGTGGCGGCTGCGCTTCGAGCCCGGCATCGAGCCACACCAGGCTGTATGCCATGTTGCTCGAGTGCGCGGGGTGCCCCTCCGCGCCCCAGGTGCCGGAGCCGCCGTGTTCGGCTGGATCGCCCACCAACCGCAGCCAGACCCATTGGCCGAGGCGGTCGCGGTTCACCGCGTTGAGATGGAGCAGGTAATCGGAAAACGAGGGGCCGTCCGATGATTGGTTGAGCGGCAGAAGTTTCGCGCCGCCGGGCTGGATCTGCCAGGCGAGCCAGTTGCCGATTTTCGCGCTGTGCGCCGCGCCGTGCATGGCCAGCAGATCGCGGCCGGTGGCACGCTTGAGCGCATAAGTGAAGAGCAGCGCGTTCTGCTTGCCGTAGCCAAGGTAGGAGTGGCCCTCGAAGGGGGCACCGGTCGCGTCGTTGGCCAAGTCCAGATACTTGGCGATCCGCTCCTCGGCGCGGGCCAGCCATTTCGGCTGGTCGCCGAGAATCAGCGCGCAAAGTCCGAGATTGCCGTGGGTCACGGTGTTCCAGTTGGACATGTAGCGGGCATCCCTTTCCTCGCCGAAAAACCGCACGGCATCCGTCTTGCCGGCCTTGCCGGTGGTGGAGGCGGTGAAGATGTCATCTCCCAACTCGCGGACCTCGGCTCTCAGCAAGGTGTCCTGCTCGGCAGTGAGCAAGGGGCGCGTCAGATCGTAGCCCATCGCGAATAGCTGCGCGGCATTGCCCACGGCGAGGTCGGTGTTGAGTTTGTAATGGTCGAGCACCTCCAGCTCCTTGGCGATCTTGCACAGGATGCCGATGGCCTTGTCCACGTAGCGGCGGTCGCCGGAAATCCAGCCATGGCCGGCGAGCTCGGTCACCTGCGTGGTCAGCGAGCGGGCGGCAGAGTCGCTTTTGCAAACGAAGGCCTCGTCCGGTGTCGAGAGCCAGCGGTCCGCGCGCTTGGCAAGAGTTTCAGCCACCCGCCTGCCGATGGGCGTGGCCGCTTTGGCCCGCAGCGCGGAAACTTCGTCCGGCGAGAACAAGAGCCGCGGGGATTTTTCCTTCGATACGTTTTCCCTCCAGTCCTTGGCCATCACGGCGCGTGGAGCAGCAAGCAGGATGACGAGACCTAACACGTGTATTTTCTCGCAGCGCATTTTCATCGACGCAACTTTAGGAAAGCGAGGGATTTGCGCAAGCGGGATGTGCCGCATGCGTGTGCGCGCGCGGTGGAAATCGACGTTTTGAATGGCCAGAGGCCGCCGTCTGCCTATCTTCCCGCCATGCAAGAACCAACCCGTCTTTTGCGCCGTTATCCGATTTTTTCCACCCTCGCGTTTGCCGGATCTTTTGCGGCCTGCACGCTATTCGTCCACGCAGCCGAGGCGCTCGCCCGCATCGTGGTTTCCAACCCGCATGATCAGGCGTTGCAATCCGCCACGGTGGAAATTCCGATGGCCGAACTGAAAGCCAAGGCCGCCGGTCTGGCCGGCGAGGTCACGATTGTGGACGAGGCATCCGGCGCGAAATCCATTTCACAGGTGTATGAGTCGGCTGATGGCGCGGCGATGCTGCTTTTCCAAGGTGATTTCCCGGCCAAAGGCAGCCGCACATTCCGTGTCGAGGCAGGGCAGGGGCCAGAGGGCGAAATGATGACCGCGCGTCTCGTCCCCGAACGGATCGATGATTTTGCCTGGGAAAACGACCGCGTTGCCTTCCGGGTCTATGGCCCGAAGGCGCAAAAATTGTTAGAAGCTGGTAATAAAACCGGCGTCATCAGCAATGGCATCGATATCTGGTCGAAATCGGTCACCCGCATGGTCGTGGACGATTGGTATCGCAAGGGTGACTATCACACCGATCACGGCGAGGGCGCGGATTTCTTCAAGGTAGGGCCCACCCTCGGCGGCGGTTCGCCGGGCTTGCGCAATCCGGATGGCTCATTCGTCCCGTGGCTGAATTTCATCGCGCACCGGGTGATCGCACGCGGTCCGGTGAGGGTGGCATTCGAGTTGGATTATGCGGAAATCACCGCAGGTGAGATGAAGGCCTCCTCCACGGTGCGCATCACCATGGACCGTGGCAGCCAGTTTTTGCGCTATCACGCCACCTTGAAGAGTGACAAGCCCGGGACCCCGGTGGCATACGTGGCTGGCCTAACGAAGCGCCCTGGAACACATCCCGGTCAATTTACCGACGCCCGTGCCCTCTCGCTCTGGGGTGCCATTGGCGGAGGCGGAAAAGGCCAACTCGGCACCGCCGTCATCCCTGCGCCGGGGCAGTTCGAGGGATTCGCCAGCGACAAGGACCACTGGCTCGCGCTCGCGAAAACAGGCCCAGAGCAGAAGATCGACTATCTCGTGGGCGCGGCTTGGAGCAAGGCGGGAATCATCAAGTCGCCGGGGCATTGGAAAGTTGCGATCTCGGCCGCGGCTGCCCTCCAAGCCAAACCGCTGGAGTGGAAAATCGAGCCATAAATGAAAGTGATCATGAAACAACTCATTGTCGCCGCACTGGTTCTGCCTCTTGCCTCATTTGCGGAAACTCCCTTTTTTACAAACGAGACCGACTTGGATTCACCGCGCCGTTCGAAGCTTGATGCGGCAAAACCCGATGAAGTCATCCGGCTTGACATCACCGGAACAGGCAAACCCGACATCATCGAACGCTGGCGTGGCGGAAAACGCGTGCGTTTTTTCGACGAGGCCGGAATCCTGAAACCGGATGCCGCATGGGGCGATACCATCAACGGCGCCATGCAGGTGGATATCGATGGCGACGGCTATTACGACGGTCCCGCCGATTACAATGTGAAGTGGCATGACAGCGACAGCGACGGCATCCCGGACATCGAGGTTTTCAACACCAACCCGAAGGTCGGCGCCGAGGCGCTGTTCCCGACGGGAGTTTATTTCGTGACCATCGATCCGGAAAACACCGGCATGCTCATGGACATCGATTGGAATGACATGTCGATCGACTGGACTCGCTGGGATTCGCCCACCAACTGGCGCTCGAACTATCATGGCAACGCGACGTTTCTCAAGGAACACATCCCGATTTGGGCGGTCGAAAATCCTGAGTATTCATGGGAAAATCCGTTTCTTTTCTTCGATCCCGATGGTGACGGACTCTCCGAGGTTTCGCTGCGCGTGGCCGACGAGCGCGCATTCATTGGTGAAGGGAAAAACCGCGTGCGCTTCGACGGACTCATCGATGAGGCTTGGGTGAGTTATGATCTGGATAACAACTCCGGCTGGGGCACCACCGTGAGTTATGATTTCACTCTCAATGTGAAGGGCGAGCACGGCCTCGCTTATGATGAAGACATCCATGATTACCCCGGCCTCAAGGCTCCGGCTTGGACCAAGCCGTTTTACCGTCATCCCGACTGGCGGCAGCAGACCCGTTTCCGCTACATCAAGCGTGATTCCGCCATCCCGCGCATCTTCAGCCACCCGTGGGAGCAGGCCATCATGACCTTCGATGAAGATGGTGACAGCTATCGATGGGAGCGTGTGGAGTTGTATTATCCCGGAAACCCCTACATCCGCTCACGCAAGAACCCAAAATCGCTCATCCGGCATCCGCAGTCGGACAGCCTGGGAGACCGTGCCGAGTGGGACGCGGATTTCAGCGGCAAGGGCAAGCTCTACCGTGCCGCATGGGATGGCAGAATCCATCTCGTGGGTGCCGAATCCGGTGCCTGGCTGGTGGACCGCGGCGCGAAGTTTTATGGTGGGATCCACCCGAACGGCCGTGCCTCCAAGGCAGAGGCCGAAAAACTCGCCGATGTGATCCTCTATGCGGACACCACCGGCGATGGCTGGATCAATCAAATCACTTATGATTATGATGGCGATAAAAAGCCCGAGCGCGTCGATGACCTCAATGCGCTTGGCGTTCCAGTCAAGGGACCGCTCCTCGATGTGACCACCATGGACTGGAACGCCCTGCGCTTGGAAAACGCCAAGGCGGTGAACCGCTCCTGGGGCGAGGCCCAACGCCTTTTCCATGCCGCCCTGCGTCATGGCTTCGCGGACAAGGAGGTCATCGATCTGATCAAGGCTCCCTCGGTGGGGGAGAAGTATGTGAATGCCTTCTGGATCAAGGAGGGCATCCTGCGCAAGCTGCTCGCCGCGGTCCCCGAAACGCAACGATCCGCCATTATCAAGGCGCACTACCTCAATGACATCCCAGCGCTCACCGCGCAAATGGAAGCACTGGCATCAGCCCTCACGGATCCCTGAAGGCCGCTCAAATGTGCGGCATGAAGGCGGTATAGACCTCGCCTGGAATGTCCAGCAGACTGTAATCCTTGGAGGAAACGAAGAGCAGGCTTTGCTTGCCCTTGCCAAGCAGTTCGTTCTCGGAGCCGAAGACCTGATGCTCCAGCGTGCAGAACTTGCGGTTGAAGTCCGCCACCCGGATTTTCACGGTGATCACATCGAACTCCCGCGCCTCACGCACGAACTTGTGCTCGAACGAACGTGTTAGAATATAGAACTTGGTGGTCTTGAGGTCGAAGTCCGGCATCACCGCGTTGAAGAACAACTCGCGGGTTTTTCCGACAAACAGGCCATACATGCCGAAATAGACGTTGCCCACCGAGTTGGTGTCCTGATAGGTGGCGATGAAGGAATAGACGAACCACTTGCCCTCGAAGTGGCCGCCCAGCGCGTGGGCGTCCTGTGGCGCGGGTGCCACGACATCCTTGCCGGTGGCCACGGTGGCGGTTTTGGCGATCGCCTTGAGCGCCGGAATCTCGGAGGCGGCCTCCATCACCTCGCCGGCCTTCTCGGTGACGACGCGCAGCAGGTCGGTGTTTCCAACCAGCCAGACGACATAAAGCAGCGGTAGCAGCGAGCCGAGCACCAGCAGGAAGTTGGCCGCCGTGAAGTATCCGAACGCGAAAATCACCAGCGAGATGCTGGCCAGCGAGAACATCCGGATTTGCGGCAGCGGCTGCTGCGAGTTCGGTACGAAACAGCGGGCGATGGCCAGCGAGGCATAACCCACGAAAAACGAGGCGTAAAACACCATGAAATATTCCAGTTCCAGCTTCGCCCACAAGCCGCCCAGCGTGACGGCACCCACCAGCATGAAAGTCGGAATCGGCGACTCAAGCAGCCGTTTCGGCAGCATGCCGATGATCAGGTTCTGGCTCTTGCCGAGGTTCGCACCGAGGAACCACTTGAGTGCCACATAGCCGCTGTCCAGAGTGGTCAGCGCGCAGATGCCCAGAAACGTGAAATAGGCGACCGGCAGCAGTCCCTTGGAACCGGCGTCGAGACGGTCGATGTATTGCACGATCAGCTCGTGCGCGTAGCGGAAGCCATCGAGGCTTTCGAGCGCGCTTTTGCCATAGGTTTCCACGCCACCCTTGCTCATCACCCAGGCCGCCAGGCAGCCGTGGAACAGCAGTAGTAGGAAAAAGATCAACCCGCCGAAGATATAACTCGCGCGGATCGAGGTGTTCTCCCGGTGGATCTGGATTGCGCGCTGCCAATGTTGGAGATCCAGCCATGGACCCACGAGCAGACCGATGAGCAGGGGAATCACATAGCCCAAAAGATCCGGCCCGGTCCACGCGTCAGGTTGCACCGGGCCCCACTGGAAATTTTCCGGCAGCAGCGGATTGAGGCTGAAAAGCACAACCACCACGCAGGCGAGCAACAGGCCGCCGAGCATGCCGTGGCCGAACTTGATGCGTTGGATGCCGAATTCCTCGCCGAACAAACAGCCCGCCGCCAGCACCACGAAGACCACCATGCACAGGTAAAGTGCGGTGATCGGGCCGGACACCAGTTCCAGCGGCGCGAACAGGTAGCGGGTCAGCGCGAACACCGTCAACGTGAGCGCCAACACCTGATAGAGATAGAAGATCAGCCGAAAGGGTTTGGAAAACTTGTCGAAAAACAGCGCCAGCGATTCCTGTCCACCGGCATGGCGTTTTGCCACGATCTGGGTGAGCAACCCGAACAACATCAGTCCGAGCGCATTAGGCACCGCAAACAACAGCAGCCCCTGCAGGCCGAACATGAACGTCATCTGGACGCTGAAAAACAGCCCCAGCCCCCACATCCACGCGAGTGCCACGGAATTTCCCCACAGCAGCGAATTGATCCAACGGAAATTCATCTTGAGAGATAAAGAACCCGTATTCCATGCCGCAAGCAAGAGGATTATCCCCCAATGCTGGCGCCAAGTGACTGCGGCAGCGGGGCGGTGCATTGCCAGCGCTAACCCCGGACTCACCCGTTGAGGTGGATTAGCCCTCCAGTCAGCGTTTACATGGCGCTTTCACGGAACCGATAGATCGAAGCCCTCTATTGATGAGATAACTACTCCTGCACAATGCTCTCGATTTCCTCATGGCCGAACTCCAGGCCGAGCATACGGAATCGAGGTGGTCCGCCACTCCCTCCCTTGGTGCGATCAATCCATTCCAACATCCCGCTCAGCGGCTTCGCATGATTTCTCAGGAATACCGTCACCCGCTTGCCAAGCACCACGCCCCAGCGCGATTCAAAAGCTTGTTGTTGCGCAATTAACTCCTCGCGCCAACGCCGCCATCCGGCATCGCTGCCGGGTGCGTCGAAATCAAACTGGCCTTGATCGAAAGGCATGACGTCGGATTTTGTTCCACTTCGCCGGGCATTTGCAATGCCTTGCTCGCCTGCAGCGGATAGTATCTGTGGCGTCCGGGGCATGGCTTTGCGGATGTTTCCGGCAATAATGCAATCACCCGCTGGGAGAAGCTGGAAGCCCCGGTTTCCGGAATTTCTCCCAAAAAATTCCCCGTCGGGCAAAAAAACCTTGCGCGGTGGGGAGGTCCGTGGTGATCTCCCCGCCCGCCCACGGGGGTGGAACCACATTTTTCCCATACGGCCATGGCTTACGCAGTGATCAAAACCGGCGGCAAACAATACCGCGTTCAAGAAGGCACCAAGTTCGACGTCGAGAAGCTCGACGCCGAGGTGGACTCCGAAATTCAATTTGACGCCTTGCTCGTCGGCGAGGGCGAAAACGTGAAAATCGGAGCTCCCACCGTAGAAGGCGCCTCGGTCACCGCCAAGGTGATCAGCCAGTATCGCGGCCCCAAGGGCATCGCCTTCAAGTTCAAGCGCCGCAAGGGCTTCCACAAAACCAAAGGCTTCCGCCGCAGCCTCACCACGCTCGAGATCACCTCGATCGCCGGTTAATCATCCAACACCCATCCACTTACTTCCATGGCCCATAAAAAAGGACAAGGCTCCGTCAAGAACGGTCGCGACTCACGCAGCAAGCGCCTCGGCGTGAAAAAATTTGGCGGCCAGGCCGTGATCGCCGGCAACATCCTCATCCGCCAGCGCGGCACCAAGTTCCACCCCGGCAAGGGCGTGGGCATCGGCCGCGATCACACGCTCTTTGCGCTGGTCGATGGCCGCGTGGCTTTCGACAAGGACTCCCGCCGCATCAACGTGCTTGCCGAAGCGAACTGAGTCACTTGAGACCAATTTCAAATCCAAGCCGCTTTCCTCAGGGGAAGCGGCTTTTTTGATGATCATGATCCGGATTATACTCATCGCGATTCTTGCCTTGTCGGCCACGGCGTGCCGCAAGGAACGCGTGCTGGGTCCACCGAAGGCGGTGGCGGTCGCTACCGATGGCCGGCTCGAGCTCAAGTTGATGACTTTCAATATCCGTTATGAAAATGCGGAGGATGCCGGTGCGCGGGCGTGGCACCAGCGGGTGTTGGGCGCGGTGCGCATGATCCGCGAGGAGGCTCCGGATGTGATCGGAGTGCAGGAGGCCATGCACGGTCAGGCTGCGGATCTTTGGGCATCGCTGCCGGGTTATGAGTTCTTCGGTTCGGGCCGCGACGATGGACGGCGCTCCGGCGAGTATGCTGGAATCTTTTTCAGCCGGGACCGATTCGAAGCCGATGAATCCGACAGCGGCACGTTCTGGTTATCCGATAATCCGGAAAATCCCGGCTCGAAAACCTGGGGCAATGGCATTCCCCGCACAGCCACTTGGATGCGGTTGGTGGACCGCGCGACCCAACGCGGGTTTTATGTGTTCAACACGCACTGGGACCACAAGCACCAGGGCTCGCGCGAGCGCTCGGCGGTCTTGCTCGCGGAGCGCATCAACGGCCGGAAGTTTCCGGATCAGCCGGTGGTTCTGTTAGGCGATCTCAACGCGCGGGAGAAAAACCCGGGCGTCGCCGTTCTTGCCCGCGATGCCCGCTTGACCGATACTTTTCAAGCGCGGCATCCGAAGGAACCCGCGCGCACCACCCTGCATTTCTGGCGTGGCACGCGGGCCGGCCCGCTGAAAGTGGATTACATCATGGTCAGCGAGGGAGCTGAGATTCTTGCGGCGGAAATCCGCGATCATGACAAGCCGATGGTCTCCGATCATTTTCCGGTCACGGCCCGGGTGGTATTTCCGTAGTGGAGTCGCAGCGGTATTTGACATATTCCGCCAACGCTTCCGGCCATGGCCGGAGATCACCGATCAGGCGGCTGAGGCGCGTGTTGTCCATCATCGTGAAGCGCGGCCTGCGCGCGTGGAAAAACGTGATTTCATCCAGCTTTAGCTCGGCCACATCGGGACAACTTTGCAGCAAGCCGCAGGCGGTCATTTCCCTAACAACAAACTCCGCCATGCCATGCCAACTGACTGCTTTACCTGGATTGCAGGCATGCAGCACGCCACTTGCATCGGTTTCTAACAGGGCTGAAATCCACTGCGCTAGATCGGTAGTGCAGGTGGGCAGCGAGAATTTGTCCGCCACGGCGGAGAGTGGCTTGCCCGCCAGCGCGTCATCGAAGATTTGATCGACAAATGCCGGTTTTTCCGGACCGAAAACCCACGCCACGCGGAGGACGAGATTTCCCGGATGAGTGAGCACCGCCTGTTCGCCGGCGAGCTTGCTGCGGCCGTAGGCGCTGACCGGGGCGGGTCGCATCGTTTCGGTGAGCGGGATGGTGGTTTCTCCGTCGACCAGATAATCCGTGCTCAGATGAATCATGCGCACTCCGCGTTCGGCGGCCCAGATGGCGATTTTTCCCGGCGCAGCGGAGTTCACACGCATCGCGAGGCGTGGATTGTCTTCGCAGGTTTCGAGGTTGGTGAGCGCGGCCGGGTTGATGAAAACATCGCACTCGAGGGAATCCAGCGCGCTTTGCAGTGAGGCTGAATCCTCAAAATCACACTCCGCGCGGGGCAGGGGAATGATGTCATGCTGGCTTGCGAGGTGGCGGACCAATGCGGCACCCACGCGGCCGGTGCTTCCTGTGATGGCGATGCGCATCCGGGCTCAGATCAGGCCTTGCTCGCGGAGCTCCTCATCCACTTCATCATAATCCGGCGCGCCGAGCCCGATGTCGCGGATGCGCTGGATTTTGCGGCGCACTCCGAGGCGGCTTTTTGGGCCGGTGACCAGCCAGGAAACACCGCCGACGGCAAATGGCAGCAGTGCTGCCACGCCGAGCACGCCCAGGCCGATGCCCACGCCGCGGCGCGCGCTGCGGTGCATCAAGTCGCCAAGCAGCAAGCCTGCGGCGGCTCCCAACAGCGCGGGGGCTGTGAGAGCGCTGGTTTCAATCCATGCGGGTGTCGATTCAGAATGCTCGTCTGACATGCCCCGGTATTAGCTTCCCGCGCGGCTCGCGACAACCCCGGAAAATAAAATGTTGCCGGTTCCTGCTTTCCCGCACAGAAAAACATCCATCAAACCCACTTCATCATGCCAACACCTGAAAATACCTATGCACTGATCCTCGCCGGTGGCTCCGGCACCCGCTTCTGGCCGCTGAGCCGCGACTCGCGCCCAAAGCAATTGCTCGATCTTTTCGGCTCCGGCACCCTGCTCGAACACGCCATCCGCCGACTCGATGGCCTCGTCCCGCTGGAAAACATCCTCATCCTCACCAACGGCAAACAACTCGACGCCGTGCGCGAAAATGCCTCGATGCTCCCTTCGGAAAACATCTTCGCCGAGCCCGCGAAACGCGATACCGCCCCGGCGGTGGCGCTGGGCATTGGCCTCGTCGCTGCCCGTAATCCGGATGCGGTGATGATGGTGCTGCCCGCAGATCAACTGATCCGCGACACCGCTGCATTCCAGGATGTGATGGGCGATGCTCTCACCACTGCGGAGAAATCCGCAGGCCTCGTCACCATCGGCATCCAGCCGACCTGGCCCTGTCCGTCCTACGGTTACATCGAACGCGGCGAACCCGCTGAAATTTCCGGCCTTTCCTGCGCGCATGCGCCCCACGAGGTGAAACGGTTCCGCGAGAAACCCAACCCCGCGCTGGCCGAGGAATTCCTCCGCGAGGGCGGATTCTCATGGAACGCCGGCATGTTCGTCTGGGCGCTGCCCGTGGTCACCGCCCAACTTGCCAAACACGCGCCGGAGCTCGCCGCGTTCATCGACGAACTGCGCTCATCTCCAGACTTGTTAGAAACCGTGGCCGCGAAGTTTCCCCATCTTCCCGTCCGCTCCATCGACTACGCGCTCATGGAACACGCCGACCGCGTGCTCAATATCGAGGCCACTTTCGATTGGGACGATGTCGGCTCGTGGATCTCGGTGGCGAAATATCTCCAAACCTATGGCAATGGAAACCGGGCCAACGAGCCCATCACCGAGCTCGACTCAAAGGACAACATCGTCTTCAACGCCCGCCCCGGGTCGCGGATCGCGCTGTTAGGTGTGAACGACCTGATCGTCGTGCAAACCGAAGACGCCCTGCTCGTCGCCAACCGCCACGAGGCGGATGCGATCAAGAATCTGTCTCCGTCGTTGCCGAAGGAGCTTTTGTGAGCACAGAGCAGTGAATGAAGTCAGTTCTTTTCTTTTGGCCTGTTTGCGTTGCTGAACTCCAAATCTACTTCAGTAGCCAGCTTCCCAATTTCAGAAGTCGCGAACCGTTGGCAGTCCCGGTAAAGAGTCTCAATCTTTGCCCGAAGCGTGCCTCGGACCATGGCCGACCAATTGACGAACTGTTGATAAGGATCTTGAAATCTCAACACGCGTTCCCGCGCAGCGGCCAGTGATAACTGCTGCAAGTCCGAATCCGGCCAGAAGCGGCGCCAATAGGCACAGGTCCTACATGTTGGAGAACAACGGGTTCCGTCGTGAGACAAGAACGACTCCCAACCATTCTCTGAAAGCGGAAGCTTCTGGTCGTCATCCCGCTTCTTATTGTTGCAGGATTTGCATGACATGGCGACGTTGCCCGGCACATGCAGACCCACACTGAACCGGTTCATGCCATTGAGATGCTCCACCACTGGAACCGCGGAGTCTATCAGCTCCGTGCCATAATAAAGACAGCATTGCCCGAATGCGGCGACAACAGATTTTGAATAACGCGGATCCGACACAGACAACTCCCCGGCCGCACAAACCTTTCGGCTGACCTCATGCAAAAACATGCTCACCAACTTGTTAGCCACATCGGACTTCGCCCGGCCGGTGGACTTCCGCAGCGCCGCAGCAACGTCAACCGTCATGACGACCTCCTTACCTCCTTAGCTCGGCCACCGAAATCTTGCATTCCGAGTAACCATCGCACATCGACCTTCAAGGCTTGGGCCAAAGCCACAAGTTCGAAGTCGTATACACTGCGCATGCCGAGTTCAATTTTAGCGATTCCAGGCCGGTCGATGGAAACTTTGAGAACCGCTAATCGGCCAGAGAGTTGATCTTGAGTGCGTCCACCCGGATAGGATTTTCTTGCCTCGCGTAGCCGCAAACCAACGAGATTTTTTGAGGCAGCTGTATTACGCTTCGTAGCCTTATGTTCGGACATCTGCTTAAAGTAGCAGAACCAATAAACTGAAATGTTCCAAATTGGAACATTTGAACTTGACGCATACGGTACACAAGGCTTTCCCTCTCATATATGAGCTCACCAAAACCGCGAAGGTTCGTCGTTCAAGGGAGAATTCCCGGCGAAGACGACGATACCGTCACCGAAGTGGTCGTTTTCGGCGACGAATCACCGTCAGACCGTTTCGTCGAGACCATTCTTTACGGTGGAAATATACCCAAGGATTGGAAATATCGAAATCCAGAATTAGTGGAGAATCGATATGGTGAATGGGCATACATTCAAAGCGTTGTAGAAAATTCCTGTTCCGGTAGACGGGATTCGCTTCCGGCGATTTTGAAATGCCTTGAGATGCAACTGATTTTTGGACCGTTTTTTGGTTAGTTTAGCGTGTTCAATGAGGCCTCGAACTGAGCCGGCGTGCGGTAGCCGAGGGAGGAGTGTTTGCGGTGAGTGTTGTAGTAGCCTTCGATGAAATCGAAGATCTCGGTGCGG
>CANLKN010000006.1 GCA_947491475.1 Akkermansiaceae bacterium | reverse complement strand
CCGTTCGTCATGTCATGGCCCGCTGCGGTCAAGGGCGGGCGGACCTTCAACCCGCCGGTCTCGACGCTCGACATCCTGCCCACCTGCCTGGCCGCGGCAGGCCTTCCAATTCCTTCCTCGCCGAAGCTCGACGGATTCAATCTCCTGCCGCTCATCGACGAGAAGGCCCCCGCTCCACCGCCCGAGCGCGATCTGTTCTGGTGGTGGAAGAGCGGCCCGCTCAAAGGCGGCTGGGCCATGCGCTCGGGCAATTGGAAGCTCTATCAGGAACCCGGCGACAAACCTACCCCGGTGCAGCTCTTTGATCTCGCAGCAGATCCCCAGGAAAAGACCGACCTTGCCGCAAAATTTCTTGAAAAAGTGACCGCCCTCAAGCAGGTGTTCGACACATGGGCCGCTGGTGTCCAAGCCGACGCCACGCAGCCAGCCGGCGCAAAATAATCTATCAAACCATGAACACACCATCCACAAACGACAGCGGGCTGAACCGTCCCTGGACTGTCTATCTAATCCACCACACCCACACCGATATTGGCTACACCGAGACGCAGGGGCGCATCGCCCGATACCACCTGCAATTCCTTGATGATGTGGTGGCCCGCTATCGTGATTGGAAAGCCGGGGATCGCTCGCTGGACGGCTTTGTCTGGACCATCGAATGCTTTTGGTCGCTAGAGCAATGGCTCGCGGTTCGCAACGAGGCAGATCGCGCCGCCATGGCTGACGCCATCCGCGACGGCTTCGCAGGGCTTTCGGCCACGTATCTGCATTTCAACGAAATGATCGACGCTCCGCTGATGCGCTCGGTGCTCGGACGCGCGGCGGACTATGCCAAGGCAAACAGCCTTGTGGCGGACACGGCGGTGAGCGCGGACATCAACGGCTATTCGTGGGGCTACGCGCAGGCACTTCACGACACCGGTGCAACGAACCTCATCAGCTTCCTCCACTCACATCATGGCATGTCACCGCTCGGCAGGCGGCAGGTGCCGTTCTGGTGGGAGACGCCCGGCGGCGACCGCGTGCTCGTCTGGAACGGCGAGCACTACATGCTCGGCAACGCGCTCGGCCTTGTGCCATCCGCACAACTGACCTATGTCTTCGCCGACGAGCTGACCCCATGCACGGCCAATCCCGACAGCCTCCCGGTCGCGCAGATCCGATTGCCTCGCTACCTGCGACAACTGGAACGCGACGGCTACCCGCAGAATTTCCTGGTGCTTGGGTTTGGCGGAACGCTTTCTGACAACGCACCGCCGAACTTTGAAACAGCCGGATTCATTCGCGAATGGAATGCCGCGCACGGCGGCTCGATTCGTCTCGAAATGACCACGCCCGCAGCGTTCATGCAAAAGGTGCGCGCGGAATGGCAGGACATCCCGGTGCATCGTGGCGACTGGCCGGACTGGTGGTCGGACGGTCTCGCCAGCATCCCGGACGAGACGCGGTTCTGCCGGACCGCCCAGCGCGGGCTGGTTCGTTTGCGTGCTGCCCGTGAGACGCTCGGATGGAAACTCGAGCCGCCGGTCGAGAACCGGATCGAGCAATCCATCGCGCTCTATTGCGAGCACACGTTCAACCACTCGGACTCGATGAAATCGCCGTGGGACGGGGTGGCCAAGCACATCGCGGCCGGAAAGAACAGCATCGCCTGCGCGGCGCTTTCCGCCGTATGCGAGGCGGAGGACGATTTGAAGATCGCGCTCGGCGAATCTCCGATGCGCCCGGGCCGGCCGTTTCTCTATCGGGTCGTGAATCCGTTTCCCTATCCGCTGGAAACCCTCGCGCCGCTCTACCTCGAATACAGTGATTTCCATGTGCGCGAGCTCGCTCCCCGCCTGATCGATCACGAGACCGGCGAGGAACTCGAGGCGCAAAAAGTCGCCGCCCCGCGAGGTTGGGATTTCCTAGTCCCGCTGCGGCTCGAAGCCGGCCAGTCGAAGCTCATCGAGCTGGCGGAAGGCATCCCCACAGCCCGCTTTAACCAAATGCTCACCAACGATTCCATCCGTCCCGACTTGGCGAAAATGGACGCCCGCTTTGCCGGCGAGGAGGCCCCAGTCACCGATCTGCGTTTTTCCTCACCGCATCTACAAATCGTTTTCGAAAAGGACTCTGGCCTGAGCTCATGGAAAGACGCCGCCACCGGATTGAGCCTGCTCGCAGACGGAGCGGAGTGGCTGCCGTTCACCCCGGTTTACGAACACACACCGGTGGACAAGCCGAATGATCCCGACACGCAGATCATGACTCGCACCCGGATGGGCCGGAACCGGAAGGGGAAAAATGTGGAGCGTCATGCGGGCAAAGTTCAGTCAGTCCGCCTTGTGGACGACGGCCCGCACCTCGCGGTTTACCGGATCGACTACGAACTCGTTGGCGCGCGCATGGCCTTCGTTGAGTTGCGCCTGTCAAAATCCAGTCCCGTTGTCGAAGCCGCGTTCCGCATCAACAAAGACTCGGTCTGGGATCCCGAAAATGTATTTCTCGCATTACCATTCGACTGCGGCGAGGGCAGCCAGCTATGGCTCGATAAAGCTGGGGCTGCTGTGCGCCCGGTGCTCGACCAACTCCCAGGCACACTCACCGATTGGTATTGCCTGCAAAGCGGCTACGCCGTCTGCGGGAAATCTTTCGGCATCGCCGTGGCCTGCCTCGATGCCCCGCTGCTCCAGCTCGGGCCGCTTGAACCCGGCACCCGCCTGCTCGCTGATGGATCTCTGCCGGTGCGCCGTCCAGCCGAGGCCCTCGGCTGGCTCATGACCAATTACTGGGAAACCAACTTCGAGGCCTCGCTCGGAGGATTTCACGAATTCCGCTATCGCATCCGCTGGGGAGCCGATCTTGCCGATCCGCAACAGGCCCTCGCCGCCTGCCGCGCGCTGGGCGCCGAGCCACTCGTGTTCCGGACAGCTAGGCATTGTCTATAACCACATCCTCAAGTGGTCACATCATGCCCGGATGCCTCGCAATCCTAACGACTCCGACTGGTCTGCCCGCCTCATTCTTTATCATCGAAGACCCCTCACCGGCGCGGCGAAACGCCACGATTCACAACCGGAAACAACCAGGCTCAATCCGGCGATGGTAATAAGATGCGGAAACTGCATGAGCGCTGGCGATGCGTCGCGCATCGGACGAAAGGATGAAAGCACAATGCGGCCGGGCTGTTCACTGTTTGGCCACGCCGCGCTGCCATAGCGGGGAGGGCGGCACGTCTTTCGGGCGGCAAATGATGATGCCGGCGTGTTTCGACGAGCCGTTTAGGTAGTCGCTGATCGGTTTGTCGATGAGTGTCATGCGGCCCTTATCACGGTCCGAGGTGGCGTGGGCGAGGTAGGCGCGGTTGTTGATGCGCATGATCAGACCGACGTGCGAGGTGTAGCCATATTTCCAATTGGTGGTGATGGCGCAGATGTCGCCATTCTGGAGGTGGTTTTCCACGGCGCGCACCCTGGACTTCGGAATGTGATAGACCGGCAGTCGCGATACCTGGGCCTCGATTTTTCCCATCGGTTGGATCAACGCGGTGTTGGAACGCAGGTAGCGGTAGTTTTTCCACTGCACGGTCATCTCGCGGATTTCGCGCTTGAGGCGCACCGCGCCCGGCAGGCGGGGCGTGATGTTGGTGGCGTAGCCGCGGCGCTCGTTGTCGTGAAACACCTCCTCCAGATGATGCATGCGGCTGAGGTAGCTGCCGGTGCAGACGCCATTGCGGTAGCGCTCGATCTCCACCATGTGCAGCATGTCCTGTGGTTTGTAGGGACCGGGTTTGTAGCGCAGCATGCGGGCGATCGCCAGGGCGTTCTCATAATACGTCCAGCAGTCCATGCCCTTGAGATTTGCCACTGGGGATTCGATACGGTCGTGTATCTCAAGCGAGTAATTCACATATGGCACACCGACCAATTCGCGGGCCACCATGATGGTGCGCTCGCCGATGGGCAGGGCGCGCCAGTTTTGCCGCTCGGCCTTGGCGACGATCGCTTGAAACTTCGATTCACCCTTGAAAACCACGTCGAGCGGCAAGCGCGGCGCTTGCAATGCCGGCACGGTTTTCTGCGCGGCGGCGGATGCGACGAGCAGTGCGGAAAGCGCACTTAGGATGCCGAGAAAACGAATTTGCATGTGCCTTGCATAAACCATGCAAGACGGCGGGGAAAGCGATCATTTATCCTGATTTGATGAAAAACCAAGCAATGAATCGGGCGTGAGAATCCACAAAATGAAATTTCGTGGATTGAAGAGTCCAGTGAGTCAGAACACACTCAACCCGCTCACCACTTCGAAGATGTCTGCTCCATCACCAACTTGCTTCGACACTTTCGCCTGATCAACGGGATGACCGACCAATCACCCATTCCCTTCGCGGAGTTCATGCGGCGGGCTCTCTACGATCCGCAACGCGGCTACTATTCGCGCCGCATTCCCGGCATCGGACGCGGTGGGGATTTCACCACCGCACCGATGCTTTCGGAGGCCCCCGCCCGCGGGATCGCCGCTTGGGCAGCGCGGGCCATGCGCGAAACCGGTTGCCGCGACCTCATCGAGATCGGCCCGGGCGAGGGCAGGCTAGCCGCCGCCGTGAGCCGCCATCTGCCATGGTCTTTGCGCTGGAAAACCCGCTTGCACCTTGTGGAGACCTCGGCACCACTCGCAGCGATCCAGAAAAAAAATCTCCGCCACCGTGCGCGTTGGCACGAATCGCCCGCTGCCGCGCTCGCTGCTTGTGAGGGAAAAGCCGTCATTTTCTCCAATGAACTCGTCGATGCTTTCCCGGTCCGCGTGTTTGAAAAATCAGCAGACGGCTGGCAGGAAATCGCCGTCGCTTTTGATTCCGGCGGAAACTCCACCGAATCCCTGATGTGCGCTGCCCCGCTGCCACCATCGTCCGGATTTTGTGAAAACCATCCGCCGGGCCAACGCATCGAAGTGCACGATTCCTACCGTCTCTGGCTCGCCGATTGGCTGCCACACTGGAAGGCCGGCCGCATGCTCACCATTGACTACGGTTTCAATGCGGAAGCCCTCTATCAGCGCCGTCCGCGCGGCACCCTGCGCGGCTATCTGTTCCAACAACGCGTGGACGGCCCGGCGATCTATCAGAACTCCGGCCGCCAGGATCTGACAGCGGATGTCAATTTCACCGACCTCATCGATTGGAGCGCGCCGTGGACCCGCCGAAACCAACTCCAGACACTGGCCGGATTTCTGCGTGGGTTCGGCGATCCGCAGCACCCGGCCGATCGAGAGTTGTTAGATGAAAACGGCGCAGGAGGTGCCTTCTCGGCACTCGATCAACAATGCCGCAGTTCATAAAACCAGAGGATATGAAATCCGCAGTTTCAAAAACTCAGCGCTTTCCTCCGCGATCTCTGCGCCTCCGTGTTTCTCTGAAAACCATTTCATCCGCCGCAAACCCGAAAATCCGGATTGCCCGCCGCTGCGGAATGCCGTGAAGTGGCGGCGTGCGCTACGACCCGATTTCCAAAGATTTTTTCATCCGCAACCGCGAAAAACTTCGCGGCATGCTCAAGCCCGGCAGCGTGGCGATCATTCACTCGAATGACATCTACCCGACCAACGCGGACGGCACGATGCCCTTCAAACAGAACGGCGATCTCTACCATCTCACGGGCGTGGACCAGGAGGAAACCACGCTTCTACTGCTGCCGGACGCCGCCGACCCCAAGGAGCGTGAAATTCTTTTCGTGCGGGAAACCAATGAGCACATCGCCATTTGGGAAGGGGCCAAGCTCACCAAGGAACAAGCCCGCGCGATCAGCGGCATCGAGCGCATCGAGTGGACCAGCACCATAGAAAGTTTTCTGCACCGCTTGGTCACACAAGCGGACCACATTTATCTATCCACCAACGAACACCCGCGCGCGGCCAACGTGGTGGAAACCCGCAATGACCGCTTCATCAAGGACTGCCAGGCCCGCTACCCGCTGCACCGCTACGAGCGGCTCGCACCCTTGATGCACCGCTTGCGCATGATCAAGGACGCGGAGGAAATCCGCATGATTCAAAAAGCCTGCGACATCACCGAGGCCGGCTTCCGGCGGGTGTTGGGATTCATCAAGCCGGGCGTCGGCGAGTGGGAGATCGAGGCCGAGTTATTACATGAATTCGTGCGCCGCGGATCGCGTGGCTTTGCTTACACCCCGATCATCGGCTCCGGTGGCAGCTCGTGCGTGCTGCATTATGTGGAAAACAACAAACCCTGCCGCGATGGTGAAATCCTGCTCATGGATGTGGCTGCGGAATACGCCGGATGGAACTCGGACCTCACCCGCACCGTGCCGGTGAATGGCCGCTTCACGCAACGGCAGCGCCAGGTCTATGACGCGGTGCTGCGCGTCTTGCGCGGCGCGAACAAACTGCTGCGCCCCGGCATCACGCCGATGGATTATCACAAGGAAGTGCTCGGGATGATGGAAGGAGAACTCGTGGGCCTCGGACTTTTCAGCGCCAAGGAAGCCAAAGCCCAGGGGCCGGACAAACCGCTGGTCAAAAAGTATTTCATGCACGGCACCTCGCACCACCTCGGACTCGATGTGCACGACGTCTCGCCGCCGCACGAAGCCATCGCGGAGGGCATGGTGCTCACCATCGAACCCGGCATTTACATCCGCGAGGAAAACCTCGGCATCCGCCTCGAAAACGACGTGCTCATCGGCAACGAACGCAACATCGACCTGATGGCCAACATCCCGCTAGAGGCGGAGGAAATCGAAGAGTTGATGAATGCTTGAATCCCTCTTGAGAAAATCCGCACGGTTTTTGCGAGGGAATGATCGTTCTGAGCGCTCGACACCAGGCGGCATGCGTTTAAAGTTTCCGGATATGGATTGCCACACCGCATTTGTCCCACGCGGCGGAAAAGCCGAGATCGAGGAAGGCCTGGATTTCGCCCCAAAGTTCGACAAGGACGGACTGATCCCCGCGCTCGCCATGGATGCCACCACCCGTGAGCCTCTCATGCTCGCCTACATGAACGCCGAATCGCTGCGCCGCACGCTGGAGATCGGCGAGGCCGTCTATTGGTCGCGCTCACGCCAGGAATTCTGGCACAAGGGGGCGACCTCCGGCCATATCCAGCGGATCGTGGAAATCCGCACCGATTGTGACCAGGACGCGCTCATCCTCGTGGTTGAGCAAATCGGCGCTGGAGCCTGCCACACCGGACGCGGCTCGTGTTTTTACCGCAAGGTGACCACACCACTGGAGGGCGGAAACGCCAAACTCGAGTGGATCGGCCACGGAAAATCGTTTGATCCCGAAACGGTTTATGGAAGACCCTGATTTCTGATTTTCCGTCAATTTCGCGGTTGCAATTGCCAAATCGATCCGCTAGCTCTCCCGCCCCGCGCGCCACGGCACCCGGCCCTGCGCGGTCCCACGCACTCATTTTTTCCGCCAAGGAGGACCCCATGACCATCATTGATAAGATCGAACAAGAACAGCTCAAGACAGACATCGCTTCATTCAACGTGGGCGATACCGTCAAGGTCCATTGCCGCGTGGTGGAAGGTGGCAAGGAGCGGATCCAGATTTTCGAAGGCCTGGTAATCGGCCGCAAGGGTTCGGGCGTGAATGCCGCATTCACCGTGCGCAAGATTTCCTACGGCGAGGGCGTCGAGCGCGTCTTCCCGGTGCACACACCGCGCATCGCCAAGATCGAAGTCATCAACCGTGGCAAAGTCCGCCGCGCCAAGCTCAACTACCTGCGCACCCGCGTCGGCAAGCGCGCCCTTCTCGTCAAGAGCGCCAACTGAGCCGCTGAGCGCTTGATTGCGAAATTTCCCGGCTTTGGCCTTGCCAGAGGGTGATCGCAGCCTAGTCTCCCCCTCCGTTTTTCTTTCTTTCACAGGCGGTTGGAGCCCCGGTGCCTGTGGAGAGTCCTTTCCGGGGCAATGTCGGAAGGAGAACGAACCCCTAACCTAACCCCAAACCAAATACCATGAGCGCAACGCTCACCGCACCCACCAACACTGAACTCAACGACCTGATCGATTCCAAATTCCGCGAATTCCGCGAAGGATCGATCGTCAAGGGCACCATCCTGGAAATCCGCCCGCAGGTCGTGCTCGTCGATATCGGCTACAAGTCCGAAGGAGCCATCCCGTCCAATGAATTCGAGGACGAGGAAATCGAAATCGGCGACGAAATCGAAGTCCTTCTCGAAAAACTCGAAAACGACGAGGGCATGGTTGTCCTCTCGAAGGAAAAAGCCGCCCACAAGCAAAACTGGGAAAAGATCGTCAAGGTCTTCCAAGACGGCGGCCTCGTCCGCGGCAAGGTCAAGGGTGTCGTCAAAGGCGGCCTCACCGTCAACGTCGGCGTCGAAGCCTTCCTGCCCGGCTCACAGGTGGACATCATCCCGCCCAAGGACCTCAACGAATACGTTGGCAACGTCTATGAGTTCAAGATCGTCAAGGTTAACGACGAGCGCAAAAACATCGTCCTTTCCCGCCGCGAAGTCATCGAAGCCGAGCGCTCCGAACTCCGCCAGCAGTTCCTCACCGGCGTCAAGATCGGCGACAAGGTCACCGGCGCGATCAAGAACATCACCGACTTCGGTGCCTTCGTCGATCTGCAGGGCATGGACGGCCTGCTCCACATCACCGACATGTCGTGGGGCCGCATCAACCATCCTTCCGAACTGCTGCACATCGGCCAGTCGGTGGACGTCGTCATTCTCGACGTGGACAAAGAGAAGGAGCGCGTTTCGCTCGGCCTCAAGCAAATGTCCGAGAACCCATGGGAAGACATCGAGCGCAAGTTCCCGATCGGCCACCACGTCAAGGGTCGCGTCACCAAGCTCCTGCCCTACGGCGCGTTTGTCGAAATCGAAAAAGGTGTCGAAGGCCTGGTTCACGTTTCCGAACTCTCGTGGGTCAAACGCATCACCCGCCCGAGCGACGTGCTCGAAATCGGTCAGGAAATCCATGCCGTCGTGCTTGGTATTTCCATCGACGAGCAGAAAATCTCGCTCGGCGTCCGCCAACTCGACTCCAACCCATGGGATGAAATCGAACTCCGCTACCCGGTGGGTGCCACCATCAAGGGTCCGGTCCGCAACCTCACCGCTTACGGCGCGTTTGTGGAACTCGAAGAAGGCATCGACGGCATGATCCACGTCTCCGACATGTCGTGGACCCGCAAGATCAACCACCCGTCCGAAATGCTCAAAAAGAACGACGAAGTGGAAGCCGTGGTGCTCGCCATCGACAAGGCCAACCAGCGTGTTTCGCTGGGCGTCAAGCAGGCCGAGAGCGATCCATGGAGCCTCATCGACAGCCGCTTCAAGGTGGGCGATCTCGTCAAGGGCACGGTTGCCAAAATCGCTTCCTTCGGTGCCTTCATCAGCCTCGATGGCGACATCGACGGCCTCATCCACATCTCGCAACTCAGCGAGGACCATGTGGAGAAGGTCAAGGACATCATCAAGGTGGGCGAGGAAATCGAAGCCCGCGTCATCAAGGTGGACAAGGTCGAGCGCCGCATCGGGCTTTCCATCAAGGCCGTCGGATACACCGAAGAGCAGCTCAAGAAGGAAAGCGCCAGCTTCGAAAGCCTCCGTCCGTCTTCCGAGATGGTGGGCCTCGAGCAAGCGTTCAACCTCGCATCCGCCGCCGCTTCCGAAGAGTGGAGCCCCGGCCAGGATTGATTCAAACGCGGCGCTCACAAACCGCCGCACCACCATTCAAAAAAGCCGGACGGGTTCGCTCGTCCGGCTTTTTTCGTCACAACAACCGCCCAAGCTGGCTGCTTGATCCGGCTTGCGGAAAAACACGACCTCACAGATACTCCCGCCACCATCGGGCGGTGGTCGAATTCGTCAGCCGCTGGATGGCCAATCGATCGGCTGCCATCAACGTCTTTCCATCTAACAACCATGCCCGCGAAAAAAACCACTGCCCGCGAACTGCTCTTCGGTGATCTCTGGGAGTTTGACCCCGCACCCGAATCCGCACCTGCGCACATCGAGCCGCGATACGGGCTCTACATCGGCGGAAAATCCGTTGCTCCGAAATCAAAGAAGTATTTCGACTCCATCTCGCCGCGTGATGGAAAAAAGCTTTCCGAAATCCCACTCGCCAACGCCGCCGATGTGGACGCAGCTTATCAAGCGGCGGCCAGTGCCTTCAAGTCATGGAGCAAGCTGCCCGGTGCGGAGCGCGGCAAATATCTGTTCCGCATCGCCCGCCTTTTGCAGGACCGCTCGCGCGAATTTGCCGTGGCCGAGACGCTCGATGGCGGCAAGCCAATCCGCGAGTCGCGCGATTTCGACCTGCCGATGGCCGCCGCGCATTTCTTCTATCACGCCGGCTGGGCGGACAAGCTCGCCTACGTCGCGCCCGGCCGCTCGCTTGCGCCTCTGGGTGTGGTCGGCCAGGTGATTCCATGGAATTTTCCGCTGCTCATGCTGGCATGGAAAATCGCCCCCGCCCTCGCAACGGGAAACACGGTGGTCATCAAGCCCGCCGAAACCACTTCCATCACCGCGCTCAAGTTCGCCTCCATTCTAACAGACGCCGGACTGCCGCCGGGAGTCGTCAACATCGTCACCGGTGCCGGTGAAACCGGTGCCGCTGTAGTGAACCATCCGCTTGCTGCCAAGGTCGCCTTCACCGGCTCCACCGAAGTTGGCAAAATCATCCAGCGCGCGCTCGCCGGGACCGGCAAAAAACTCACCCTCGAACTCGGCGGCAAGGCGGCAAACATCGTCTTCGACGACGCCCCGCTCGACCAAGCCGTCGAGGGCATCATCAACGGCATCTTCTTCAACCAAGGTCACGTCTGCTGCGCGGGCTCGCGGCTGCTGGTGCAGGAAAACATCGCCGCTGACTTCCTCGCCCGCTTGAAACGCCGCATCGCCACCCTGCGCGTCGGCGATCCGCTCGACAAGAACACCGATGTCGGCGCGATCAACTCCATCGAGCAGCTCACCAAGATACGTGAACTCGTCCAAAGCGGCATCGACGAAGGCGCGGAGATCCACCAACCCACCTGCAAGCTGCCGAAAAACGGCTTCTATTTCGCGCCCACCGTCTTCACCAATGTTTCGCAAAGCCAGCGAATCGCCAATGAGGAAATCTTTGGCCCCGTGCTCTCGATCCTTACCTTCCGCACGCCGGAAGAAGCGATCGAGAAAGCGAACAATACGCCCTTCGGCCTCAGCGCAGGCGTCTGGACCGACAAAGGCTCCAAAATCCTCATGATGGCATCCCGCCTCAAAGCCGGAGTCGTCTGGGCAAATACCTATCATAAATTCGATCCCTCATCACCCTTTGGCGGCTACAAGGAATCCGGCTTCGGCAGAGAAGGCGGGAAACACGGGTTGTTGGATTACGCTTCGCTCAAGACGCAGGACTCAAGATGAAGAGAGTTGGCGCGTCTCTTGGTTTTCCTGACGTCCCTGGTGCTCCACCTTCGCAGGCAAGCCAGACACCGGGCATTCGCCGATGCTGAAGTCGCGTTTGCGGGCAGTAAAATCAGTGCCGAAGGAAGCGAAACTTTAGCCTTGGAGGCGGGCGGGGGAGTTCCTAGGGTTCGCCCGGCGATCACCGCAATTTTTCCATGGCCAAGAAAGAATTCACCATCCTCAACAAACTTGGCATTCATGCTAGGCCTGCAGCGCAATTCGTGAAAACGGCCAATCGTTTCCAGGCTGATGTCTTTGTGGAGAAAGACGGCGAGGAAGTGGACGGCAAGAGCATCATGGGACTGATGATGCTGGCTGCGGGCCATGGCTCGGTGATCATCGTGAGTGCCGATGGCCCGGATGAGCAATCCGCCTTGGAGGCGCTGGGCGAGCTGATCTCGCGCAAGTTTGAGGAGGATTGAGAAGGCAAGCACTTCAACCCCGGCGGATCTTGCCGCTGGCGGTCAATTCGAGTTGATCGCTTAGCCGGATGCGGGCGGGAACCTTGTAGGGTGAGAGTGCCTTGCGGCACCAATCGAGCAATTCCCTCGCCGCCACCGTCTGGCCATCGTGCAGAACGACCTCGGCCACCGGCATGCTGCCGAACATCGGATGCTTGGCGGCCGAGACCCGGCATGCGGCCACCGCCGGGTGTTGCATGAGCACGGTTTCCACTTCCTCGGGAAAAACCTTCATGCCGCTCACATTGATGACACTTTTTTTCCGACCGCGGATGAACACCCTGCCGGCGGCGTCGGTTTCGGCGAGGTCTCCAGTCGGAAACCAGCCATGGACGCAGATTTCATCGAGCGTTTGCCATGGAGAGAGGTAGGCATCGAACATTCCCGGTCCCTTGATCCAGAGCTCGCCGATATTTCCGGCCGCGACGGGCAGGCCTTCCTCATCGCGCAGCTCGACATCGAAGGCAGGCAGCGGGCGCCCCACGGCGCAGGGGGCATCCTGAGCTCCTCCGGTGTTGAGCAGCGGCAGGCCGATCTCGATCACGCCGAGGCCCTGCACCAAGGGTTTTTCGAAACGCACGGAGAACGCCGCCGCCACCTTTTCCGGCAGCGGAGCGGCAGTGCTCACTGCCAGGCGCAGTTCCGGCCAGCGGAATCCGCCGGGGTCGGCGGCCAGCAGTGAAAAATGAAACGGAGCGCCGTAAATCACCGTTGCCCGCGAGGATTGAGCGGTTTCCAGAACCTCCGCAGCCAGATGGGAATCCGAGAGCACGGTGCAGGCACCGTGGTAGAGATATAAGATGATGGAAACCGCGAAGTGGTGGGCCATCGGCAGCATCCACAAGATGCGGTCGCCATGGGTGATTTGGAGTGCGGCATTGGCCGCCTCGATGCGTTCCCTGAGTTTGCGATGACTGAGCACCACGCCCTTGCTGCGGCCGGTGGTGCCCGAGCTGAAACGAATGAATGCGGGATCCAGTGCCGCAAACTCCGCCTCGTGATCGAGGTGGTGGTTTTCCAAAGGCAGCCAGGCCGCGCCGGTGGCAGGTTCGGTGGAAACGGATTCCCCACGCCGCCATTTCACGGCGCTTCCGAGAATTACACCGCAGAGGCGGGTGCGTTCCAGCAGTTCCGCGCGCTCGGCATCTGAGAGTTCATCGGCCACCGGCACCAGGCAGCCACCGGCCTTGAGGACCGCCAGCGCGAGCACGATGTATTCCACGCCATTGCCGCAGGCCAGCCCCACGCGGGGCACGGTCCCGCAGCGGAAACCCGGCGCGCGCTTGAGCCACTCCGCCATCCGTGAAACCCGCTCTAACAGCTCATTGTAGCTGATGACCACGCCATCCGCCATCAGCGCCGGTCGCTCGGCCCACGCCCGCAGGGCGATTTGGTCCACGATGTTCACGAACGTTTCGCTTGCGGCGGATTTACAGGCAGATGCGCCGGAACAGCACATCGAGCGGCAGTTGCAGGCCGATGTAAAAGTCGCCAAACTCGGCATAGCGCGCCGACACCTCGTCGAAGCGCATTTCATAGACGATGGATTTGATGTCGATGGTGTCCTTGGCGAGCAGGGTGACGCCCCATTCGTATTCGTCGAGGCCGGTGGATCCGGTGATGAGCTGGAGGATGCGGCCGGAGTAGGTGCGGCCGACGCGTGCGTGGCCGGCCATCAGTTTGCGACGCGCGTCGTAGTCGAGCGAATACCAGTTGTCATTGCCGCTGCGGCGTTTGGACATCGGATAAAAACAAATCACCGGCCAATCGGGCAGCACCGGATAAAGCCGGTGCTTGAGGTAGTGGGCCATGCGTTCGTCGAATTCCTTGAGCGCCGCTTCAAACTCCGGTGAATCCTCGGCCAGGCCTTTTTCGCCGACGAGTGTTTCGGCGGCGTATTGCTCGCGGGTGGTGGTGTATTCCGAGCTCTCGGTTTGCGAGAGGTAGGAATAGGCGGGGCTGAGAATTTCCGGGCCGAGCGAGAGGCAGAGTTGTTTTTCAAAAGTATTGGCCACCTGGAGATCCGGGGTGAGCAGCATGAAACCAAGGTCCGCCTTGGGACTCACCACCGAGAAAATCAGCAGGTGGGTATCCGGAGTGGCCCGGATTTCCTGCACCAACTCGGTGAGCCGGGTCTTGGCATGGCGTTTCTCATCATCGCCATAGAGCGCCCATTGTGAGTGATCGACGTGATAAAACAAATGCAGGACGTGCCAGCCTTCTCTGGGCACGATGGGAGTGACGTATTCGTGGGTCATGGTGGTGGGTTTCAGCGGCGGTCGGTGGAGATGTGGGTTTCGAAAAGTTTGGTGAATTCCTTGCCAGACGCATTTTCGCTGGGAGCCTCGTAAATCTCGACGGTCCACGGTTTGGTCCCACCGGTGCGGTAGGCGGCATGCATCCCGATGTCGTCGAATCCGGCGGTCGCCGGAATCACCAGCATTCCGGGGCCATGCGCCGTGCGCGTCACCGCATCCCCTTCCACCGCGCGTTCTTCGTTGCGGAAAAGCACGCGCACAACGCCGCTGCCTTGGCTCACCTTGAGCTCAAGGACCGGCAACAGCTTGGTGCCGCGGCGGATGATTTCGGGCGCGGAGCCGTCGGTGATGGGCTCGCGCCAGTAGCTGGCTGCGGACTCGATGGTCAGGCTGCTGCCCTTGATCGGAAAATCGGCGGCGCCTGCCCTCGCTGACTCGGTGGGCAGGCGATTGATTGAATAGACGAACGTAGCCATGCCGCCAACAGCCAGCAAGACGAGCAGCAGCAACAGGCCGATGCGTTCGAGATGGGTGAGCTGCAAGCGCGGCCGCAGGGAAGCCGCCTTGGCATTGCCGCCAGTGACCGGCGCAAATTCGTTTTCGTTGTTAGCGCGGGTTTCCTTGGTGGCGGCAACCGGTTTTTGTTCCGTGATGGCGGCGGCTATTTTGGGCTGGGCCTTGGGTTCAGGTTCAAGCACGGGCTTGGGAGCCGCCACTTGCGGCGGCACGGCATCCACGAAGTCTTCGCCTTGGGTCTGCGCTGGCAAGTCGTCCCAGTTTTCAAGTTCATCGAACTCGCTCTCAGGCTGGAGGACGCTGACGATTTCCACGCTTGGTCGGGTGCGCTCGCGGGCTTTGCCGACGTTCATCTGGATGCGCTCGCCGTCTGCAGGGCTGGTTTTTTCCAGTGGCTGGGTAATTTCGCGCGGCTTCATCACATGGCGCTCGCGCGGTGCCGGGAGTTCTCCGCCGGAACCCCATGAACTGGCCGCGCGGGCCTTGGTCTCCGGAGGTGGAGGCTCGGTCAGATCGAGGTCGTCTTCAAAAGCCCACAGATCCAACTCCGTAGTGTCCTTGGTGATGTTTTCCAAGGTCGGCCGATGGCGTGGCGGCAGCAGCGGGCCATCGGGAGGCGGGGAAGGAGTGTCGGGGGTCATTGCAGGAAGCGTGGCGGTTCTTAGGCGGCGGAGACGGATTTAGCCAGAGCGAATGACAAATGCGACTGACAAATGGCAAGTTCGCGAAAAATCGGATTGCATCATGTGCCCGTGGCAGGCATCCAGTGGCTCACCAATCCATCACAATACCATGGCCGACCGCGAAGACAAAAATTCTGAAAACCTTGCTGGCAAGTTCTATGTGGACAGCCAGTGCATTGACTGCGACCTCTGCCGCGAGACGGCACCCAACAACTTCGCCCGCTCCGAGGACGAGGGATATTCCTACGTTTTCAAACAACCTGAAAACGACGAGGAGACCTCCCAGTGCCGTGAGGCCATGGAAGGATGCCCTGTCGAAGCCATTGGCGACGATGGCGACGAGTAAACGTCCGGCCTCCTCCGCCAGCAGCAAGAACCGGGTTTCCGCAATCAGCCGGCAAATCCTCAGCGAATGGCGCGGCTGTGATGAGGCGTTGGATCTCAATGCCGGTGTCCGCCGCGCCGATCAATTCATCGCGGCCATCCTGAGCTCCGCTGGATTTCAGGATGGGATCCATGAGGATGAGCTGCGCGCCGCGTGGAAAGAACTCGCCGGTGAATTCATCGCCCGCAATTCCGAGCCACTCTCGGTCAAAGGCGGCCACCTCGTGCTCCGCGTCACCCAGCCTGCCATGCGTTTCCACCTCGAGCAGATGAAACCCATGCTGCTGACCCGTATCCGCGAGCACCTTGGAGAAAACCGCATCAAGTCGGTGAAATTCTCACTCGGCTGAATCCCTCCGCATTTCAGCGCTCACCCCACCATGTTTCACAATCTCATTTTCGATTGGTCCGGCACCTTGGTGGACGACCTCGGCCCGGTGATCGAGGCGACCAATGCGGTGTTAGGGAAATACGACGTCGCGCCGCTCGACCGCGAGGGATTCCGCCGTCGCTTCCGCCTGCCCTACCGCGAGTTTTACACGGAAGTGCTGCCGCACATCCCGCTGGAGGAGTTGGAGGCGCATTTCCGCCCGGCATTCGACGCTGCTCTCACACCGGTCACCGTGCTGCCGCATGCCCGGGAAAAACTCAAATGGTGCGCCGCGCTTGGCATCCGGACCTTTGTGCTCACTTCGATGGATACCGATGCCTTCGAGCGCCAGATGGACGATTTCGGTTTTCGCGAATTGTTCGAGGCCACCTACTCGGGTGTGCTCGACAAGCGCGAGGTGATCCACCGGATTCTCGAAACCCACGGCCTCGATCCGGCGGAAACCGCGTTTGTCGGAGACATGACCCACGATGTGGAAACCGCGCGCCATGGCGGAGTGGCATCCATCGCCGTGCTCACCGGCTACAATCACCCGGAATTGCTCGCCCAGGTGCGGCCGGACCTCACCGTGCCGGATCTCGGCGTGCTGCGCGAGTTGCTAAACCGCCGCCACCTCCCGGCCAGCCGGCCGATCGCCACGGTCGGCGCTCTCATTTATGATCACTCCGGCCGCGTGCTGATGATCCGCACCCACAAGTGGAATCACAAATGGGGGATTCCCGGCGGGAAAATCCGGCGCGGCGAAGCATCTACCGATGCCTTGCTGCGCGAGGTGATGGAGGAAACCTCGCTTGAGATCGATGACATTCATTTTGTAATGGTTCATGACAGCATCGACTCACCCGAGTTCATGCGCCCCGAGCATTTCATCCTGCTCAACTATCTGGCGCGCGCCCGCGGCACGGAGGTTCGTCTCAACGACGAGGCACAGGAATTCCAGTGGCTGGCACCCGCCGAGGCACTCAAGCTCGACCTCAATCATCCGACCCGTGTTTTGTTAGATGAATGTTTCGCCCGCCAACTTCTCCGCCATGCCCATCCCTGACACCATCGAGATCCGCCGCTTGCGCGTGCAGACCCACATCGGCGTGCCCGATGACGAGCGAGCTGAACCCCAGACGCTTCTGGTGACCGTTCGCATGGTGCCCGGCCAGGGTTTCGCTGGGCTTGCCGATGAGATATCACATACCATCGATTATCATGCCGTGGCGCTTGAGATCCAGGCGCTGGCGGCGGCGCTCCCGCGCCGCTTGATCGAGACGCTCGCCGTCGAGATCGCGGATCAACTCCTCGTGCGCCATCCGCTGCAAAGCGTGGCCGTGACCATCGAAAAACACATCCTGCCGGACACCGATTGCGTGGCCGTGCACATCGAGCGCAGCCGGTCTCAGCCGTAGGATGGCAAACCGTGGCGCTGGCGTCTCGCCGCCATACAGCGGCAGCATGCCAAAAACCTCAGCAAGCGGCACAAACCAGCGGCAAGTTCGGATGGATGTCCTCGCTCAGCGGCGAGCTCTCGCCGGCGAGGTGGCGCAACAATGCGGCGAAGGCAATCATCGCCGCGTTGTCGGTGCAGAAATCCGGGGGAGCACTCATCAGCTCAAGCCCCGATCTCTCGCAGGCCTCGCGCATCGCACCGCGCAACGCCTTGTTGAGGCTCACTCCACCGGAGATGGCTACCCGTTTGCGGCCTGTCAGCTGCGCCGCGCGCAGGGTCTTGCCCACGAGGATCTCGATCACCGCCTGCTGGAACGATGCGGAGACATCCGCGATGGAGAACTTTCCCTGCTCGCGTTGCAGCGTGTAAAGCACGGCGGTCTTGAGTCCGGAAAACGAGAAATCCAGATGCGGGTCATGCAACATCGAGCGCGGGAAATCATAAGCCCCCGGATTGCCGGAAAGCGCCGCCTTTTCAATCTCCGGCCCGCCGGGATAGGGCAGGCCTAACAATTTTCCCACCTTGTCGTATGCCTCGCCCGCCGCATCATCGCGGGTGCCGCCAAGTTTGCGGTAGCGCCCCGGACCCCCGACATCGAGCAGCAAGGTGTGGCCGCCGGAAACGATCAGCCCCACATGGGGCGGCACCATGGTTTGATCGAGAAACGGCGAGAGCAGATGTCCTTCCAGATGGTTGATGCCGAGAAATGGTTTGCCCAAAGCGCAGGCCATGCCCTTGGCCGCAGTGCTGCCGATCAACAACGATGACGCCAGACCGGGCCCGCTTGTGGCGGCGAATGCATCGATCTCCGCCATGCCCGCTCCGGCGGTGGCGAGTGCTTTTTCGACCAAGCCGCGCAACCGCAACGAGTGGTTGCGGGAGGCCAGCTCAGGCACCACCCCGCCGTGTTCGCGGTGCAGCTCGATCTGCGAGGAAATTTCTGATGCCAGCACCTCGGCGCGCCTGCCGGTCTCGCCACGCAGGATCGCCACGGCGGTTTCATCGCAGGAAGATTCGATTGCAAGCAGCACTGCCACGCCGCTTGACTAGCGCCAGGCTGCGGCGAATCCGATCAAAAAATCACAGCGACGATGGATGCGGTCGTGCGCACCCTCTGCACGGGTTTTTCGTGAAAAGATGACGAGTTCCAGGAATCGTCCGCTTTCATTCATTCGCGGTGAAATCAGGATTGCCACACCGCTGGGGGGCGGTAGTTTCACCGCGACCATGATCGTTGCTCCCAAGATTCGCGGCTTTATCTGCACCACCGCTCACCCTGATGGCTGCGCCAAACACGTCGCCGAACAAATCGCCGTAGTCAGAAACCGCGGGCCTATCTCCAACGGCCCCAGGAAGGTGCTCGTGATCGGCTCGTCCACCGGCTACGGCCTGGCTTCGCGAATCGCCGCCGCCTTCGGCACCGGAGCCGCCACCATCGGCGTGTTTTTTGAAAAATCCGGCGACTCCGAAAAGTGCGCCACCGCCGGATGGTATAACTCGGCCGCCTTCGAAAACGAGGCCGCCGCCGCCGGTATCTACGCCCGTTCGTTCAATGGCGACGCGTTTTCCGATGAAATCAAGGCCGAGGTCATCGCTGCCATCAAAGAGGATCTCGGCCAGGTCGATTGCGTGATTTACAGCCTGGCCTCACCGCGCCGCACCCACCCGAAAACCGGCGAGACTTTCCGCTCTGTGCTCAAGCCAATCGGCCAGAGCTACACCAACAAAAACCTCAACACCAACACCGGCGTGGTCGATGAGGTCACCATCATGCCTGCTGAAAACAACGATGTCGCAGAAACCATCGCCGTGATGGGTGGCGAGGATTGGGAAATGTGGATCGACGCCCTGCTTGCCGAAAACCTGCTGGCTCCCGGAGTGCAAACCTTCGCCTATTCCTACATCGGGCCGGACCTCACCTGGCCAATCTACAAAAACGGAACCATCGGCAAGGCCAAGGAGGATCTCGAACGCGTCCAGCGCGCGCTCGATGAAAAACTCGCCCCGCTTTCCGGCAAGGCCTGGGTTTCCGTCAACAAGGCACTCGTCACCCAGGCCAGCTCCGCCATCCCGGTGGTTCCCCTATACATCTCGCTGCTCTACAAGGTGATGAAGGAACACGGAACCCACGAGGATTGCATCGAACAAGCCGACCGCCTTTTCCGCGACCGCTACACCGATCCACAGCCCGACGAACTCGGCCGCATCCGCCTCGACGATTGGGAAATGGACCCCAAAGTCCAGCAACCCGTCATCGCCAACTGGCACAATGTCAACACCGAAAACCTTGCCGGTCTCGCCGATATCGATGGCTACCAATCCAGTTTCCTGCGCCTCTTCGGCTTCGGCCTCGAAGGTGTCGATTACGATGCCGATACGGACACCGCGATGAAAATTCCATCGATCCTCTGAACTGCCGTCCCGTTCCATTTGTTGGCAATGCCGAATGTTCCGGCGCGGGGCTGATGCGCTGCATATTTTTGCACGTTCGGAGGACTGCTGGTTATCCAAGGAGCGGCGGAATCCTCTCCGCCGATGTCCATGAAAAAGCCAATGGTTGATGGCGAAGCGCTTTTCATTGGCTTCTCATGGACAAGCCATCGCCATGATAGCATCGTCCACAACCTGCCGCTCCTCTTCGTAGCCAAGCTCAAACACGAGGAAGGCATCCAAGACGGCAAAGTCATCAACGCCTGGCAAAAGGACCTCGCCAAGCGCGCGGAAAAAGCCAGCGCCGCCGGCCGCGCCCTACCCGTAAAACTCTACCAAGCCCTCTACCGCCCCGCAGATGTCAGCCTGCAATTCATTCGTTCGCTACGGATCGGGCCATGCGTCCGACCTGTCACAGACATGCTATCGAGCAACTCCGCCCACTCATGCGGGACTACCTTTGAAATGTTAGACGACAGGGTTCAATGATGGTGCCGCTATCGGCTCCTACTGGGGCGGTGTCCTAATCGGGAAATTGATATCCGCCATGGAGCGCCGCGTTTATGTGGGTCAAATCACCCCGCAAGCGCTTTCTCCATTATTTCTGGCTCTTCTAATTTTCGGTCGTGCCACGCTTCATTCAACGTGCAAATCGCTCATCATCCGGCTTTCAGTTTGGCACCCGCAGTCATTCATTCAAACCAGCCATCTAACAGACTCCGATATTGAAATCCAAGGACCGACCCCGTTCATGCCTCCTTGAGTAAGGCTGTGACTTGTGTCATCGCCGTAGAATAGCTGATTTTTGTGGCAATGCCAGCGGGTTATTTCTTGCCTGAAGCGGTGCCGAAACAACAGTCACAGGCGTTCCCTTATGGAACAAAACGGTTGAAGCTTATGCCCTGCGGCGGCGCAGCAGAAGAAGCGCACCAAGACCACCAAGCGTCACAACCGTGGGCTCAGGAACAGCCGTCAGCGTCACAAACTTCGAGTAGGTCTGCTCCGAGCTGTAGTTGGAACCACCGGTAGTGTCGTTGTAGTTGATCCTCCAGCCCTTGCCATCCGCGATGATGATGTTGGAGTCGTCCTCCAGAACATCGCCATTCCACACGAAGAGCCCGCCATTCCATGTGCCGCTATAATTGATCATGGTAAACTTGGTGTCATTCACCCAGTTCCATGATCCGGCGAGATCGGTAAGCGTCAATGAGACGGCTCCGTTGGCAATGTTGAGATTTCCATCCACGTGCACGAGGTCGGCCTGGGTGCCCACTGTCGCACTGCTATCCACCTCTTGAATGAAGTTCGAGCCCGATTGAAGGGTCAGCGTGCCCATCGCAAGACTTTCGATGCTGTTACCTGCGCTGAGTGTGCCCAAGGAGTTGATCGTCACAGCGCCGCCAATGCTGCCGCTGCCTTGAAGTGTCGCATTGCTGCCCACCGACACAGCGGTGTTGCCAAGCGACCCGTTGACCGCGAGGGATCCCTGATTGACTGCGGTGGAACCAGTGTAGGTGTTGGCGGCGGCGAGCGAGAGGGTGCCTGGGCCGTTGTAGGTCAGGTTGCCGCTGCCGGAGATGACTCCGGTCAGGGTCGTTTTCAGCCGCGTATCCAGGTTCAGGCCGGAAAGGTTCAGGGCGTTGGTTCCGGTGCTGGTGAAGGTGTGAAGCGTGTAGCCGGCAGCCGAACCCGAACCCGCTGAAATCGTGCCGCCGGTGCCGGCTTGCGATCCTTCGTAGCGAACCACCACGAGACCCGAACCACCCGCACCCCCGGATTTGGCGGCTCCGCTGCTGGTGCCGCCACCACCACCGCCACCGCTGCCGGTGTTGGCTGCCCCGGTCGCGCCGACCACGTTGGATGAATTTCCAGTCCCACCGGCACCGCCGACGCCATAAGTCTGCGAGCTTCCCGTCAAGGAAACCGTGGTCCCAGTGCCCCCGACCCCGCCCGTCGAGCCCGAAGCGGCTCCGCCTACTCCAAAAGAGCCAGCCCCGCCACCACCCGCGCCACCTACTGAGCTGGATTTAGCTCCTCCGCTGTTGGAGCGGTTCCAAGCTCCCCATCCACCCGTTCCATCCGACCAGGTGGTGGAAGTGTCCAGTGCAGCTCCCCAAGCACCTGATCCGCCGGCCGAGGTAACACCGAAGGCGGAAGAGCTGGATCCATATGCCCCAAAGTCACCATTCCACCAGCTTCCCTCCTGTCCTCCCGCACCGCCTAAACCGCCCGCGCCGACTACAATGTTGTAGCTTCCGGAGGTAATTGAACTAGATCCAGCGCTCACCACTCCAGCCTCTCCAC
The DNA here is from genome assembly GCA_947491475.1 of Akkermansiaceae bacterium. Taxonomy (GTDB): domain Bacteria; phylum Verrucomicrobiota; class Verrucomicrobiia; order Verrucomicrobiales; family Akkermansiaceae; genus Luteolibacter. The sequence continues at coordinate 36,484 of CANLKN010000006.1, read as the reverse complement.
CGCCGCCGCCACCGGCAAGGTTGCCTCCATTGTAACCACCGCCACCCCCACCGCCACCCCCGCCCACGATGAGATACTCGGCGAAAAATTCCTGGCTCAAGGTGATGCCGCTCCCGCTGGTTCCGGTGGAAAAATTGCTACTATTCGTCGCGTTACCGCTCGTCCCGTTCAGAACCGTGGTCTGGGCAAAACCCGTTCCCGCCACCAAAACAAGGACCGCCTTAATGCTAGCAATTTGCTTTTTCATACAGGACCCGTCATAACCTGAAGTGCCGAACCGCGCAAGGGGAAAAAATGTAACCGTATCAATGTAAGGTGACAGATAAATTATTAGCAATGTAAGGTGACAGATAAATTATTAGAAATCTTTCTTGCCATGCTGAGCGGCAGGAGGCAGGTTGCTCCGTATGAGACGGGCACGATGGTTGGCGCAATGGCAAAACTCAGCGGGGAAGTCGGCGGGGAAGTCGGCGGGGAAGCCTGCGATTTACCACTGTATTTCGCGGGTGGTGGATCGGCGTTTGGTATTCGGCGAGCGGGAGTGCGAGGCGTTCCGGAGGTATCTGCGGATGTATGAGAATTTTTCGGGCTGCCGGGTTCTTTCCTACTGTGTGATATCGAACCACTTCCACCTGCTGTTGGAGGTGCCGCCGAAAGCGGAAGGTGGGTTGAGCGATGAGGAGTTGTTGAAACGACTCTCGGGCTTGTATTCAGAGGACTTTGTGGAGTGCGTGGCCATGGAATTGGAGGAAGCGAGGAAGCTGGTGGCAGATGGCCGGGCGAGCGAGACGCGCGTGGCGGAGATTCATGCACGTTTTACTTACCGGATGCATGATTTGAGTGAATTCATGAAAGGGTTCTTGATTCGCTTCACGCGCTGGTTCAACCGGACGCATTCGCGCAGCGGCACTTTGTGGGAAGAGCGATTCAAGAGTGTGATCGTGGAAAGCGGCGTGGCGGCGCGGACGATTGCGGCTTACATCGACTTGAATCCTGTTAGGGCGGGAATGGTGGTGGATCCGGCGGACTATCGCTGGAGCAGTTATGGCGAAGCCATCGGCGGCGGGACGAAGGGAAATGGCAAAAAGGCGCGCGAGGGATTGGTGCGGGCGTGGTTTTGCGATCAGGGCGTGGGCTTTGATTCGGAGAAATGGCGCGAAGTTTCGCGGTTGTATCGGCGCTTGATGGGCATCGAGTTGCAAAAGAAGAGCGGGCGGGCGGTGGTTGAAAAGCGTGGGTTGGTGACGAAGAACACGGCGGAGTTGTTAGAAAGCGCGGACAACGAAACGGCATTGCCGGATCTGGGCATGGCGGCGATGTTGCGCTGCCGGGTGAGGTATTTCACGGATGGTGCGGTGATTGGCAGCAAGGCGTTTGTGAACGAGACGTTTGAGGCGGCGCGGGACCGGTTCACGACAAGGCGCAAGGATGGAGCGAGGCGGCTGCGTGGCAGCGGCAAGGCTGCGGCAGGGGTTTTGTGGAGCGTTCGGGACCTGCGGGTGGGGATCGGGGAAGAACTGTGAACGAAGCCTTGATCGAGCGCGTTGTTTCCGCACAACAGAAGAACCCTGTCGTCTAACTTGCTGCGGTCGTGCCGGTATTTTGGATCCATTCGCAACGTATGCGGGCGCTCTCTGACTCTGGTTTTCTCTCTCGGGCAGGTGAGTTCTTCGCTCCGCTTTTACAAGCGCTGCAGACTCCCGGAATCACCCGCGGCTGCTCCGTCGTCAATGATGCCTCATTTGCCTCCGGGCAGACGCTGCGCTCCGGTTCCGAATCGCCCTCGTCCATGGGGAGCCAATGAAAAGCGCTTCGCATTCACCCATTGGCTTTTTCATGGACCACGGCGGAAAGGATTCCGCCGTTCCTTGTAAAACCAGCAGCCCACCGGGCGTGCAAAAATCCGGCGCGGGGCTGATGCGGTAGGCGGCTCCCGGTAAGCAAGATATGCGCAGTGTTGGCCGCGATCCGGTTAGCCATCCGGGCCGGCTTACTGCCTTTTCTTGAGGAGTCATGAAACGTGATCCATCGCGTGGTCCTGCCCGGTTTTCCCCGGGGCTTTCCGGAACCACCTTGGGAAGTCGGTTGGCAGGGTTTGCCATCTGCTGCTCCATGCTGGTTGCCAGCGCATCCTGGTCGGCGCGGGCGGAGGATGATGCCATAGCCAACGACACATGCCTCGAATGCCACAGCGACAAGGACCTGACGATGGAGCGCGATGGCAAGGAGGTCTCGTTGTTTGTGGACGAGAAGGTCTTCGCGAGCTCCGTGCACTCCGAGGTTTCCTGTGCCGACTGCCATGAAGACCTCACAGCGGAGCATCCGGATGATGAAAAACCGGCAAAACCCGTCAACTGCGCGTCCTGCCACGAGGAGCAATCCGCCATTTATGAAAAGAGCATCCACGGCGTCAGCCGCTCAATGGGATCGTCCGCAGCTTCGTCCTGCACCGACTGCCATGGCACCCATGACATGCTGTCGTCTAACAATCCTAACTCCCCGACTTTCAAACTCAACCTCTCGCGCACCTGCGCCAAGTGCCACAGCAGTGCGGGACTCAATGAGGAATACCGGATGCGCTACCCCAACGTGGCGCAGCAATACCACGACAGCATCCATGGCCGCGGCGTGATGGAACTCGGGTTGATCGTCGCCCCTTCATGCAACGACTGCCACGGCGTGCACGACATCAAGCGCAGCATCGACCGCAGCTCGCCGATTCACAAATCCCACGTCGCCCACACCTGCGGCAAGTGCCACATCGGAATCGAGGAAACCTATAACAAAAGCGTTCACGGCCAGCTATTGCTCTCGGGCCATCCCGAAGGCCCGGTATGCACCGACTGCCACAGTGCGCATGAGATCGAGTTGCCAAGCAACGGCCACTTCAAGCAGGTCAGTGACGAACGTTGTGGCAAGTGCCATGCCGACAGCCTGCTGCACTACCGGGACACCTACCACGGCAAGGCGATGGCACTCGGCAAGACGAACGTGGCCTCGGATGTGGCGGCCTGCTACGATTGCCACGGCCACCACGACATCCTGCCGGTATCCAATCCCGAGTCCCGCCTTTCCAAGGAAAACATCGTGGAAACTTGCGCGAAATGCCATCCCGGCACCACCGTCGGATTCACCAAATACATTCCGCATGCCAACCCGATGGACGGGGATAAATACCCGTCGCTCAACATCACCTTCCTGCTGATGACCGGCTTGCTGCTGGGCGTGTTCACATTCTTCGGAGCACACACGTTGATGTGGCTGGGCCGCTCGGTCTGGCTCTACCGCCATGACTCGAAGACCTACCGTGAGGCGAAGTTCCAGGTTCAGAAGGACGACATCTGGTTCACCCGCTTCGCACCGTTCGAGCGCTTCCTGCACTTCCTGGTGGTGACCAGTTTCCTGCTGCTGGTGATCACCGGCATGCCTCTCAAGTTTTACTATACGGACTGGGCCAAAATGATCTTCTCGATCCTCGGCGGCGCCGAGACCGCGCGCATGCTCCACCGCTTCGGCGCGATCGTCAGCTTCACTTACTTCGGCCTCCACCTGTGGGATCTTCTGTCATCCTGCTGGAAGAACCGCGGCGTGGCGCGCAACCCGGAAACCGGCAAGTGGGAGTGGAAACGCCTCATCGCTGCCGTATTCGGTCCCGACTCGATGTTGCCAACCATCCAGGACTGGAAAGACTTTGTCGCCCACAACAAGTGGTTCTTCGGCAAGGGACCCAAGCCGCAGTTCGACCGCTGGACGTATTGGGAGAAGTTCGACTACTTCGCGGTGTTCTGGGGCATGTTCGCCATCGGCATCTCAGGTCTGGTCATGTGGTTCCCGCAGTTCTTCACCAGCTTCATGCCCGGCTGGGTGATCAACATCGCGCTGATCGTGCACTCGGACGAGGCACTGCTGGCAGCCGGTTTCATCTTCACCATCCATTTCTTCAACACCCACTTCCGCTTGGAGAAATTCCCGATGGACACCGTAATCTTCTCCGGCCGCATCTCGAAATCCGAAATGCTCCACGAGCGCAAACGCTGGTATGACCGCCTCGTCGCCACCAACCGGCTCGAGCGCCACTTGGTAAAAGACGAGTGGGAACGCTGGCAGAAGATCGCGCGGCCCTTCGGATTCGCCTTCTTCGGTATCGGTCTCGTCCTGCTGGTGCTCATCATCTATGCGATGGTCACCCGCTTGGTTCATTGAAATCCAACTCAAGCAAACCATGAAAACCCGGGAGATCATCCCGTGTGTGCCGGACTCCAGTTCGCACCCCGGAACGGTTCGGCGCGGTCTTTTGTTAGGAGTTATCCTAGCCGCCGCCTGTACATTTCTATCAGCCGGGGAGGAGAGAATTCCCGACGAGACCTGCCTGGAGTGCCATAGCGATGCGGACCTGACCATGGAGAAGGACGGCAAGGAGTCCTCACTTTTTGTGGATGAGAAAAAACTGCGCGCTTCGGTGCACGCCAAGAACCAATGCAGCGAGTGCCACAACGACCTCACGGCTGAACATCCGGACGATGAAAAACCGGCGCTCAAGGTGGACTGCGCGCAGTGCCATGAAAAGCAGTCGGCGAGTTTCGGTGCGAGCGCGCACGGACTGGCCTTGCATTCCGGCAACGAGGCCGCCGCAGGATGTGTGGATTGCCACGGCTCGCATGAAGTTTTTGCCCACGGTTCGGAAAAATCCGCCACCCATTTCACGAGACTGCTTCAGACATGTGGTGAATGCCACCAACAAGAAGCCGAGGATGTGGCGGCGAGCGTGCACGGCAAGGCGACAGCCAAAGGGGCTTTCGACGCTCCCACCTGCATCGACTGCCATGAAGAGCACAAGATCGGCTCACTCGCCGGTGCCGGTTCCATGCGCAAGGTAGGGGAGACCTGCAGCCGCTGCCATGAGTCCGAACGCATCAACACCAAGTTCGGCATGCCTGCGGACCGGGTGCAGACGTTTTCCGACAGTTATCACGGACTCGCAGTGAAAGGTGGTGCCACCAATGCCGCGAACTGCGCCAGTTGCCACGGCTACCACAAGGTATTGCGGTCCACCGATCCGGAATCCTCGATCCACAGGAAACATCTGGTCGAAACCTGCGGCAAATGCCACCCCGGTGCCGGCGAGAATTTTGCCTTCGGCACGATCCACTCCACCGACACCGCCCACGGCAAACTCGGCTCTGTAGTCAACCACTGGGTGCGGATCGCCTATCTCGTTCTGATCTTCAGCGTGATCGGAGCGATGCTGCTCCACAACCTGATGTCGTGGCTGCGCGCGCTGCGCGAGTGGTATCACAATCGCGGTGCCACGGTGGTCCGCATGAACCTCCACCAACGGTTGCAGCACTTTGTGCTGGTCGCCTCCTTCATCGTGCTCGCCGTCAGCGGTTTCGCATTGAAATACCCGGAATCATGGCTCGGCTGGTTGTTCGGCGGCGATGAGGCGATCCGCCGCTGGGTCCACCGCGTCTTCGGCGTGATCATGCTCGGCGGCGGTGTCTGGCACATCATTTATGTCATCTTCACCCGCGATGGACGGCAACTCGTCAAGGATTTCATGCCCACCCTGCAGGACGTCCGCGATGTTTTCGGCAACCTGCTTTATTTTGTCGGCAAGAATCCCCATCACCCGCGCTTCGGACGGTTCAGCTATGCCGAGAAACTCGAATACTGGGCGGTGATCTGGGGCTCCGTGATCATGGGTGTCACCGGATTGATGATCTGGTTCAAGATCGACGTGACGCGGTTCTTCCCGCGGTGGTTCATCGATGTGGCCATCACCATCCATTTCTACGAGGCCATCCTCGCCTGTCTCGCCATCGTCGTCTGGCATTTCTATCATGTGCTCTTCGCGCCCGGCACTTACCCGATGAACTTCGCATGGTGGGACGGCAGGGTGTCGAAACAATGGCTGGAAGAGGAACATCCGCTCGATGCTGCAAACGACGATATTCCAAGCGATGAAGAAAAGGCGGGCCGGAAATGAAACGGTCGGCATTTTGGTTTTGACTTAAATGCAGACTTCTCTTTCTGGTCGTCGGGGATTTGCCTCATTTGGATGCGGAGCCGTTTCTGCATGAGAAGCCCCCTTGTCGCTCCCGCCCGCACCTTCTCTTTTGCGATTTTAGATTAATGACACATCATCTCCACTCCACCGACGGCACCCCGCAGCCCGCCGATCCCCATTATTCGCCTAATCCGATCTGGTGGTGGAGCGGTGCGCGTTTGGAGCGGGAGGTCTTGCTCAGGCAGTTGCAGCGTTTTGCCGACGGCGGGGTGTTCAATGTGACGATCCTCAATCTCGCGGCCCGCGCGCCGATCCACGGCAAGGACGCGGATGATCCGCCGTTGTTTTCCGATGCATGGTGGACGCTCTTCCGCGAGGTTTGTGTGGAGGCGCACAAACTCGGAATCCGCATCTGGTTTTATGATCAGATCGGATTTTCAGGCGCGAATTTTCAAGGCCGTCTGGTGACCGCGCGGCCGGATTTTGGCGGGCAATGGATCGAATCACAGATGGTGGATGCGGTGGAGCCGGTGTTTCCCGTTGGCTGTGTTCCGATCGCAGCCTATGAGGAAAATACAAGGCTGCCGGTGGTCGATGGCAGGGTGCGCGGCACCGGCCAGGTTCGGTTGGTGTATGCGGTTCGCCGTGGCTTCGACTATCTGAACGGCGGGGCCTGCGATGCGTTGTTTGATGCGATCTATGGCGAATACGAACGAAGGGTTGGAGACTTGTTAGGGAATGCGATTGCCGGAAGCGTGCAGGACGAGATGCCATCCATCCCGACGTGGACGTTGGGCTTTGATGAAGCCTTTGAATCGGTGAATGGCTACTCATTGCTGGACTACCTGCCATGCCTGTGGGAGGGCGATAGCGCAGAGGCCCGTAAAGTCCGTTATGATTTCCACTCGATGCGCGCGCAACTCGCAGAGAGCGCGTTTTTCCGCAAAGCCTTCGATTGGCATGAAACACACGGGCTCCAGTGCGGCTGCGATCCGAAAACCCACGCACGCAAGGGCAACCCGCTCGGCTGTGTGGAAACCTATGCCGATCTTCACCGCACCAACCGCTGGTATGCGGCACCGGGTTGCGACCACCACGGCAACGGCCGCGTGCATGCCTCGCTGGCCTGGCTCAACAAGCGTCCGCGCGTCTGGTTGGAGGCCTTTTATGCCTCCGGTTGGGGCGGCACTCTGGAAGATACGTTCGACTGGCTGCTGGCATGGTTTCAAGCCGGTGCAAACTTATACAACCCGCATGCGGTGTATTACTCGACGCAGGGCGGCAACTGGGAATGGGCCGCACCATCGACCTGCTGGCGGCAGCCGTATTGGCGGCACTACCGCGCGTTCAGCGACACGATCGCGCGCCTCTGCAAGGTGCTTGCACAGGGTGTGCCGGCATGCGAAGTCGGCATTCTTTATCCCACGTCCACTGTCCAGGCTGGCGCGACACTCGCGCCTTACAGCGGTCCGCCGCCGGATGCCAGCCAGGGATGGTTCAGCGATTTGAAATGGGAGCCCACCGCACACGCGCGGAAAGCCGATGAGGTGTTCGGCGAACTCATCGGAAAAATGGAATGGATGCGCCCATGCCCCGGCCCGCTCGACCGGGCTTGCGTGGAGTATCTGGTGCTTGATGATCATTCGCTCGAATCCGCCAGCGTGAGCAACGGTTGTCTGGAAATCTCCGGTGCTTCGTTGCGCATCGTGCTGCTGCCGGCCTGCCACACGCTCGCACCACGCACGGCGGAGTTGCTCAACGAGTTTGTCAGAAGCGGCGGCGAATTGATCGCGGTAGAAGCAGCACCGCAGGAGATCCTCGGCGGAAATGGGGCGGCGTTGGATGTGCGCGTCTGCGGCCTGGACGAGATCGAGGCACTGATGAAATCCAACGCGCTCATGCCACGCGCACCCGTGCCCACACTGCACCGCCGGGCGGGAGACTGGCATTTTCTTTACGTGCCCGCCACCTACCCACGCGCCACCGAATTAAAACTCGGAAAAACGTGGTATGGCCCGCACGAAATCGGGCTCGATACCGATGTCTATGCCCGTGATATGTCCGTCACGCTTCCGGCCAAGGCAGGTTCGGTGATAGTTTGGGAACCGTTCGATGGAAGTTTGACTAAGCCCGATGCATTGCCGACGGAATGCGGTCAGGAAATCAAGGTCCGCTTTACCAAAGGGCCGGCCGCAGTAGTGATCTGGCGCGAGGACGGAATTGCAGAGACGCCGTTGGCACCTGCGGAGATGAATGAACTTTTGTTAGAAGAGCTGCCGCAGGAATGGACCTGCGAAATCCTGCCGACCGTCGGTCTTCCGGAAAACGATCTGATGGGCTCGGAGGATCTCGGCTTCATGCCGCTGCAGACTTCGTTTGTGGAGCGGCTTGTGGAGGAAGACACCATTCAAATCGGCTTTGCTCCACGCGGTTGGCAAACCGAGGCGATGCCATGCGGCGAACTGCCACCGCCCTTGTCCGGCATCACAGAGGGATGCGATCCATTGCAATCCCACGGTTGGAAACCGGCCGTTCATTCAATGGAACGCGGCCTGCGCTACGATCCCTGCCAGTTGATGTCACACGGACCGTCCGGCCACATCGCGGAGGAGTTTGTGCATTTCGGAACCATTCCGGAGGGTTGCGGCGCACAATTTCGCACGGCATTTTTCAACGAAAAAACGCGCGAGGCTTGGCTGTTGGTTGGCTCGAAGGCGGAGAAAAGCGCATGGCTCAACGGCCGTGAGGTCATCGTGAATGAAAGCGCTTATCAAGGATGTGTGCCGGTATCATTAAGTGAAGGATGGAACTGGTTGGAAACGCGGATTCTTTCCAAAGACCGCGAATGTGCGGCTGCGGGCTTGTTCTGGTGCTTGATGGAAAATCCGCAGGGCTCCGAGCGTCCGGAATGGATCAGCACGCCGTCCGCCGGAATATGTGGGGGACAGGTCGTGTATTCCCGCGAGTGGGAAATTGCCTGCGCGGTGGAATCCGCCGTGTTTCAAATCGCCGTGGCAGGCTGCGCCGAGTTGTTCGTCAATGGCCGGCAAATCGGCAGGCAGGGCGGCTTTGATCCCTACGAACTCGGCGTGCGCTGTGAACGCTATGCCGTGGAGAACCTCAGCGAAGGCCCCAACCTGATTGAAATCCGGGTCGATCACGCGGGCGGGGTTCCGCCGTTGATGGTCGATGCGGTCGCGCACGGCAGCGACGGCGCGGAGCGCCACCTTGGGTCGGACACCGCATGGCGCGTCACATCAGGCGGAGATCCGATGCCTGTGCTGTTATCTAACAACTTCACCTATCATTTCAACCGCAGCCACTTCTATCTGTGGCAGCGCAAACATCCCCTGGGTCCGCACGCTCTGCCGCTGCAACCGGACGCAAGCCCGGGTGCGCGTGGAGTAGAGCGTTTCCGCTGGATCATCCCGCCGGGTGCTTGCGCCATGAATCTGGCAGTGCATGGCAAAGCGCGCCTGTGGATCGATGGAGAGGTCCTGCCGTGTCCGGATGACTGGGTCACACTGCCGGCAGGCATCCACGGTCCGCGGCAGGCATTGTTAGAAGTGGAAACCGCATCGCCCGCACGCGGTGCGGCGGCTTTCCAGCGTGCGATCACCTACAAGTGCGGCATAGGACGCATCGCCTTGGGCGACTGGCGCGATCAGGGGTTCGCCGAATGGTCCGGCGGCCTGGCCTATGAAACCGTCATTCATCGCCCGGAAGTTGAAAGCCCCGCTGTGGTCCTGGATCTCGGCAAGGTGCGCGGCACGGCGGAGTTGTTCGTCAACGGCATGTCAGTCGGCACGCGTTTCATCTGGCCTTATCGTTTTGATCTCACCGCGCACCTTATCGCTGGGAGTAACCACTTGCGTATTGAGGTTTTCAACACCTTGGCCCCCTTGTTTGGGGCCATCAGCGCTACCGACATGATCCACGAAGGACAGCAGTCATCCGGAATCTATGGCCCGATCCGCTGCGAGGCCGCCCCTTACTGATGAAATGTATGGAATCAACGGCCAAGCATTTCTTCGATCATGCTGTTCACCGGAATGCCGCCAATACGATAGCCAGCGTCTTCAGTGAGGAGATCGAAGCTGCGGGAGACTCCGTGGAGCGGTTCGACCCCGGTGACGGTGTGCGGTCCGCAGGTGCCGCCGACCACGAGTTCGGATGCAGGGATGCCATCGATCCGATGGCGATGCGATGCGCTGATGACGGCTCCGTTGTTGAATGAAATGCGAAGGTAGCGGTTGGTAGCAGGGTCTTCGCGATATTGGTGGATTTGAGTGATATGAACCGTCTGTCCACCAAAGCCACAAATCAAGTCGCCGGATTTGAGGTTTTCAATTTTCACCGGGCCATTGGCGGTGTCGATGAGTGTCCCCTCAGGCAGGCAGCCGAATTGGAGTTTCATCACGCCCAGACCCAGGGCCGCACCGATGAGGTTGCACGAAGGCAGCAACAGGCAGGTGACAAGCAAGGGGGCGATGAGTAAGGCCGCCCTGACGGTGACACGGCCATCGGTTGGGAAAAGATGCCGAAGCGCTTTGCGGGTGGTTTTGAAAATCATGGAAAGCAGGTTGCCAAGGAAAACGTGCATGGTCCGCCCCCCGGAGTCGAGCGTGATGTGGACCGCGGAAGAAAAGCTTCTGGGCAAGCATGGACGATCATGACTTTCGCTTGCGGTGTGGCGGATTTGAGAGGAGTCTCTGCGACGAATTGCCGCTTTTCCGGCTTTTGGTGGAAAATTTCCCGAAGTGAAACGCATGTCAGCCGCCATGATAAAGACCCTCGCGCCGGTTTTGTTTTCCGGCGTGGTGTGGGCGGACGCGCAGACCCAGGTGCTGCCACGGGTAGTGGTGCCGACGGGCAACCGATCGTTTGAACCGGCCCGTAATCCATCGCCGGCGACACGGATCGCTTACCCATGGAAAACCCACATCACCTGCACGATTTTCTGGATTGGCGAGCAACCGACGGCGCGCAACCCCACACCAAACTGCAAGTCGTCATGGGATACGCAATGGGCGCTCAACTTTGGCGGCTATGACAATCCGGACCCCGCCACGAGGATTGCTTGTCATACGCGCGGCGAGTTCCGGTCGGCCGGATTCACGCCGCGGCTCAATCCGTTTTACGTGGCGCTGCCATACAACGACGTGCTCAACCACCGGACCCACAAGCCGGAGGCCTCCCGGGTGATTCCCTGGTTTTCGCGGATGCGTCCCGAACCAGGAAAAACCGTCTGCAAGGGGCGCTGGATCCAGATTTACCGCAATGGCCGCAGTTGCTATGCCCAGTGGGAGGATTGCGGGCCGTGGACGACCGATGATTGGGAATACGTCTTCGGCAACAAACCACCGAAGAACAGCCAGAACGGCGGTGCAGGCCTCGACATCTCACCCTCAGTGCGCGACTACCTAGGCATCAAGTCCGGGCAGAAAGTCCATTGGCGCTTCGTTGAGGCCGGCCAGGTGCCATACGGGCCGTGGAAAAAATACGGGCAGAACACAGCCGTCGCCGCAGGCGCCGCAGCAAATCCAGACCTTGCCGCCCAACAGCGCCATCTCGAACAATTACGCACATTGCGCGACGAACAATTCGCCAAAAAACCGCTCAGAGAATTGCAGAATTGATGGGGTTTTACTCCCTTATGCTCCGATTCGTCCTCAGCCACAAACTCTCGGCAGGCGTGCGCTTATTTCCGTTTGGCGGCGTCCTTTCTTGAAACCGCAGATTGGGCCGGTGGACTCACCTATATGGCCACAGCCACCGGAATGAGCGTGCAAGAACTGGTGCTGCTCAACGAAGAATTCCGCCTAGCCGGTGCCTCTGCCAAGCAATCCGGCGCGGAAGTTTACAGCTTTGCTTTCCATCTCAAATCAGCCGCCACCGAGTGCGGAACCGTTGCAGAACTACATGTCAATGCAGGTAGTTCTTCCGTGGTGAGGAGTCGCCAGTCGCCTTCGGCGAGGTCGGGTGGGAGTTGGAGTCCGCCGATGGAGATGCGCTTGAGTGAGGTGACATGGTTTCCGGCAGCGGCGAACATGCGGCGCACCTGATGGTAGCGGCCCTCATGCAGGGTGACTAACGCCTCGTTTTTCCCGAGCGCTTCGAAGCCGGCTGGCAACAGTGGTTTAGTCTCGCCATTCAATAACAATTCGCCGGATGCGAATAACGCGCCTTCATGCCCGCCTAGCGGCCTGTCGAGCTTGGCATGATAGACTTTGAGGCAATGCGACTTGGGGTGGATGATGCGGTGGAGGAGCTTGCCGTCATCGGTGAGCAAAAGCAGGCCTGTGGTGTCCTTGTCGAGGCGGCCCACCGGATTGAGGCCGGGATTCCGATGAGCGAAACGCCCGGGCAGAAGGTCGTAAATCGTCGCGCCTGGATCGTCCGAACTGCATGTGTAGCCGTCGGGCTTGTTGAGCATGAGGATCAGCGGAAAAGGGGGATCAAGCGGTTCGCTGCGGAAGCGAATGCACTCGTGGGGCGGCAAGCCATTTTCGCCAAGCACTTTGCCCGTATCATCAGTCACCGCGCCGGAACGGATCAGGCGCTGGACCTCCTTGCGTGAGCCGTATCCGAGATTGGCGAGAAGTCTGACGAGTTTCATAAGCGGCAGAGTCCAGAGAACAGTGACCAGAGTCCAGTTTAAGTAATGAGGACCGTGCGGCATGCCGCATCATTCATCTTCTGGTTCGTCCTACCGTTTTTCCGCAAAGAGCAGCTTGTAGGTCGGGTTTTCGGCGGGCTTGCGCCAGGCCAGGCGCAGCGAGTCGAGCATCGATTCATATGGCAGTTGGCGGTTGGCAACGAGGCATAGTTTTCCACCGCGCCTGAGGGCGGCGGCGGCGGTTGATAGAAAAGCGCGGCCGAGGTCAATATCGGTCGCTTGGCCTGTGTGGAACGGCGGATTCATCAGGATCGCGTCGTAAGTGCCGGGGATGCCGGTGGCCACGTCGTGCCAGTGAAAGGAGAGGAGCGGGGCCGGGTTTTCACCGCTGCCTGACCATCCCGCGAGGTTGGTGCGGGCGCAGTCAAGCGAGCGGGAATCCGCTTCGAACAAAGAGATCTGTTCGATTTTCCGGCAGCGCTGCAATGCCGCGTCGGTTAGAAATCCCCAGCCCGCACCGAGGTCGGCCACCATGCCGTGGAGGCTGGTTGGCAGGTGGTCGGCGAGAAATTGTGAGCCGGGATCGATGTGGCTGCTGCTGAAGATCCCGGCCTGGGTGACGAAGCCGGTTCCGGGAATTTCGCGGGGTTTTCCGAGTTCGCGCCAATCGGAGAAAAGGGCTTCGTCCCAACTGCCGTCATCGATCGCATGGAAAGCGCGGCATTTGTTTTTATGAATAGAGCTGATTTTTCCGGCAGCGCGTGCGAGTTCCTTCTCGAAGCGTCCTGCGCCGGCAGTATTGGGCATGGCGGCGACGAGCCGCCCGCCCGGCTGCAAGTGATCCCGGGCCATGGCAAACCATGCCAGCGTTTCATCGCGCGACTTGCCCGGAAGCACCAGCACCAGCGGCCATTTTTCCGGCGGAAGATCATCTGCCCGCGCGAAAGCCGCAGCTTCCCAAGCGGCAGCGAGCGGCTTGTGGGGCTGCCAGCCTGTGATCTGCGGCCATGTCTTGAGAACCGGGTGCGGTTGAGCGCCCAGAAACAGAGCCGAATCGGGAATGCAGGGCATGCGTGGTTCCTCGCCGACCCTTTGCCCGTCCACTCCGTCGTTCCCCTCGAGCGCATCAGCAAACTCATCTGGCATCGTAGCAGTCACCGCCAGTATCAATGTCTCAAGTGCCGCACTCACTTCTGTGAGTCTAGCTCATCCAACAGACCATCGCAAACCTCAAAGCGAACTTGGAAAACCAAGCGGCAGCGGGTGAACGTCAATTTGCTGGGAACCGTGGAATTTTCACCCATGGTCCGCTAGAAGGGCTTGGGAAACTGGGACGAGGCGGAGATGCGGAAGAGCTGCGAGGATCTGTTGTAACGGAAGTGGACGTCATCTTTGTTGCCGGACCAGAGACCGCTCAGAATGGGCTCGTCTCAGAGCTAGAAGAACAAGATACAGTCCTCGGGCTAGCAGTAGCGCACGAGGAAGTGGCGTGCCAAGCGGAGGGGAGGAAAAAATTGTGGGCACACTTGCGAATTTATTTTTTGAAAATCACGAATCCGACTTGTTTTATTTTTCTTGCAACGGTAGAAAACCCCTAAAATTTTTGAAAAATAATGCCAACTGAAACCAGAGTGCCGGTTTCCAATACCTGCTGCAAACCATCGCCGCACGGCCTCAGGGTGATTTCGTTAGGGGGTAGATTCCGAAGTTGAGCCTCGGATGCCTAAAGCCGGCACATCTCAGAAAAAGAGTCAAAATATCATAGATCATGAAAGCAAATTTCAAGAGGTTCCCTCGATTATGCCCCGAGCCAAGCTCCGTGATTGTGATCTTTGTGTGCATTTGCGGCACCGTCAATTTCACTGCCCGGGCCAGTGAAATCATCTGGGGCAACACCGCCACGACGTGGAGTTCAAACTCTAGCTGGGTCGGGGGGGTAGCTCCCGCGAACAGCCTCACTCAGGATACCGCACTTTTCAACAACCTGAAGTTCAATTTTACGCCGTCTACAGCCACGACGAGCATCTCGGGGATTACCGTAGGAGACGGTAACACCACTACCGGGGCTCTTAGCTTCAACAATGCGGCGTTAACAATCGGTGCCTCAGGCATCACGGTGAGAGGCAATGGAGCAAGCGGGATTGGACAGTTTTACCTGAACAATAACGTCATCCTTGGTGCCACCCAAACATGGACCAACAACGCCTATGTCACTGCCAACAATACGGCGGGCCTCAAAGCAGGCACCTTGACCACCGCCGCCAACCTTGGGTCCGTCACTTTGACGCTCGCGGGAAGTGGGAATTCCGGCACGGTTACCGGCTTATCGACCGCCACAAATAACTTCAACATAGACCTTTTGGGAATCGTCAGCGAAGGCAGCGGCAGCCAGCTTGCGGTGGTCGTCAATACCATCGGCACTGGAATCGTATCCTTCAACGCAGCGAATACTTTCACGGGGGGGTGACGATCAGGAGTGGAGTCGCCCAATTTGCCAATAATTCCTCCGGCGGAACCGGCACTATTACCCTCGGCGATACGAGCGGAAATGCCTCAGCCACCTTGCGCTTAGGCACTGCGACCGCAAGCAATTCAATCGTCGTGGCTGCTGGCGGCACGGGCACTCTGGCGATCGAAAACGTCTATAATACCCATGCTGTTTTCGCCGGTCCCGTAACCTTGAACAACCATTTGTTGCTGACGTCGCAAGGAGGTGGCGCTGGCAACCTCACGATGAGCGGCGGTTTCACAGGAACCGGAAACCTGACGCTCAATGCTATCGCAACCGGCAGGGGCATCACACTTTCTACCAATGCCATTGATATGGTTGGCACGGTGACAAACAGCGGCGCTGGAACCGGAATCAACACCATCAGTTCCGTGATAGGCTCGAATGTCACCGGCGTGATACAAAACAGCGAGTCATCAAGATTACTGCTGAGCGGAAACAGCACTTACAGTGGTCCGACCACCGTCAACGCAGGTGTCCTACAACTCAACCGGGCCACCGGCTCGCTGAGCAGCAGCTCAGATCTTACCATGGGTGGTGGTGCCTTTGTTTTTGACAACGTGGGGGCCACCACCGCGACCAGTCAAGCCCTGAACACGCTCACTTTCAATAGGGGGGAAAGCACCGTGCGGCTCACCCACACCGTGGCCCAAAACGAGGTGCTAGCCTTTACTTCTCTGGCTGCCCGCACCGCGGGTGCCACCGGCACCTTCTCCATTGCCAATGCCTTGGCGACGAATTCGGCGACCAATGGCTTCACGCTCGGCAATGTGCCACCCGGCACGTTCATCGACAAAGGCATATTCGTCACCAACCCCACAAGCACCTCGTTGACTAACTATGCCTGGTATGACAGCACCGGCTATGTGCGGGCCATCAACTACAACGGTGATCCGAACGCAGGAACCAGCGGCCCTACAACCACGCTGGCATCGAGAGACCATCAGAGATTCACCGGCCCCATCTCCGCCCAAGGCAACGCCACCTTCAAAACCCTCAATGTCAGTGCGGGCAACAACATGACGTTGGCGCCCGGAAGCATCGTCACGGTGAATGGGATCCTCAAGAATGCCGGCAGCGCAGCCATCATCTCCGGGGTGGCCGGCATTCAGGCATCCCTCGACTCGGAATTGGTCATCTACACATCGGCTGCCCAAAACGACTACCTAACCATCAGCACGGCCATTCTCGCCAATGGCGCCAACGCCCTCACCAAGAGCGGCCCGGGCGTTCTCACTCTCTCGGGAGCCAACACCTACACCGGACCGTCAACCGTCAACGGCGGCATTCTGACTTTCTTCAACACCGCTTCCAGAACCGGCGGCAGCTTGGTCAACGCAGGCGCACTCGGCACCATCGGTCTCGGCGTCGGAGGCTCGGGCGACTATAACTCGACCGCCGTGGACCAATTGTTTTCCAACACTCTCACCGGCTTCACGCTACATTCCACCTCCGGGGTAGCCCTAGACACCACCGCAGGGAACTTCACCCAAGCGACCAACCTGACCGGCACCCGCGCGCTCACGAAATTGGGAGCCAACACCCTGACCTTGACCGGCAACAACAGCTACACCGGCACCACCATCGTGGAGAAGGGGATTCTCAATATCCAGAATGGTGCTGCACTTGGTTCCTCCGATGGCAGCCATAGCACCAGCTCAAGCATCCGGATGGGAGCCGAGTTGCAACTCCAAGGTGGCATTACTGTAGGCAGAGAATGGATAAACCTGAGCGGCTCGGGTCTCTTCAATACCGGCGCACTCCGCAATATTTCAGGAAACAACACATGGAGCGGAACGAACAATCTAGTGACCCTTCCGACCCGTATCAACTCGGACGCTGATACGCTGACGCTCAGCGGCGTGGTCAACAGTGCGCAGAATCTCACTTTCGGCGGTGCCGGCAACACCTTTTGCTCAGGTGCCATCCAGACTGGCATCGGCACGCTGACCAAGGACGGCACAGGAATTCTCACGCTTAGTGGCAACAACACCTTCAACGGCACCACGACCATTTCCGCAGGCACGCTGCAATTGGGCAATGGTGGCACGACCGGGTCACTCTCGATTGCCAGCACTATTGCTAACAATGGCATGTTGGTCATCAATCGCAGCAATGACGTGACCCAAGGCACCGACTTCAGCGGCGCAGCCATCACCGCACCGGCACCCTTGTTCAGGCTGGCGCGGGCATCACCTCGCTGACCGCCAACAACACTTACACCGGTGGCACCACGATCTCTGCCGGAACCTTGAGCGTGGCTGCATCCGGGGCCTTGGGGCTCGAAGCCAATATTTTGACAATCGGTGGCGGTGCGAAGTTGCGGGTGACCGATTCTTTCAATACCTCGCGCTCCACCATCTTGGCTGGAACAACCGGTGCCAGCACGGGCGGCGCTTTCGAGGTGGTGGCCGGCAAGACACTGACCTACACCTCCAGTTCGGTCATCAGTGGCTCCGGCAGTTTGATCAAGACTGGAGACGGCACGCTGTCTCTTGGCGGAGTGGATACCTACACCGGCGGCACCTACATAATGGCAGGCACCTTGGTATCAACCAACGGCCAGGCACCGGGACCTCAGCCGCCCGCAGGGAGCAACCTGTATGCCCATCACATCTATGATGGCGCAACCTTGCAGCTCGCGGTGGGCTCGTGGACCACCGAGCGGCAGATTGAGTTGATGGGCGATAAAGGTGGGATCGGCGGCGGCGCGATAATCGATATTACCAATGGTTTTACCCAGCAGCGGAATGGCTTGATCTACGGTTTAGGCAAACTGGATTTGGTTGGCACCGGCACGATGATCGTCACCAATGCCAACACCTATCAGGGTGGCACGAGCATCACCAACGGGGTGTTGCAGGTGAGCAATAGCAGTGGCAGTGCGACCGGCACCGGGGCGGTAACCGTGGGCAGTGATGGTACGCTTCAAGGGAGTTCCACCGCTGGATATGGCATCATCACTGGTGCAGTGACCGTCGAAAATAACGGTAATTTTCTGGCGTCCGGCGCGATGTCCGGCGGCCCCTCCCTGACCTTGGCAGGCGGGCTGACTCTTAATGCCGGCTCACTCAGCACCTTCCAACTCGGTGCATCGAACAGCACGCCCGTGGTCAATATCACGGGAGGTCCCTTCCTGATTTCAGGGGCTTCGTTCATTGATATTATTAATACCGGCTCCATGGCGCACGGAACCTATCACTTGTTTGGCTACACTGGAGACGCTCCCAATTTCGCAAATCTGACGCTTACCGAAGCGCATACCGGCTTGTTCAATCTCGTATTGAAGAATAATTCCGGCATGATCGACTTGGAGGTCTCTGAACTTGCTAACCATTGGACCGGCGCTACCGACTCGGTATGGGGCACCCAGAGCAACTGGAGTAGCGAGGTGCCGAATGCCGTGGGGGCGGAAGCCATCTTTAGTTCAGGCCGTTCGACCGTCACGATTGATGGTAATAAGACGGTTGGCTCGGTGGTCTTTAACAATACCGCCACGGCCTTCGAGATCGGCGCCTCATCAGGTGCGTTGATCTTGGACGAGGAGGGAGATGGTAATGCCGTGATTCAGGCGTTCAATACCAGTGGTGCCAAGCATGGCATCAGTGCGCCAATATCCCTGCAGGACAATCTGCGGGTGGTTATAGCAGCTGATCTGGATCTTAGCGGTGCCATTTCGGAAAATACTGTCGGCACGCTTCTCACCAAATCTGGCACCGGGGCGTTAACCATGAATGGGACTGCAGCCAACACCTACACCGGCTTGACAGCAGTGGATGAAGGAACCCTGAATCTGAATAAGACGCCTGGCATCAATGCGATCGGCACCGGTGGCCTTCAAATCGGCCCTGACTCCATCGCTACTCTGCTGGCATCCAATCAGATAGCGGATGGCGCGACCGTGACCGTCAATGGCAGCTTCGCCCTTGGCCCCCATTCAGAAACGATCGCCGCCTTGGCTGGCGGTGGGACGGTGTCGTCCGGCAGCGGCAGCGTGTTGACCCTCGCCAGCCCGACGGATTCGACGTTCACCGGCGTCATCAGCGGCGTGGGCTCTCTCACCAAGGCTGGCGCTGGCACGCTGACGCTGAGTGGGAACAATACCTACACTGGAGGAACCGCCATTCATGCGGGCGCCTTGCAAGTCGGGGCGGATTATAATTTTGGTGATTCATCTGGAGGTGTTGTCTTGGGTGGCGGCACGCTTTTGTTCTCGGGGAGTTTTACCAGCGCCAGAGGCCTCACCCTCAACAGTGGTGGCGGTACACTGGACACCGATGGTAACAGTGTCGTCTTAACGGGCCTATTCAGCGGTGGCACGGGCAACACCCTCATAAAGAGCGGCAGCGGCACTATTGAACTCAGGCAAGCTAACATCTATGACGGCGAGACCATCGTCGATGACGGAATCTTGCGCGTCGGCAATGCGTTATCGTTAGGGAACCCCTCCGCAGGCACCACGGTCAATGCGGGCGGGGAAATCGAACTGGCTGGCAACGGCCTCACGGTTAGCGAACCTCTCACGCTTCATGGCGGCACCCTCTGCAACTTGGCAAATACCAACACCTACGCCGGGGCGATCACGCATACGACAAATTCAGAACTCGACGCCGATGGCGGCA
The DNA here is from genome assembly GCA_947491475.1 of Akkermansiaceae bacterium. Taxonomy (GTDB): domain Bacteria; phylum Verrucomicrobiota; class Verrucomicrobiia; order Verrucomicrobiales; family Akkermansiaceae; genus Luteolibacter. Next base: position 16,727 of record CANLKN010000006.1, on the reverse strand, counting down.
CGCTGGAGGTTGTTGGCATTATTGAAGGATCATACGGATTGCTCAAGACCGGTCCTGGTGTGGTCGAACTTTCCGGCATCAATACATACAGCGGCGGCACCATCGTCAACGCGGGCACCCTCACCGGAACCGGCACCTCTCCGCTGGGAGCCACCACTGGCACCCTTGCCGTGAACAACCCGAACATCTTTGGCGCAACGAATGTTGTATTGAATCTTTCAACCACCTCCCGACCACCACCGGTTCGCTGAGCGGTGCTATCGCCACCCCCGCCAGTGGCATCAATACTGCTACCATCAACATTGGTGGCGGGCAACTTCTCACCCTCAATCAAACCAGCGCGGGCACCTATGCCGGGATAATCGCCGGCACTGGCGGTCTCGCCCTCGGCAGCTTGAGCACTAACCCCCTCACTCTCTCCGGCACCAACACCTACAGCGGCGCAACCACGGTGCTTGCCAGCACCTTGACCATTGGTTCCAATGGCTCCATCAATGCTACCAGCGGTGTGGTGATTGGCGCGGGCGAATTCAACTACAACTCGGACACACCTCTGACACAGGGAATCACCTTCAGTGGCACCGAAGGCACCCTTAGCGGCACCGGCACCATCGGCATACCGGTCAGCGTGACATCCGGCAACAGCCATGCACCAGGAGGAGTAGGCACGGTGGGTAACCAGCATTTTTCCGCCGACCTTACCTACGCGGACGGTTCGATCTTTGAGTGGGACTTGAACGATAACTCGACCAGCATGGGCTTTGACATGGTGGGTGCCGACGGTGCTATCAGCGTTGATACCACCAATACAGTCTTCCGGGTGGTCTTCGGCGAGAACGTCGAGATGACTGATGGATTCTGGAACACGCCGAATGGCACCCAAACCTGGTTAATGACGTCGATCTTTGGAAAGAATCTATCCTCGGGTTCTTTCCAAAGAGTGGAGACCAACTACGACGTGAGCCAATACGGCAGCTTTACGATTTCTGACACGAGCTTGGTATATACCTCATTTGCTACTATTCCCGAGCCGTCCAACGTGCTGGTTGGGCTGTTGGTGGGTGCCGCATTGGTGCGGCGGCGGCGGTGAGGAAGAGACACTCGAGGCCGGATTCGCTGGCCTAACTTTGCCCAAGCCGCAATTGGCCGAGGCCAATCAGGGCAGTCTGGCGCTTGAGTTGCGCAGAGTCCTTTGTTGCAGTGACCGGCAGCCGTTTGTTTGTAGATGAAGCCTTTGCTGCATGGGGGATGTAATTAGGGCAGCTGCCTGATATGGAGCCTGCGAGACATGCGGATGGTGATGGATGGGGAGTGCTTGGGAAAATCCTAAAGCCGAAGATGGATAGAGCGTCGTTCCGCTTGCCTGAATGAGTCGCCGCTCACGGCCAGTCTTAAAGCACCCACTGGCGGATGATCAGATAGAGGCCCGCGGCGACGAGCAGCCAGCCGGTGGCGGGCAGCAGCCAGCGGTCGAGTTGTTGCAGGCGGCCGAAGGCGCGCGCGGCCGACTCCCGCGCCACGGTGAGCAGGATGCCGAAAAACAGCACTGGCAGCGCCGAGCCGACACCATAGACGGCAGGCAGCAGCCAGGTGGATTTTTGCTGGATGGCCAGGGGCAGCAGGCTGCCGAAAAACAGCGCGCCGGATGCCGGGCAGAAGGCCATGGCAAACAAAAATCCCAGCAGGCCGGAGCCCGCCACGCCCATGTCCGCCACGCGCTTGGTGAGCCGGCCGCCGCTGACGCCGAAGGATGGCAGGCCCGGCAGCAGGCCTAACAGAATCATGCCCACCAACACCAGCAGCGGGCCGATGAGCTGGCCGAGGTGCTTCTGCAGGAAGGTGGAGAGCGTCGGCGCGGAGAGGATTCCCCATGCGATCAAGGCGCCGACCAAAGTGTAGGCCAGCGCCCGGCCGAGGGCATAGAGCAGTCCGGCGAGAAGTTGTAAGGCGCGCGAGTGGCTGTTGCGCGCGAGGTAGCCGATGGCCGCGACGTTGGTGGCCATCGGGCACGGGCTCACCGATGTGAGCACGCCGAGCCAGAACGCCACGCCGACGACCAACAGCAGGGAATCGCCTTGCATCAGGGTTTTTCTAACAACTCGTTCACATTGCTGGCGATGTAGGCGCGGAAGGCCGCTTCATCGCCGACGAGGTCCCACACGTCATCGAGGCGTCGCCATGTGATTTCCCTGCCGTCTTTCCACAGCGTGGCCACGACGGTGGAGCTGACCAGTTCGTATTCTTTGACAAAATGCGCGTTGGCGGGTTCGTCGTAATTGAGGTGCTCCCAGTGAAGTTTGCCGGCTTGTCCGGCTGCGGCGAGATCCTCGGTGACGATCTTTTTGGCAAGATCGCCGATGCGGATGCAGGTGCGGCAGCGCTGCTTGCCATGGAAATTGATGACCGTCACGCCATCGGGGCGCTTCACGACTGTGGTAGGCTGGTCTTGAGTCATGGACACCTTGTCGGGGCCGAATTCCTTCATCGCCCAGCTTCCCACCGCGATGGCAACCACCCCCAGCAGCACGATTCTAATGATGTTTTTCGAGTTCATGTCACGGGCTCAGGCGAGCAGTTTCTTGAGTTCCTCCTGCGATGGCACCTTGCCGGAAACCTTGACCTCGCCATCGACGACGAGCGCCGGAGTGATCATCACGCCGAAATCCGCGAAGCGCAGGAAGTCGGTGATTTTTTCCATTTCATATTCGATGCCGCAGGCGCAGGCGGCCTGTTGGGTGGCGGCGGCGAGTTGGTTGCACTTGGCGCAGCCGGTGCCGAGGATTTGCAGTTTTTTCATGATGATTGGGTGTGGTTTTTCGTTAGATCATATCATCCCGGCAGCATGCCGAAGATCCATCCGGTGAAGCCCGAGAGCACGATCACCAGCGTGACATAGACCGTGGTCTTGCGAGGGCCGATGATCGAGGAAATGACCAGCATGCTCGGCAGGCTGAGCGCCGGCCCGGCCAATAGCAGGGCAAGCGCCGGGCCCTTGCCCATGCCGCTGCCCAGCAGGCCCTGGATGATGGGCACTTCGGTGAGGGTTGCGAAATACATGAAGGCTCCGGCGATGGAGGCGAAGAAGTTCGCTCCGATCGAGTTTCCGCCCACCAGATGGGCGATCCATTCAGAGGGAATCACACCCTCGTGGCCGGGCCGTCCGAGCATGAAACCGGCCAAAAACACCCCGCCCAACAACAAGGGCATGATTTGTTTGGCATTGCTCCAGCTTTCTGAAAACCACTCGCCCGCGGCATCGTCGCGGCCGGCCGTGAGCCAGGCCAGGCCGAGCGTGGCCACCAGCACCGCCAGCGACGGGTGTTGCGGCACCAACAGGCCGCTGGCGGCGGTCAGTGCGGCCACCAGTGCGATGCGCCCGGCCGGCAGCTTGTGCCAAACGCGCAGCAACACGGCCAGCACCACCGCGAGCAGAGCGGTGATGCGCCATTTTATGGCATGGACTGCGGCGAAGAAGCCCGCGTCCTGGTCGGTGCCCCAGTTGGCGAAGACCAGGATGCCGACGAGCACCGAGAAAAAAGCCGCGGTTTGCCATAGAGGGCGCGGATTTTCCGCAGGTGGGGTGGCCAGCGCATGGCGGTTTTTTTCGGTGTGATCGTTGCGGAAAATCCATGCCATCAGGATGCCTATCCCGAGTGCGAAAAGCACCGCGCCGATTGCACGGGCGAGGCCGATTTCCCAGCCGAGAATCTTGGCGGTGAGAATGACCGCCAGCGCGTTGATCGCGGGGCCGGAGTAGAGGAATGCCGTGGCGGGGCCGAGGCCCGCGCCCATCCGGTAGATGCCGGAAAACAAGGGCAGCACCGTGCACGAACAAACCGCGAGAATGGTCCCCGAAACCGAGGCCACACCATAGGAGGCGGCCTTGGGCGCGTCCGGGCCGAGGTATTTCATCACCGCCTCCTTGGAGAGAAATGCCGCGATCGCGCCGGCGATCCAAAAGGCGGGCAGAAGGCAGAGGATCACATGCTCGCGGGCATACCATTTCGTCAGTTCCAGCGCCTCGAACACCGCATGGTCAAAACGTGGCGTGCCCACCGGCAGGAAATACACTCCGGCGAAAACCGCGGCCAGCCATGCGAAGATTTTGAGCTCGGTTTTCATGATCGGTTTTTGATCAGCCGTCCTCGCCGCAGCATGCGGAATGCATCGCGGGATAGAGGCTCGGATTTTCGAGGCAGGCGAGGAAACGGCTCACGCAGGGCAGCGCGAGTTGATAGATCACCTGCTTGCCGCGCTTTTCGTCCATCACCACCCCGGCCGCGCGCAGGATCGAGAGATGCCGCGAAACCGTGGACCAACCGAGACCCGCCGCAGCCACCAGATCGCACACGCATTTTTCACCGTCGGAAAGTTCCCTCACCATCCGCAGCCGCGCCGGGTTTCCCAGCGCCTTGAAAACCTCCGCGGCATCCTGAATGGCGGTCCGTTGCGATCTCATGCGCACTACGTTTCGCTATTTAGCGAAACATGCAAGCGTTAATTTTTCCTAAAATCAGAAAAGGCGTAAAAGGTTGAGTGGTGTGAGTGTTTGCCTGAATCGGGCCATGTGATAGCGTCCGTCGATGCAAGCAAACTATCTCAGCGCCGAGACGCCGATGGGCGTGATTCTGGAAACTCTTCCCGGTGCCCGGCGGGCATTGTTTTCACGCTACCATCTTGGCGGATGCCAGAGTTGCGCGTTTGCCAACGAGGAGACCCTGGCCGCGCTTTGCCAGCGCTCGGAACTGGATATGGCGGAAGTTCTCGCCCACCTGCTGGCGAGCCACGAGCATGATGCGGCGCTGCTCATGGAGCCCGCCGTAGCGCGGGAAAAATTGGCAGGTCTGCGGCTCATCGACATCCGCACCCGTGAGGAGCACGAGGCAGTGAGCATCCCGGGATCCGAGTTTTTCACCCAGGATTTACAGCAACAACTCTTTGCCGGTGATCCGGAAGCGTTTATGATGCTATATGATCACAGCGGCCGCAATGTGCTCGATCAGGTTGCATGGTTCCGTGGCCACGGGTTGAAACAAACCTTCGGCCTGCGCGGTGGGATCGACGCCTGGAGCCGCGAAATCGACGCCTCGCTTCCGCGCTACCGGATCGAGATGGATGTCTGAATCACGCGCCCGCCATGCGCGCGGCGAGCAGTTTCTCCACGTGCTTGGCAAGCATGTCGGTCTCAAGGTTGACCGGTTGGCCGCATTGCGCCGCATGCAGGTGGGTGTGCTGCCATGTGTGCGGCGTGATCCAGAAAACCGCTTCGTTTTCCGTGAGCTCGGCGATGGTGAGGGAAATGCCATCCACGGCGAGCGAACCTTTATCCACGCAGAGGCGCTCGATTTCCGGTGGCAGGGAAACCCCGAGGATGTGATCCTGGCCGCTGGGTTCGAGGCGGGTGATCATGCCACGGGCATCCACATGGCCTTGCACGAAGTGGCCACCGAATCGGTCACCCACGCGCATGGCGCGCTCGAGGTTGACGCGTGATCCGGCGGCCAGCGAACCGAGCGAGGTGACGCGCAACGTTTGGGCGAGCAGATCAAATGAGGCACCGCTTTCCGAGAGGGCGGCCACGGTGAGGCAGCAGCCATTGATGGCCACGGAGTCGCCGGGCGCGAGTTCGGCGGCGAAGGGGATTTTCAGCATAAGCCTGGCCTGTTCGCCGCAGGATTCGAGAGAGGCGACAGTGCCAACTGCTTCAACGAGGCCGGTGAACATGATGGAGGGAGTGGGAATGAGTGAGCTTCAATGCCCGCTGGGCAGGAAAAAGAAGCAGAGGTATGCGATGATGGTGGGGGCAAGCGCACCGAGGAACAATCCGAGCGGGGAAATTCCGTCTTTGAAAAAGCGTGAGAGGATACTCTGGCCGGCGGGATTGGGAGCATTGGCGATGACCGTGAGGCCGCCGCCGGTGACTGCGCCGGCCACCACGGCGTATTTCGCGCCATCGCTGATGCCTTCCACTTGCGCGGCGAGGTAGGTGATGGCGGCGTTGTCATTGAAGGCGGTGAGAACAGTGGCAGCCAGCATCAGCACGTCCTCGGAGAGCGAGCGGATGACCGGGCCAATCCACCAAGACTGGCAGCCGCCGTGAATGACCAGCGCGGCAAGGAAGAACCCGACGAGGATGGGGCTGCGTAGCGAAATCTCGTTTTGGTGGTGGCGCGTGGCGATGATGAAGGCGAGGAAGAACAGGAACCCGCCGACGAAGAGCACCGGGAAATGTGATGTATAGACCGTCCACAAAAGAAAGCCGAGATGAACCGCCGTGATCCATGGCGGGATCGGTGTTTCGCGCTCGCCCCATCCGATATCCGCCACCCCGTCGCCATCGGCATCCACGGCAGCAGTCATGCGCGCGAGCTCCTTGCGGAACATCAAGTGATAGAGCGCGCAGCTCAACAGGATGCTTGTCAGTGCTTTCCAGCCGAAGTGCTGGATCATGAAAGAAGTGCTCCATTCCCATGCCGAGGCCACCATCAGCACCGGTGGCGCGGCAAAGTTGGTGAGCGTGCCGCCGATGGAAATGTTCACAAACAACAAGCCGAGCGTGGCATAAGCCAACCTCGGTGGCGGACTGAAACGGTAGAACTTCTTGGCCAGCAGCAGCGCGCCGATGGTCATGGCGGCGGGCTCGGTAATCAGCGAGCCGAGCAATGGAGCGATGATCAGCACGCTCAACCACCAGGCCGCCGGAGTGCGCCCGCCAAGCGCCGCAGCGCGGGACATCAGGTTTTCCGCAATGCGCAATACCGGGCGGCTGGCGGCGATGGCCATGATGATCACCACGAAAATTGGTTCCACGAAGACGCGGTCGTGGCTTACATATAACTCGAAATCGAGCCACGAATGGAAGTAGATCGCGGCTCCCGCCAGCACGATGACCCACAGCCCGAAGACTGCCTCCACCTCGCCAAGAAAGTGGAAGATAGTGCCGAGAAATGAAACCTCGGGCACGCCATCGGGGTGTTCGTGATCGCGCAGCCCGCGCTTGCGAAGCTGCTCATCGTGCTGCTCCTCATACTTGTGCGCGAGTTTGGAGAAGTAGCCGGCGGCAAAGGTGTGGAGGATGGCCAGCGCAAAAATGATGGTGGCCGCAAGGTTGAAGGGATCGGTTTCCACGCGCGACCTGAGGATGTCCCAAAGCCCTCCCTCGACGGGAGGGTATTTTTCCGCAGGGATGGGAAACGAGGCGTATTGGCGGCTGCCATCGGCTAGTTCAGGAAAGTGCGGTTGGAATCCGGCCGCGTGCGAGGCGGCGGGAGCAAGCAGACACAGGACGGCTAGAAAAAGGAGGAGGTGGGTTTTCACGGCAGGCGCGGCTGCCGCGCTTCATAGTGAGGGGTTGCATCGGCCGCAAGTCGAAGTTCTGCGTGTCGTCAAAGTGCCAACTGGTGATTTCCGGGTTGTCATCCGGGCTGGTCCGCCGGATGCTTCGCACATGATTCATCTGGACGCCAATGCGAGCACGCCGCTGTTGCCGGAAGTGCTTGAGGCGATGCTGCCGTGGCTGCGCGACGGTCATGCCAATCCCTCCGGCGCTTATGCCGGGGCGCGGCGGGCGCGCGAGGCGATCGAGCAGGCGAGGGAACAATTCGCCAAATGGATCGGTGCGGAGCCCGATGAAATTGTATTCACCAGCGGTGGCACCGAGAGTGTGAACACCGCGATGCATTCGCTCGACCGCCTCACCGGCCCGGGCGCGGCGGTGGTTTCCTCGATCGAGCATTCCGCCGTGCTGCGCTGCGCCGAAGGCTTGCCTCGGCCGGTGAAATACGCGCCGGTGGATGGCGGTGGTCGGCTCGACCTGGAAAAATTCGCCGCGTTGTTGCCTGGCGCGGCGATGATTTCCGTAATGGCCGCCAACAATGAGACCGGCGTGATCCAGCCCTTGCGCGAGGCCTGCATGATGGCGCGTGAGCGTGGCATCCCGGTGCATTCGGACGCCGTGCAGCTCGCTGGAAAGGCCGATCTCAAGGTGCGCCACCTGGGCGCGGACATGCTGTCATTTTCCGCTCACAAATTTCACGGGCCGAAAGGGGTGGGTGCGCTTTATGTCAGGCGCGGCATCCGGTTTTTCCCGTTCCATCATGGTGGCTCGCAGGAAAACGGCCGCCGCGGAGGCACCGAGAACACGCCGGGAATCGTCGGCCTGGGAGCTGCTGCTGCCGCCTTGCGCAGCCGCGCCCAGGAGCACACCACGCTGCACTTGATGCGCGACACATTTGAAAACGCGCTGCTAACCGGGCTGACCGGGGTTTCCATCAATGGCGATCCGGTGCACCGCCTGGCCAACACCAGCCACCTGTCATTCGCCGCTTGCGAGGCGGTGGAGCTGATCCAGTTGCTCGATCAGGCGGGTCTCGAATGTTCCGCCGGTTCCGCCTGCATGGCAGGGAAAATCAGGCCGTCGCACGTGCAGCTCGCGATGGGCCTGGACGGCGCGCGCGGCCGCGGCAGCCTGCGGTTCAGCTTCTCGATTCTCAATACCCTTGCCGATGCCCGCAACGCGGCGGAAATCGTCAGGCAAGCCGTCGAGCGTCACCGCCAAGGCAAAGCGCGCGGAGTGCATGCGGGCGTCGTTTCGCCCTGCGGGATGGCCTTTTCCTGAAACCGTGGCAATCCACCCCAGCTCCGCCCTTGCGCGATGTGGCACATGCCGCTAAAGCCAGCGCCGCCATGGCAGTCATCAACTCGAATTTCCTCAAACTCAAAGCCGGATACCTGTTTCCCGAAATCGCCCGCCGGGTGAAAGCCTACAGCGATGCAAATCCCGACAAGGCCGAGCACATCATCCGCTGCGGCATCGGCGATGTCACCGAGCCGCTGCCGCCCGCCGTGGTCAAGGCGATGCACGAGGGAGTGGATGAAATGGCCGATCGCGCCACCTTCAAAGGCTATGGCCCGGAGCAAGGTTATGAGTTTCTGCGCCAGGCCATTGTGGATCATCAATTCGCAAACCTCGGCATCTCCGCCGACGAGGTGTTTGTTTCCGATGGTTCAAAATGCGATACCGGCAACATTCTCGACATCTTCGGAAAGGGCAACGTAATCGCCATCACCGATCCGGTCTATCCGGTTTACGTCGATACCAACGTGATGGCAGGTAACACCGGGGACGCTGATGAAAAAGGAGCCTACGCCGGTTTGCTTTATCTTCCTTGCAACGCATCTAACAACTTCGTCGCCGATGTTCCTGCTGAAAAAGCGGATATCATCTATCTCTGTTTTCCCAACAACCCGACCGGTGCCGTGGCCACCCGGGCGCAGCTTGAGGCATGGGTGAAGTATGCGAAGCAGAACGACGCGATCATTCTCTTCGACGCCGCCTACGAGGCCTTCATCCAGGATCCTGAAATTCCGCGCTCGATTTTTGAAATCGAAGGAGCCCGTGAGTGTGCCATCGAGTTCCGTTCGTTCTCGAAAAACGGCGGCTTCACCGGTGTGCGCTGCGCTTATGTGGTCATTCCGAAAACCGTCACTGGCAAGTCGGATGATGGCAGCCGCGTGCCGCTTCACCAACTCTGGAGCCGCCGCCACAGCACCAAGTTCAACGGTGCGAGTTATCCCGTCCAGAAAGCTGCTGCCGCGGTTTTTTCGGACGAGGGAAAACAACAAGTCACCGCGCTCATCGAACATTACATGGGCAACGCCAAACTTCTGCGCGAAGCCGCTTCCGCCGCCGGGCTCCCTGTCTTCGGTGGTGAAAACGCGCCCTACGTCTGGGTCGGCTGCCCGCAAGGTCTCAGCTCGTGGGACATGTTTGACAAGATGCTTGGCGAGGCACAGGTCGTCATCACTCCCGGCTCCGGCTTTGGCTCGGCGGGCGAAGGATACTTCCGGATTTCCGCCTTCAACTCGCGCGCCAACGTCGAAGAAGTCTGCCGCAGGTTGAAAGCACTGGTGGCGTAAAGCTTCGCAATCGTGCCCGGGGCCTGCCCCGTAGATGCGTTGCTAACGGCTCTGCGAAATATGGCTTTGCCATTACTTGCCGCTGCCATCGCTGACTGGAATGTCGCGGACGGCATCGCGCACGGCTCGAAGTTGAGCTTGTTGCGCTTCTGGTATGTCCAGAGAGGGGATCGTTTTACCGTCCACGATTTTGTATGCGCCGACATCGAAGGTGATGACACCGCCGCCTTTGACGATGTCAGCCGCATAAGCCACCACCTCTTCGGTCTTCTTGTTTGCTTCGATCCCGCCCCAGAAATCCCCCAGAAACAAAAGTGATTGCCATTGGATTCTGGAATCCGGATCCCAGCGCCCGAAGAATGGGCGGGAAAGTTTCCGTTGGGTTTGCCAGTCTTTTGCCGGCCGGCAATGGCCGTGGGTGTAGTCGGAAAGTTCAAGGACGCCGCAGGCCACCAGCGCGTCTGAATTTCCATGCTTGAGAGCCTTTACCATGTTGATGGGATATCCGTCTGGAATCGTCACCTTTTCCAACTGTTCCACAGTGCCCAGACCATCCACCCACCAGCCCTTGCAGAGTGTGCCGTAATGGTCGCTGTAGTATTGGATGACCTTGAGCCAGTTCTGGCATTTGTCGGTTTCCGACCATCCTTGCGGAGTGGGCAGCTTGTGTTCTTTCTGTACCATGACATAAAGCATCATGGGAATGCCGCGTTTTTCCAGCGCCTTGCCCAGTTCCATCGGCAGGTCGCGCCGGGAGTTGTATTGTCCGGGCTTCAAACCCCAGAGCTCGTCCATCACCGGATTGGGCGCACAGGCGTATTTGTGCCATTGGCCAAGGCTGATGACCACATAACCGACGCCAAGCTCCTTGGCCAGGTCCGCGAATTTTTCCACATCCACCTCATCCACCACTTTGTTCCATTGCTCTGGAGTCCAGTCGGAATCCTTGGGCCAGAACGAGTTCCTGCCCATCCCTTTTGAGGCGTCGCCATAGGCAAGGAAGTGAAAGAATATCCCAAACTTGGCATCGTGAAACCACTTCGTGCGCGCTTCATATCCTTGCCGTTCCCCGGCAGTCCACATCTGCGGCGGAAGACGCCCGGGCGTGTTGGGATCTGCCGCATAACAATCCGGAAAACTCCACGGAAAAGCCCCGCGGGTTTCTGCCGGCGTAATGCCGGGTGGTGGATTGAGCGTGGGGTAGGGGACGGGCGCAGCCGGGGTTTCCCGGGCACTCAGACCATTCGCGCAAACGAGAACGGCCGCTATGGCAAACGGTGCTATGGGATATCTCATAAACACGACGCGGCGTTTAGACACCCGCTTCCTGCTGGGTCTCGCTGTGGGTGGCGATGAAGTCGAGTTCCTCGGAGTCGGATTTCTTGACGACGTTGACGGCATCGCCGGTTTTGACGGAGCCGCGCAGCAGGGCCTCGGCGAGAGGGTCTTCAAGGAAACGCTCCACGGCACGGCGCATCGGGCGCGCTCCGTAGGCGGGGTCGAAACCTTTTTCCGAGAGAAAATCGCGGGCATCCTGGGTGAGAGTGAGTGCGATTTCCTTATCGGCGAGACGTTTGACGAGCTTGTTCACTTCGAGATCGACGATCTGGTTGAGGTCCTTCTTTTCAAGCATGTGAAACACCACGAGGTCGTCGAGGCGGTTGAGGAACTCGGGTTTGAAGTAGCGCTTCGATTCTTCGAGAATCTTGTCCTTCATTCCCTCATGATCGGCTTGGTCTTCCGCCATGGCGCCGAAACCCAGTGTGGTCTGGCGCTTGATGGAGGACGCTCCGACGTTGGAGGTCATGATGATGATGGTGTTGCGGAAGTCGATCTTGCGGCCCAGCGAATCGGTGATGGTGCCTTCTTCGAGAATCTGCAGGAGCAGGTTCATCACATCCGGGTGGGCTTTTTCGACCTCGTCAAAAAGCACGACGGAATAGGGGCGGCGTCTAACAGCTTCGGAAAGCTGGCCGCCTTCCTCGTAGCCGACGTATCCCGGAGGCGAACCGATGAGGCGGCTGGCGGTGAATTTCTCCATGTATTCCGACATGTCGATCTGGATGAGCGCGTCCGCATCGCCGAACATGAACTCGGCGAGGTTGCGGGCGAGATAGGTCTTGCCGACTCCGGTAGGTCCAAGGAACAGGAACGAGCCGATCGGGCGGCGCGGGTCCTTGAGATCGGCGCGCGAACGGCGCAGCGCCTTGGAAATGGCGATGACCGCCTCGTTCTGGCCGATCACACGGCCCTTGAGCTCGTTCTCCATCTTGAGGAGTTTTTCGGTTTCCTTCTCCTCCATGCGGCGCAGCGGCACGCCGGTCCATTTGGAAACCACGGCCATGATGTCATCGTCGGTGATGGTGACGATGGTTTCTTCGGAGTTGGAGCGCCAGGTGTTGAGAGTTTCCTCAAGTTCCTTCTTGGCGTGTTTTTCATCATCGCGAAGCGAGGCTGCGGTTTCGAAATTCTGCTCGGCGATGGCGGCGAGCTTGGCGCGGTTGATCTCGTCGATGCGCGCTTCCAGCCCCTTGATGGAGGGCGGGCGGGTCATCGTGCCGATGCGGCCTCGCGCACCGGCCTCGTCAAGCACGTCGATCGCTTTGTCCGGCAGGAAGCGTGCGGTGAGATAACGCGAGGTGAGTTTCACCGCAGCCTCAATGGCCTCGGGGGTGAACTTCGCCTTGTGGTGGCTTTCGTATTTTTCCTGAAGTCCTTGGAGAATCTTGATCGCGTCATCGACGGAAGGTTCATCGACTTTCACCTGTTGGAAACGGCGCTCGAGTGCGGAGTCTTTTTCGATGTATTTGCGGTATTCGTTGAGCGTGGTAGCACCGACGCATTGCAGTTCGCCGCGTGAGAGCGCGGGTTTGATGATGTTGGATGCGTCCATCGCGCCTTCCGCCGAACCGGCACCGACGATGGTGTGGAGTTCATCGATGAATAGAATGACGTTCTTCACCTTGCGGATCTCATCCATGACCGCCTTGATGCGTTCCTCGAACTGGCCGCGGTATTTGGTGCCGGCGACCATCAGCGCGAGGTCAAGCGTCACGACGCGCTTGTCGCGCAGGATTTCGGGCACGTTGCCATGGGCGATTTCCTGGGCTAGTCCTTCGACGATGGCGGTCTTGCCAACGCCTGCCTCGCCGATGAGCACGGGGTTGTTTTTCGTGCGGCGGCAGAGGATCTGGATGACGCGCTCGATTTCCGGTTCGCGTCCGATCACCGGGTCGAGACCGCCTTCCTTGGCGACTTTGGTGAGATCGCGGCCAAATGCCTTGAGCGCTGGAGTTTTGGTTTTCGCCTCGGCAGCTTGTGCGCCGGCTTGTTGCGGGGCCTCCTCTTCGAAGGGGCCGTCTTCGAAATCATCTTCCTCATCCTCATCCATGTCGTCGGGTGAGAAATTCGGATCGATTTCCGCAAGGATCTCATTGCGGGTGCGCTGGATGTCCACGTCTAGGCGTTTGAGCACGCGGGCCGCGACGCCCTCGCCCTCGCGCAGCAGGCCGAGCAGCAGGTGCTCGGTGCCGACGTAGGAATGGTTGAGGGCCTTGGCTTCCTTGTTGGCTAGCGCCAGAACTTTTTTCACCCGCGGCGTGTAGGGGATATTGCCGGACGATTTCTGCGGTGGCCCTGATCCGACTTCCTTTTCGACTTCCATGCGCACCGCTTCGAGCTCGAGGCCCATGCGTTCGAGCACGTTGACGGCCACGCCTTGGCCGAGCTTGATGAGGCCAAGCAGCAGGTGCTCGGTGCCGACGTAGGAATGGTTGAAACGGTCCGCCTCCTTGCGAGCAAGGGCGAGGACTTGTTGAGCGCGTGGGGTGAAGTTGTTCATGCGTCGCCTGGGTGGTTGTGGGGATCGGGGACCGGTTTCGGTTCGTGGGATGTGGAACGGTTATCAGGGGAATGGAGAGAAAGCAAACGGGAGCGCACGATTTCCGCGCGAATCGAGTCCCTTTCCTCCGGTGAAAGCTTGCGGCCGGAGTGAAGCTGGAGGTGCGCCGGCTGGATGTCCATGAGCAGCGAGTCGCAAAGCATCACGGTTTCCGGCGGGAAAACCCCGACGCAGCCGCCGAGACGGAGGATGGACAGGTGGTTGAGCGCCTCCTTGGACTCGATGAGGTGCGCGTGGCGCAGGGTGCCATAGGCGCGGCCGATCTTATCGGCGACCATCGCCGGATCGTCCTCAAGAAGTTTCTCGCGGGCGTTGCTCTCGTGGACGGCGACTTCGGCGATCACGCGTTCCAACCGGCGGATGATGGTTTCCTCACTCTCGCCAAGGGTGGATTGGTTGGAAATCTGATAAAGATTACCCAGCGATTCCGTGCCCTCGCCATAGAGTCCGCGCACGGCGAGCCCGATTTTGCTCACCGCCTGGAGGATCTGGCCGATCTGATCGCTGAGGACCAGCGCCGGCAAGTGCAGCATGGCAGAGGCGCGCAGGCCGGTGCCGAGATTGGTGGGGCAGGTGGTGAGGTAGCCGAGGGAGGGATCGAAGGCGAATTCGAGGGATTTTTCGAGCTCCGAGTCGAGGGCGGAAAGCGCGTTGAATGCGGCGGTGAGTTGCAGGCCCGGGCGGATCGCCTGCATCCGGAGGTGGTCCTCCTCGTTGATCATCAGGCTGAAGGTCTGGCGGCGCTCGATCACTGCGGCCGAGCCGTCACCGCGGGCGGCGTGTTCGCGGGAAATGAGGTGGCGCTCGACGAGCACTTGTTTCTGCACCGGATTGAGCGAGCCGAGTTGCTGGGAAAACGCGTCCTTCATTGGCGGCAGGGCCTCGACCGCGGGCTGGATGAGTTCGAGCGCGGCGGCGCGCTGATCGCGTTTCGCCCAACCGGGAAACGGGTGACCGCGCAGGTTGCGGGCCAGGCGGATGCGCGACGTAAGAACGGCTCCATGCTCGCCCTGCCCGCCTGTCATCCAATCGGCGGGGTTTTTGATGAGGGTGGAGAAGCGCATCATGACTTAGACTCAAGACTGTAAGACCCAAGACGCAAGAGAAGAATGTTCATGCTTTGGCGCCGAGTTCGATGTTGCGGATTTCATCGCGGATGCCGGCGGCCTCCTCGTAGCTTTCCGAGGAAACGGCTTGGTCGAGACGCGAGCGGAGTTCTTCCAGGCGTTGATTAAGCACTTGGCGGGCCATTAATCCATCGGGCACCTTGCCGATGTGTGAGGTCCCCTTGTGCAATCCGCGCAGCATTTGGCTCACCTCCTCGCCGAAGGTGGCATAACAATCACTGCAGCCAAAACGGCGCACCCGACGCAGATCGTCGAGCGTGAACCCACAGCTCGGGCACCTGCGTCCGCCACCGGCGGCGACTGCGGTTTTCGCGGTGGTGACGCTGCCCTTGCCGGCGGCCATGCCGCCCAACAGCAGATCCGCGAGCGAAAACCCGGTGGGATCGGTGACTCCGCGCTCCTTGGCGCATGCATCGCAAAGACAAACCTTCTTCATCTGCCCCTCGACGAGTTGGGTCAGGAAAACGGTCGCCTTTTTGTCGCAGAAGTCACATTTCATGAGGGAAAATCAATCATTGGATCGGCGTGCCGGTGCTCATTGCCAGTTCGTGAAAGGCATCGAGGAAACGCGCGGTGAACGGCCCGGGCTTGCCGCTGCCGATGATCCGGCGGTCGAGCGCCACCACCGGGATGACCTCCGCCGCGGTGCCAGTGAGGAAACATTCGTCGGCAGTGAAGATATCATAGCGGGTGAGGGATTTTTCGATCACGGGCACGCCGAGTTTTTCGGCCAGCTCGATGATCACCGAGCGGGTGATGCCGTCCAGCGCCCCATCGCTAATGAGCGGGGTGAGCAGCGTGCCGTTTTTCATCAGGAACAGGTTGTCGCCGGTGCACTCGGCCACGTAGCCCTGCTCGTTGAGCATCACGGCCTCCAGCGCGTTGGCCTGGATGGCCTCCACCTTGGCCATGATGTTGTTGAGGTAGTTGAGGGATTTTACCTGCGGCATGAGCGCGCCGGGTGCCGGGCGGCGAGTCGCACAGGTGATTATGGAAAGGCCGTTCGTGTAGTGCTCCTGCGGATAAAGCTGGATGGTCGAGGCGATGATGAACATCGATGGCCTGGGGCAATTGTATGGATTGAGCCCGAGTTCTCCCGCACCGCGCGTCACCACCAGCCGGATGTAGCCGTCGCGCAGGCCGTTGGCAGCCACCGTCTCGCAGGTGAACCTGCAAACTTCCTCCTGCGTCCATTGCAGGTTGAGGATGATCGCGCGGGACGAATCGAAGAGCCTGCGAATGTGCTCCTCCAGACGGAAGACACGCCCGTTGTAAAAACGGATGCCTTCGAACACGCCATCGCCATAAAGAAGTCCGTGATCGAAGACCGAGATCTTCGCTTCGGATTCATCCACCAGTTTGCCGTCGAGCCAGATTTTCATGTGTGCTTGCCCGGCAAGCGTAAGTGCAAGCCGCACTCTGGCAAGCGGAAGATCATCGTGTGTTTTTTCCGCTTGTCCCGGCACGGTGATTGGCGGACGGATAAGAGCGTGGAACGCCTGATGGAGGATTTCTTCGAGCAAGACCCGGTGACCTGCGCACAAGCCTGATCCACCAAATCCAACGCCTTGTCCGGCAAGCGAAAATCCGGCAGATACCGCACCGACCACTCCACCGCCGCGGTAGGGCTGTGGCGGCCTCGCCCCGTCCTGACTACCCCCGAGGGTGAAATGTGAAAGTGAACGCCTATGAGGAGAGCAATTCTTGCTCCTCTCAATCGCCACACAAGCGCACCGCCCATGCGGGCGGACAAGTGGGCGCTCCCGGCGGTCACGCCCTAC
>CANLKN010000005.1 GCA_947491475.1 Akkermansiaceae bacterium | reverse complement strand
CCGGCGGTCTGGCTCATGCGGACGTATGCCCAGCGGCGTTCCCGTGTGTTCACCCAGGTGGCGGCGCTTTCCACATATGCGTCGGTGCCCGAGGAACTGCCCACGAGCGAGCCACCCGAAGCGGTGTAACCTGTCCATTGATTCGCGCTGCCCCATCCTTCCACGGAGGAGGTGAAACCCCATGTTGTTGGACGGGCGCTGACCGAGGAAAACGGATTACTGGTGCGGTTGGCGGTGCCGCCGGTGTAGGCCTCCCAGCGGGTTTGGTTGTTGTAGATGGCCGGAACTCCCAAGGCGTTTGCCGCGCCGCGGTAGATGCCGTTGTTGGTATAAGTGCCGGAGTTGCTGGCGCTGGCGCGCATCTCGTTGTTCTGATCGGTTGCCTTGGGATTGCGACAGTTGTTCCAGAAGGTGTTGTTATTCATATTGAAGCCGGTGTTTCCGCCTCCCGTATTTATAAGCAGCATGCCCGAACCATCGTTGTCGTGGATTACGTTGTTCGTGAACGCCACATTAGCGGTGTTGCCTTCATAGTCGAAGCCGGTGCCGTCATTGCCCCCGGTCTGTTTGTTGAATGCGAACTGGCAGTCATCGATGGTGTAGTTCTGCATGTGCTGGATGAAGCCTGCGGTAGTGCCGTCTGCGTAGAAACCGTTACCGCCCAGCCAGGTGTCCACCCGGCGGGCGTGGCCGCCATCGACGAAGAAGAGCGCCATCGAACCATTCTCGCAGCCCGTCACCCATGAGTCCTCGAAGACAAAGTTGGTGAAGCGGCTCCTGTAGATGTCCGGAAAATAGAAATTCATGCCGACGCCGGTGCTGACCTGTTCGAAGCCGCAGCGCTTGACCGAGAAGTTGCCAAGGATCGGGGTGGATTGCGAGGGCCATGGGCCGCCGGGCGGTGCCGGGATGGTGCCACCGACCCAGATGCCGGCTCCCCATGAGAGTTCGAATGGAGATACCACGGTGATGTTTCCACTACCATCACTCCAAAGCTCATCCATGTTCTTGAAATGGCAGTGGGAGATGTGGACGCTTTGATTGTTGAACATGGCACCGGTGCCATCCACGTTGCCGCCGGCGAAACGAAGGTAGAGGCCCACCTTCGCGTCGCGGCAATCCATCGAGTCGATGTTCACATAAGACGGATTGTTCCAAACGATGCAGGGTTCGGTGGTGAGGTTGATGCCGGTGATGCGCGGGCGGTTGCCGCTGCCGTAGGCGGTGAGGGTGATCGGGTTTCCGGAGACGCCCTTGCCGGTGAGCGAGAGCTTGGTATTGGTCCAGGTGTCGCCGCGTTTGAGGGAAACGGTGGTGCCGGCACCGAGCGTGAGGCTGTTGATATTGGCGAAGGTTTTCCACGGTGTGGCCGGGCTGCGGCCGTTGTTGAGGTCGTTACCGCCGCTGAAGCTGACATAATACGACGGTGCGACCGGCGTGCCGCTCGCGATTTCCTGCGCGCTGGGGCCATAGCGCGCGGCGGGATGCAGGCGGATGTAATCGACTTCCGTGTATTGTCCGGCGGCCGTGGCGAACATGGTTTGGAAAGCTTCGCCAGTGAAAACATTCAGTGTGGCCGCTCCGCCTGCGCCCCAGTTGGGGCCATAGGTGGGAGTGCCTGTCAGATCCACGTTGACAGTTTGGAAATTGCCATCTGCGGGCAGGCCGACGACTTGGAATCCGCCGCCTGTGTATCCGGCTGGATTGCTAAGATAATTCCATTGGATGAGGTTGGGCTGTGCGGTGGTCACTTGACGGAACCGGCTTTCGAGTTGCGTGAAGTGGGTTGATCCGATGTTGCGGAATGGCCTGCCCAAGGCTGTGCCGCCTAGTGCGTTGGCCTGAGTTTTGATCACGCCGCCGCCGGTGTTGCTGATCGTGGTATTGGGGGCGGCAGTCCACTCCGCGAAGTCGCCAGTGCTGTTGAAGTCCCAGTTCATCGACTCGGTGAGGCGGATGGAATCGATTTCCAACACGTCGCCGATGTTGGTGCCGGGGACATAGAGGGAAATCGAGATGGGAAGATAGGAATCCTGCCAGTTGGTGGCGGCACCAGAATGATTGGTGCCCAGATCAAAAACGAAAGTCTGGAAAGCGGCACTGTTTTGGAGCGTAACGACGTTCAATATCGGCGAAACGGTATCATCGCCTGTGCCGCCATTCTGGACACCGTTCGGCCCGGCGGTGCGCAGGGTGAAGCTGGAGGTGTGCGTTCCTGTGCCTTGGAAACGCATGCGGACTTCCAGTGAGCGGGCTTTCGTTTTGATCAGGTTATCACCGAAAATGGTGAATCCCATGTCACTTCCATTGGCGGTTTCGGTGAATTTCAGCGTGCCGCCGCTCACCAGCGTGGTATCGCCGGGGTTTCCACCCCACCCCTCGGCATTGCCGTTGGTGCTGAAATTCCAGACCTGGCCGACGGCGACCTGGAACGAGTCGTTGAGCGCGGCGGTGACGTTCGGGAACGAGAACTGTCCGAAAGCGGTGGTGGAAGTGGAGCCTGCGGAGAGGCCGTTGCGGAAAAGCTCCACGGAGGACGAGGGTGGCCCGCCGCCGCCGGTGACGGTGACCGCGCCGCCGACGCCAATGTCATCGAGGACGAGGCTCTGTGCGTTTAGTGGCGCAATTAAAGAAAGCGCGGCGAGGCAGGTGCAGGCGATGGATGGACGGATCATGAGTTTGTTGCTTGAGCTTAAGTTTGTAAGGTGGAGTCAGTGTGGGTCTGGGCACAATACATCCAATGGGTTGGGCCAATCTCCATGGAATTCAACAATGCGCAGTCTGAGATCTTTATCCAGCGTTTTCATCGGATTCGAATAAAGCATAGCCACATTCGGACGCCACTCGCGCCGGCTCGCTCCCCCGCTTGAGAAATGGATATGTCCTCCGCCCGTCTCCGCCTAGGGTTCTCAATCTGGCAAAGCAGGGCTCTTTGGCGTGACTGGCAGCGGATTATGCGCTTGCAGGGTAGCGGGCCGGGTCGGACGCTGCACTGGTGATTTCGGTCTGGGATGTCGTTGTTTTGGTGCTGCCGATCTACCTGTTGCTGGTGGCCGGGGCCATCCTGCGCTGGACGCAGATACTCAAAAAGGAGCACGACGATGGAGTGATGCGGGTGGTTTACACCATCATGCTGCCGGCTTACATGCTGGATAAAATCCTTGGCAGTGAGGTCTTGCGGAGCGGATCGGTGGTGTTGAGCTCGCTGGTGCTGGGTTTCTGCCTGATTCTTGCGGGCGCGGCGATCGGCATGGGCGTCGGGCGCTTGATCGGTTTCGAGCGCGGCAATGGATTGCGCACCTTCGGGCTGGCATCGGGTTTTCAGAACTTCGGCTTCACGGCGGTGCCGCTGGTGGAAATCATGTGGAGCACCAGCGCGCTGGCGATCCTGTTTGTCCACAACATCGGCTGCGAACTGGCGATGTGGTCGGTGGGCGTGCTGATCATGAGCGGAGCACGCGGCATCGTGTGGCGGCGAATCGCCAACGGCCCGGTGATCGCCGTGCTCTGCGGCCTGCTGCTGGTGGCACTCGGTTGGGACATCCACATCACCGGGCCTCTGCGCAAGGGCATTTCCATGATCGGGGTGGGCGCGGTGCCGCTGGCGGTGCTGATCATTGGCTGCACGACGGTTGACCTGGTGATGGCGGAGCGGCCGACGGCGAGAGTGGTTCTCGGCTCCACGCTGGTCCGGCTGGCGCTGGTTCCCATGCTTTTCCTTGCTGCGGCCAAGTATCTGCCAATCATCACCGAGCTGCGGCAGGTGCTGGTGATCCAAGCCGCGATGCCCGCGGCGGTGACGCCCATCATGCTGGCCCGCATGTATGGTGGCCGTCCGGCGATCGCCGCGCAGGTGGCGGTCTTCACCACAGGACTGAGCTTGTTTTCGCTGCCGTGGATTATTTTGCTCGGCTGCCGCTGGATCGGCCTGAATCCTTTGTTACCATGAAACCCCAAATCCCCATGAAAGCCATCGGCGCGCGCCAGTTTCTCCCGGTCAACGATCCCGGATGTCTGGTGGAATTCGAAGCGGAGAAACCCGTGCCCGCCCGCATGGACCTGCTCGTGCGGGTGCGGGCCATCGCCGTGAACCCGGTGGATACCAAGATCCGTGCCTCACTCGGTGATGGGCCGCATGATCCGCCGCGCATCCTCGGCTGGGACGCCGCCGGCACGGTGGAAGCCGTGGGCCCGGAGGTCACCGGATTTTCTGCGGGTGACGAGGTGTTTTACTCCGGCGATCTCACCCGGCCGGGTTGCAATGCGGAGTTTCAGGCAGTCGATTACCGGCTCGTCGCCCGCAAGCCGGAGTCGTGGTCGTTTGTGGAATCCGCTGCCATTCCGCTGGTGGCGCTCACCGCGTGGGAGTTGCTTTTCGAGCGGATGGGTGTCGATCCCCACGGCAAGGATGCCGGAAAATCCCTGCTCATCATCAACGGTGCGGGTGGCGTGGGATCGGCGCTCATCCCGTTGGCGCGAAGTGCCGGCTTGATCGTGGTGGCAACCGCCTCACGACCGGAAACGAAGAACTGGTGCCTCGCGCTCGGCGCAAATCACGTCATCAACCACCGCGAGCCATTGCGGCCACAGGCGGAAATTCTCGGCATCTCCGCGTTTCCCTACATCGCCAACCTTTTCAACACCGAGGCCTACTGGGACGTCACCGCGGACCTCATCGCGCCCTTTGGCGCGCTCGGCCTGATCGTCGAGCCACGTGAGAAACTCCACCTCGGCGATCCGCTCAAGGCCAAGTGCGTGCGCATCGCCTGGGAGTTCATGGCCGCCCGTGCGCGCTTCAAATCCCCTGACATGCACGTGCAGGGCGAGACCCTCGCGGAAATCGCCGCCCGCTGCGATTCCGGCCGTTTTCCAAAACTCCACACCCGCGTTTTCGATACCCTCAGCGCCGCAAACCTTCGTGAGGCCCACGCCGCCATGGAACAGGGACGAGCCCACGGCAAGTGGGTCCTGCAATGCCCATAAAGCTAAAAATGCGGAGAAAATGGTTGCCTCCCCGCTCATTTGACCCCACTTTCATCTCGAAACCTCACAAAAAAAGGCAAACAACTAAGGTTTATGCTTCCCGAGCACGCTCCATTCCATCCCGATCAGCGCCGCGCCCTTGATTCGCTGATTGCCAGTTTCGATCCCGTCCAGCGTGGCTGGCTGAGCGGCTTTCTTGCTTCGTCAAAAAATTGCCCCACGGAAGCGATGCCCGCACCGGCGGCCGGCAAGCTGGTCGTGCTCTTCGGCACCGAGTCGGGAAATTCCGAGTCGCTTGCCGACCGCGCCGTCAAGGAAGCCAAAAAGCGCGGTTTCCAAGCCAGCATGAGGAACATGGCCGAATGCGCGCCTGCCGATCTCGCGGGCATGCCGAACCTGCTGGTGATCGTTTCCACCTGGGGCGATGGCGAACCACCCGAGACGGCGACCACCTTTTACAAGGACTTCATGGCCTGCGATACCAGCCTTGCGGACGTCCGCTTCTCGGTTTGCGCCCTGGGCGATACCTCCTACGAAAAATTCTGCCAAACCGGCAAAGACATTGATTCCAAGCTGCAAGTCCTCGGAGCCCACCGCGTGGCGGCGCGCCAGGATTGCGATGTCGATTTCGAAGAAGACTTCTGCGGCTGGCTCGATCGCGCCCTCACCGCGCTGGCTCCCACCATCCCGGCGGCACAGGTTTTCGCCACAGCCACAGTGCCAACCATCGAATACGGCAAGAAAACCCCCTACTCCGCCGAGTTGCTGGAAAGCGTCCTGCTCAACGGCAAGGGCTCCATCAAGGAAACGCTGCACTTGGAATTCTCACTCGCCGGTTCCGGCCTCAAATACGAACCGGGTGACGTCCTCGCCGTCGTGCCTCGCAACGCGCCGGATGTCGTCCAGGCGCTGCTCGCAGCCGCCAAACTCACCGGCGACGAGGAAATCATCACCAAATCCTCCACCCACCGCCGCCTGGCCGACGCACTCACCAGCGATCTGGATATCACCGCTCTCTCGAAGGCCGTGCTCACCAAGCTCGCCGAGGCCAGCGAATCAAGTGAACTGCGCTCATTGCTCGCAGAGGATTCAAAAGACCGCCTCAAGATGTATCTGCACGGCCGCGAAATCGTCGATGCCATCGAGGAATTCGCACCAAGCGGGCTACCCGCCGATGCGCTGGCCGGCATTTTCAGAAAACTGCCGCCGCGCCTTTACTCCATCGCCTCCTGCCCGCTCACCCATCCCGACGAAGTGCATCTCACCGTCGCCGCCGTGCGCTACCAGGCACACGGCCGCCAGCGCAAGGGAGTCTGCTCCACCTATCTCGCGGATCTGGTGAAACCCGGCGACAAGGTGCCGGTCTTCGTCCAGCCTAACAAAAACTTCCGCCTGCCCGCCGACGGATCGACGCCCATCATCATGGTCGGCCCCGGCACCGGCATCGCGCCATTCCGCTCCTTCGTCGAGCACCGCGCCGCGCTCGGA
Organism: Akkermansiaceae bacterium; assembly: GCA_947491475.1. GTDB lineage: Bacteria > Verrucomicrobiota > Verrucomicrobiia > Verrucomicrobiales > Akkermansiaceae > Luteolibacter. The sequence goes on along the minus strand of CANLKN010000005.1, from coordinate 55,890 downwards.
AACACCGGCAAAAACTGGCTCTTCATGGGCGACCAGCATTACCTCTACGACTTCCTCTATCAGCTCGAGTGGCAAGACCACCTCAAGAGCGGCGTTCTCAGCAGGCTCGACGTCGCCTTCTCGCGCGACCAACCGGAGAAAATCTACGTCCAGCACCGCATCAAGGAGCGCAGCCGCCACCTCTACGCCTGGCTTGAAGAGGGCGCGCACTTCTACGTCTGCGGCGACGCCACACACATGGCGCACGACGTCCATGAAGCACTCCTCTCCATCGTTCAAACCGAAGGCTCCAAATCCCGCGAAGCCGCCGAGGCTTATCTCGAAGACCTCAAGAAATCCAAACGCTACCAACGCGACGTTTATTAATTCCAAATCTCAAATCTCACATTTCAAATCCCTCTTTCCATGTCCGAAGAAAAGAAACTCTCCGCCAACGAACACATCAAGACGCGCAGCAACTACCTGCGCGGCACTATCGCCGAAGGGCTGGCCGACCAATCCACCGGCGCGATGTCCGAGGACGACCAGCAGTTGCTCAAATTCCACGGCACCTATCAGCAGGACGACCGCGACCTGCGCGCCGACCGCCGCAAGAACAAGCTGGAAAAGGCCTACTCGTTCATGATCCGCATCCGCGTGCCGGGCGGTGTCGCCACTCCCGCGCAGTGGCTGGAAACCGACCGCCTCGCCACGCAGTTCGCCAACAGCACCATCAAGCTCACCACCCGCCAGGCCTTCCAGTTCCACGGGGTGATCAAGAGCAATCTCAAGCGCACCATCAAGGAGATCAACCAGTGCGCCATGGACACCATCGCCGCCTGCGGTGATGTGAACCGCAACGTGATGTGCAATCCGAATCCTTATCTATCAGAAGTGCACGCCGAGGTGCTCAAGGTGGCTCAGGGAATTTCCGATCACCTCACGCCACAGACCCGCGCCTATCATGAGATCTGGCTCGATGGCGAAAAGATCGAAACCAGCGAGGAAGAGGTCGAGCCGATCTACGGCAAGACCTATCTGCCGCGCAAATTCAAGATCACCATCGCCGTCCCGCCGTCCAACGACGTGGACATCTTCGCCAACTGCCTTTCCTTCATCGCCATTGTTGAGGACGGCAAACTCCTTGGTTTCAATGTCGCCGTCGGCGGTGGCATGGGCTCCACCCACAACAACGAGAAGACCTATCCGCGCCTCGCCGATGTGATCGGTTTCTGCACCGTGGACCAGGTGGTCGATGTCGCGGAAAAAGTGGTGCTGGTGCAGCGCGATTTCGGCGACCGCACCGACCGCAAGCACTCGCGCTTCAAATACACCGTGGACGATCACGGCGCTGAATGGATTCTCGCCAAGCTCAACGAATACCTCGGCTACGAACTCGGGCCCGTGCGTGAGTTCAAGTTCGACGACAACGGCGACCGCTTCGGCTGGGTGGACGACGCCAATGGCAACTCGCACCTCACGCTCTTCGTCCAGGGCGGCCGCGTGCAGGACACCGCCGACTACCCGCTTCTCACCGGCCTGCGTGAGATCGCGAAAATCCACGATGGCGACTTCCGCCTCACCGCCAACCAAAACCTCATCATCGCCAACATCTCGCCCGCCAAGCGCCCGGAGATCGAAAAGTTGTTGGAACAATACGGCATCAAGGACAGCCACTTGAAAAGCGCGCTGCGTCTCAACTCGCTGGCCTGCGTCGCCCTGCCCACCTGCGGCCTGTCACTCGCCGAGGCCGAGCGCTACCTGCCGGATCTTCTAACAGAGCTGGAGGAGGTCATCGAGGAAAACGGCCTGCGCCACGATGCCATCACCATCCGCATGACCGGCTGCCCGAACGGCTGCGCCCGCCCCTACATCGCGGAGATCGCCTTCGTCGGTCGTGCTCCGGGAAAATATAATGTTTATCTCGGCGGTGGATTTGCCGGCCAGCGTTTGTCCAAACTCTACCGCGAAAGCGTCAAGGCGGAGGACATCAAGCCGCTGCTCGCGCCCATCATCGCCCGCTATGCCCGCGAGCGCAATGATGGCGAGCGCTTCGGTGATTTCTGCATTCGCACCGGATATGTGAACGCCACCGTCCAAGGAAAAGACTTCCACCAGAACATTCTATCTGAAGCATACGCTCGCTAACAAACTGCATTTCAAACCACAGATTGCACAGATTACTCAGATGTTTCCGGTGATAAATTGAATCCGCCAAGCCGGTCTAACAAATTCAGACAAGGCATGGCGGTTGCAAACCGCTGCCACAAACACAAAAATCCAATCTGCGTAATCTGTGTAATCTGTGGTAAAAAAGCCGCAATTCACCTTCCATGTCCACCGTCCTCAAATTCCATGCGGATCCCGATTTCGATCCGCAGGCACTCTCCGCGGAAGTCGCATCGCTGCGCGCCGGCGAGCGCATCCGCCTGCTGCACGAGCGCCTGGGTGACCGTCTCGTCGCCACCACCAGCTTCGGCCTCCAGGCTGCGGTGATGCTTCACTTGATCCACGAGCACGCGCCGAAAATCCCGATTGTTTTCATCGATACCGGCTATCTGTTTCCCGAAACCTACCGCTACATCGAGCAACTCTCCGGTCTGTTGGAAAAACTCGATCTGCGGATCTATCAACCGTCCTTCACCGCCGCCCGCATGGAGGCGATCTGGGGCAGGCTATGGGAAGGCGGCCATGAGGACATGGACCGTTATGCCATGTTCACCAAGATCGAACCGATGAACCGCGCCCTGCGTGAACTCGGTGCCGACGTCTGGCTCAGCGGCCTGCGCCGCTCGCAGTCCAGCACCCGCAGCGACCGCCCCTTCGTCGAGCGCCAGAAGAAAACCCTCAAAGCCTATCCCATCCTCGATTGGGCCGACATCCAGGTGGACCTTTATTTCAACCAGCACGATCTGCCCCGCCATCCGCTCGCCGAGCAAGGGTATCTCACCATGGGCGACTGGCACAGCACCAAACCCGCGACCAAGGAAGAGGCCGAACTCTCACGCTTCAACGGCGAAAAATACGAGTGCGGCCTGCACCTCGCGTCAGGCGGCGCGGATTTCCAGATCTGAATGGTGCCCCCCGCAGGTTGGCGTTGGAAAAATTGCGGTTGCATGGCTTGAATTCTGACGATGGATTCCAGCCGTTCATGCCCGCCCGTTTGATTCAGTTTCTGTTCACGCTGTGTTTTGCTGCGGTATTCACCTCCTCCTGTGTCCGGGCGGATGAAACCATCCGCATCATGGCGGCGAATACAACCAGCGGAAACGGCCAGAACTACGATCTTGGAGAGGGCAACCGCATTTTCCAAGGACTGGATCCCGACATCGCGCTGGTGCAGGAAATGAACTATCTCGACAATACACAAGCGAACTTCCGGGCGTGGGTGGATGCGAATTTCGGCACGTCGTTTTCCTATTTCCGCGAGGCGGGCAACGGCATCCCCAACGGAATCGTCAGCCGCTATCCGATCCTCGAGTCAGGCGAGTGGGATGACAACACCCTGACCGATCGCGATTTTGTGTGGGCGAAAATCGACATCCCAGGTGACAAGGACCTGTGGGCCATCAGCGTGCACCTGAAGGCATCGAGCGGCGACTCTTCACAGCGGAACAATCAGGCTTCGAAGCTCATCTCCTACATCAACAACGCCCAGATACCGGCGGCCGATTACCTCGTGATCGGCGGCGATTTCAACACTTACAGCAGGACAGAAGCCTGCATCCGCACCTTATCCCCGATTTTCGTGACGGGCAGCCCGTGGCCGGTCGATCAATCGGGCGACGGCGACACCAACAGCGCCCGGGACAACCCCTACGACTGGGTGATCCCGGATGCGGAGCTCAACGCCCGCAAGACGACACTGGTCATCGGCGCGAACTCGTTCCCAAACGGACTGGTCTTCGACAGCCGGGACTATTCGCCGCTCTCGGCGGTGTCGCCGATCCAACAGAGAGACAGCGGTGCATCCGGCATGCAGCATATGGCCGTCATGCGCGCGTTCCTGATCCCGACAAATGCCGCGCCGCTGATCGTGAATGCCGCAAACAGTTCGTCCACGGAAACGGTGGCGGACCCGGATGTGTATGAAATCGTGCGCGGCAAATCGGTCGGCGTGTCCGTCTTGGCTACGGATGATGCGGGGGAGGGGGCTCTGAAATACACCTGGAGCAAGACCGCCGGTCCGGTGAACCCGGTGACGTTCTCAGTGAACGGCACCAATGCCGCGAAAAACTGCAGCGCCAGTTTTCAGGCTATTGGAAACTACACGCTCACGGCCACGGCTCTGGACGCGCAGGGTCTGAGCGCCACCAGTTCGGTGAGAATCCGCGTCGTCCAGACGGCCGGAAGCCTTACGCTGGATCCTCCGTCCGCCACGCTCGTCGTGAATGCGACCCAGGCTTTCGCTGCCACCCTGCGCGACCAATTCAACCAGACGATGTCCGGTTCGTTCACCTGGTCGGCGGGCGGCGGTGGCACGATTGACGCGGCCGGAGTCTTCACCGCGGCCACTGCTGGAGGCCCGTATGTGATCACCGCCAGCAGCGGGGCGTTTTCCGATACCTCCAGCGTCACCATCAACCCCGCGTCCGCGTCCATCAGTCTGACGAATCTGAATCAGACCTACGACGGCATGCCGAAACCTGTGACGGTGAGCACCACTCCCGCTGGTCTCCGGTTTCTGGTATCCTACGCAGGTTCTCCCACCGCGCCCATCGCGGCGGGAAGATATGCCATCACTGCCACGATCACGGATCCGAACTATCAGGGCGAAGGCACCGCCACGCTGGTCATCGCGCCTGATCAGTGGGCTTTGTGGAAAAACACGTATTTCACCGCGCCCGAGCAAGCGGCGGGTATGGCTCTCGATCTGGAGGACGCCGATTCCGATGGATTGTCCAACCTGGCGGAGTATGCGCTGGGAACTCATCCACGGCAGTTCACCGCGGCACTGCCCGGTGTTTTGGATAGCATCGGATTTTCCATCACCTTTACGCGCCCCGAAGGTCTGCCGGGGATTCTTTATTTCGCCGAGGTCACGGAAAATCTGGCGAATTGGAAACCCATTCCGCTGGAAATTCTGAATTATGGTCCTATCGAGACCTTGCGAGCCCGTGATCCATTCGGGCCGGATCCGGCGCTCCCGCGCTTCCTGCGCTTGCGCTTCGAGCGCGACCGCCCTTGACTCTGCGGCACCGTCCTCGCCACAATCCCGCGAACCTGATACCAAACATCATGCCTATCTCCGAAAACATGGCCGCCACGGTGGGTAACACTCCGCTCATCCGCCTCAATCACGTCACCGCCGGACTTGATGCCGAAATCTGCGTGAAAGCGGAGTTTTTCAACCCGCTCTTCAGCGTGAAGGACCGCATCGGCAAGGCAATGATCGAAGCGGCGGAAAAAGACGGCTCGCTCAAGCCTGGCGGCCTGATCATCGAGCCAACCTCGGGAAACACCGGCATCGCGCTTGCTTTCATCGCCCGCGCCAAAGGTTACCGCTGCATCCTGACCATGCCCGAGAGCATGTCCATCGAGCGCCGTGTGCTGCTGCGCATGCTGGGTGCTGAAATCGTTCTAACCCCCCGCGCCCGCGGCATGAATGGTGCCATCGCCATGGCGAAAAAACTGCTCGATGAAACACCCGGCTCGTTCGGCCCCGGCCAGTTCGACAATCCCGCCAACCCGCAGGTCCACCGCGAAACCACCGCCGAGGAAATCTGGCGCGATACCGATGGCCAGATCGACGCCTTCGTCGCCGGTGTCGGCACCGGTGGCACGCTTACCGGAGTTTCGGAAGTGCTGAAATCGCGCTGTGCCATTCAGATTTTTGCCGTCGAGCCCGCCGCCAGTCCGGTGATTTCCGGCGGCGCCCCCGGCCCGCACATGATCCAAGGCATCGGTGCCGGTTTCATTCCGAAAAACCTCAACGTCGATGTGATCGACGAGATCATTCAAGTCACCAACGAGGACGCCTTCGCCACCGCCCAGGCACTCGCCCAGCAGGAGGGCCTTCCCGCCGGCATCTCCACCGGTGCCAACGTCTGGGCCGCCATGCAGGTGGCAAAGCGCCCGGAGTTCAAGGGCAAGCGCATCGTCACCATCGGTTGCTCCTCCACCGAGCGCTATCTCTCCACGCCGCTCGCCGATCGGATGCGCGAGGAAGTGATCCAGCTCGCGGTTCACGAGATTTGAAAAAATGCACTACAGCCATCCTGGCTGTTTCGGAGCCTCCTCCCTGCTCAACGACCTGCTCCGTCAGCTCGAAACCCAGCGCACTGGAGCCTATCAGGCAGCTTGGGCTTTTTCGGAAGATTCCAGCGAATACTGAAAGACCGGGTAATCTGTGAGCAGTAACCCCTCGACAGCTATTTCCACACATGAAATACCGGAATTCATCCTCAGCATATTTCCTCCGCCTGCCCGCGTGCCTCGCACTTCTCCTCTGCTTCCCGAATCCCAACGCGGCAGCCGAAAGCCTTTATGAGGCCAGGAAAAAAGCCGATCCCCCGGCGGTCTATCAGGACCAATATCTGACTGGTGTTGATTTCCCCATCGGTGCCGTCGGCGGCAGCGTGATCCGGATGAATGGCCACGCGGAACGCGCACGATGGCAGATCTTCGGCAATTTTGCCCAACCCGAAGGCAGCGGCATCGTGCCCAACAGCTTCTTCGCCATCCGCACCAAGACCGGTGACTCGACCCAGGTGCGGGCTCTGCAAACCAAGGCGGTTGGCCCGTTTGCCCCGATGCAAAGCCTGACCTTTTCGGGCGAGTATCCTTTCGGCTGGTATCGCTTCAAGGACGAGGCGCTGCCTGTCCAAGTGACCCTTGAAGCTTACAATCCGCTAATCCCGATGGATCTGAAAAATTCGGCGATCCCCGTCGCGATTTTCCGGGTCAGCGTGAGCAATCCGTCGGACGCGCCGGTTGAGGTCAGCCTGCTCGCGACCCAGCAGAATGCGGTCGGCTTCTCCGGCTATGACACCATCATCGGCGAAAACCTGAGACAAAATCCCGGCTACGGAAAAAACCAGAACAAGGTGATCACGGAAAAAGGCCGAACCGGAATTGCCCTCACCGGTCCGGCAGGCAGCATGCACCTCTCCGCTCATGCGGACGCGGTCAGCGCCACCGCCTCATGGCAGGACATAGCCTCTCTTTTTGCCGATTTTGAAAAAGACGGCACTCTTTCCGGGGAGGTCATCGCCGAAAGCCCGGCACCGCAAACCACCGTGGACGCGGCCTTGGCCACCACCTTCGAACTCAAACCCGGCACCGAAAAAACCATCACCTTTGTATTGAGCTGGCATATCCCCGGCGGCGACTTTGGACGTCCGGATTCCCCCGAGTGGTTTTTCAAAAATGGAGGAAATCACTACGAAAACTGGTGGGCCAACGCCGCAGAGGTGGACGCTTACATCGCCGAAAAGTTCGACGACCTCGATTCCAGCACGCGGCTCTATCACGACACGTTCTATTCCTCCAATATCCCGCGTTATGCGCTCGACCGCATGACCTCGAACCTCAGCGTTCTCAAAACACCGACGTCCTTCTGGACCAAAGACGGCTACTTCGGCATTTGGGAAAGCACCTCCGACAAGCCGGTGTGGTTGGGCAACTGCAAGCATGTGCTCCACTACGCCCAGGGCCATGCCCGCCTCTATCCGGAACTGGGCCGCCTCCTCAGGGATATTGACCTCCGCACCCAAACGCCCGAAGGCCTGCTTCCCGCTCGTGACGGCCAGGACCTGAACGCCTTCGACGGCCATTTCGGAAACATCCTCAGCGTCTATCGCGAGCACCTGATTTCCGAAAATAACGACTACCTCAAAACCGCCTGGCCACGCACCCGTAAGGCCATGGATTTCGCCATCGAAACCCATGATCCGGACCGGGATGGCATGATTTCCGGCACCTACCACAACACCCTCGATTGCAATACCTCCGGCACTTCGCCATGGATCGGGTCGCTCTACATGGCGGCCCTCAAGGCCGGCGAAAAGATGGCAACCATCATGGGCGAGGACGATGTCGCTGCTGGCTATCGCAAACTCTGGGAAACCGGAATCCAAAACCAGAACACGCAACTCTGGGACGATTCACTCGGCTATTACATCGAGAAACCCGAGAACCTACCCGACACCAAAGTCATGGCAAAAGCCGTCTCCATCGACATGTTGCTCGGTCAATGGTGGGCCAACCAACTCGACCTCGGGCCCATCTATCCGGCCGACCGCGCCCGCGCGGGGTTGTCAAAGATTTTCACGACCAACCGCTACACTGACACCGGCACGGGCTACCAACCGTCGTTCCGTGACTTCCTCGGCACCGGCGACACCGGCTGGCAGATGTTTGTCCACCAAGGCGACGTTCCGGCGGACACGATCCTCTATTACAACGAAGTCATGAGCGGCTTTGAATATTCCGCGGCCGCAACCATGATTCAACATGGCATGGTTAAAGAGGGCATGGACATGGTTCAGGCCATCTCCAAGCGCTATGATGGCCGCCACCGTGCCAAGGGGGAAGTCCACATGGACTCCAACTCCACGGTTAACGGCACAGGCAGTCCCTTCGGAGAGGACGAATGTGGCAAATTCTACGCCCGACCGCTGAGCAGTTGGTCGGTGCTGCTGGCCTTGCAGGGATTTCTCTACGACGGCCCGCGGCAAACCATCGGCTTCCAACCCGTCTGGCAGCCGGAGGACCATGCATCGTTCTTCTCCGCCGCGAAAGGCTGGGGGCTTTTCACGCAAACCCGCAAGGCCTCGTCGCAGCTGGCCACCATCGCACTCAGGTTCGGCACGCTCGACGTGAAAACCATCATCCTCGCTGTGCCCGACGGCAAGCAGGCCGCCGACATCCGCCTGACCCTCGACGGAAAGGCTCTGACTCTCCGCTCTCACAAGCAAGACGGCACGCGCTTGGAGATGGAGTTGGAACAAAGCATCACCCTGAAGACCGACTCATCAATTAAGATCGATTTCACGTTTTAACCGACATGCCCGCGAAACGCCGCACCACGGCAACGGGATCCTCCTCCCCATAAACATGCAAGCCGATGCCATCGGCGAATTTGGCCAGAATGTTCTCCTTGTTAAGCGGTTGCTGCATTTGGCCGTCGAACGAATAGGATTGCACGAAATCCTGGGTCGGGCTGGCAGACAAATGAACAGGCGCGAAGGCGCTGAAAAAACCACAAAGGACGGAAAAGAGCGTAACGGTGCAACGCGGTATAGCTCTGCGTTTTTTCATCTTTTTTGGGTTTTTCGAGGCCTTGTGCATCAACGCAGTCAAATAATATCTGGAACCGGGGATTCCCCATTTTAAACTCACGCTTTTTCCCACAACCGTGAGCGCAGTGCCTCGGCTGCGGCACGGGCCTCGGCCTCTTTCTTGCTCTTGCCCTTGCCGGTGGCGAGGACTTGCTCCCTCCATGAGACTTCCGCCTGAAACACGCGCCGGTGGTCGGGTCCGCTTTCGCTGACGATGCGGTAAAGCGGTGCCACCGGTTGGATCGCTTGCAGGAATTCCTGTAGCTCGCCTTTCGGGTTCCGCTCCTCCGGGCTGCTGACCATGATGCCGATCTCGGTTTCAAACAGGCGCAGCACAAGTTCGCGCGCCTTGTCCGGCCCGGTATCCAGATAGACCGCGCCAATCAGGGCCTCGAAAGCATCCGCCAGCGTGGATAAACGCCGCCGGCCGCCGGTGGCCTCCTCGCCTTTGCCGAGTAGCACGTAGTCGCCGAGGTGGATCGCCATCGCAAAGCGGGCCAGCGCCCTGCGGGAAACCACGCGTGAACGCAGCTTGGTAAGCTGCCCTTCGGGAAAGCCTGGGAACCTCTTGAAGAGCTCCTCGGTCACAATCAATTGCAACACCGCATCGCCCAGAAATTCCATCCGCTGGTTGTCAAAATGCGGCTTCTGCGCCTCGTAAGCCATGCTCGGATGAGTCAATGCCTCAGCCAATAGCAGAGAATTGCGAAACTTGTAGTGAATCCGGCTTTCCAGCGGCTGCATCGGTCGTGTGGCTTGGTTACCTCCCTCCCCGTCCGGGTTTCAGATGACCCCCCGATGGGAAAGATGGGGTGATCGACGGGACTCGAACCCGCGACAACCGGAATCACAATCCGGGGCTCTACCAACTGAGCTACGACCACCATTTGTAGGCGGGCGGCAGGGTTATGCGATGCCCTGCGCTTTGGGAAGTGGAAAAATCATCTCGGGACAAAAAATGCGCTCTGGCCTGCCAGTGGCCGCCGATTTTTCCGGGCTTGGCAGCGGGTGCGTGGCGGGCTTTGTTGGGCCGCCCAACGCATGATTCAGCACACCGTCCGCATTTTTCTAATCTTGTCCGTCGCTCTGCTATGCCAATGCGGCGCGCCAAGTCTGCCGCAATGCCACCGCGTGCCGTCCGAATCGCGCGGGGATTCCTCGCAGCTTCTCGCCCGTGCCCGCACCGAGTGGGCAATTCTCGCCAACCCCGCGCAGCGCGATGGATGGTCTGCGGCCCGCACCCGCTACAATACGGCCGTCGCCATGCTCTTCGACCAGTTGCGCTGCGGGCCGGACGGCTGGGACACCCGCGCCGCTGCCATCGGCACCCGCATCGCCACACCCGGCGCACAATCCCTCGATCCAGCGAAACTCGACAACCTCTTTCCAGCCTCCAACGTCACAGACCATGGCAAAATCCGTGCACACCGCTACACGGAGGGCCTTGGCATTCCTCTCGTCGGATGGAGGCAAACCTCACCCGTAGGACAGCCGCGCGAAAAATTCATCCTCCCCAACGGGATGCCATACAATCTCAACGCGCTGCTCGTATTCGATGGCGGAGGACTCCCCGAGTGGCGCTTCGCCAGACGCTGGAAGGACGATGAGGCCGTCGTAGGGTCCGTCCGGCACACGCTTGCAGCGGATTGGACTTCACCCAACGCCGTCTATTGGCGCATGAGCGAGCTCGACCAACTGCACATCCAAAACGTCCTACTGCCCGCCCGCTTCACCGAGGAGACCGCCCTCTACTTCGTCACACCCTATGATCCGGAAAAAATCCCGCTGGTGCTCATTCACGGGCTGGTCTCAAGCCCGGACGCCTTCCAGAACGTGATCAACGAGCTCTCACCCGAACCTTGGTTCCGCGAAAAATATCAGATATGGCTCTACAACTACCCCACGGGAAATCCCTGGTTCTACAGCAGCATGAGGTTCCGCCAAGTGATGCGTGATGCCTGTGATTACGCCCGTTCGAAGGGCCACGACCGCAACCTCAACCGCATGGTCCTGGCCGGTCACTCGATGGGTGGACTGGTCGCCCGTTCCAGCATCACGGATCCGGGAAAGGTCTTCCATGACGCGGTCTTCGCCAAACCTTTGGATCAGCTCACTCTGAGTGAGCCGGAGCGGCTTTTGATCCAGGAAGGCCTGCTTTACACCCCACTAGCGGAACCTTCCAGGGTGGTCTTCATGGCCGTGCCCCACCGCGGTAGCCCAATGGCCAACCTCACCGTTTCAGCGCTGCTCTCTAGAATCATCCGCCTGCCCAAAACCCTCACCGTGGAACTGCTCGACTCCTCGCTGCTCGCCATGGGCGACGTAATCCAGGGCGAGAACCCCGTCAAACGCATGCCCACATCCATCAACTCGCTCTCTCCAGGCAACCGGATGACCGTGGCTCTCAACGAATTGCCGCTCCCCGCCCATATCCCCGCGCACTCCATCATTGGCGACCGCGGCAGGGGCGACACACCAGACAGCAGCGACGGAGTGGTGCCTTTCTGGTCGTCACACGTCACTCCGGCGGCTTCCGAAAAAATCGTTCCCAGCAACCACAGCGTCCCCAACTGTCCCGAAGCCGCCGCAGAACTCAAACGCATCCTGAAACTGCACCTGCAAAGTAAAAACTGAAATGCTGAAATGCTGAAATTCAGGCAGCGCTTCGCGATTTAATTCTTTTTTCATCTTCATCTCAGCTTCTCAGCATTTCAGAATCTCAGCATTTACCACCCCATGTCCCCCGAACAACAACTCGCCCATCTCACCGCCGGAGCCGCCAAGGTGCTTTCCGAAAAGGAACTGCTTGATAAACTCCGTCTCGGCCGTCCGCTGCGCATCAAACTCGGAGTCGATCCCACTGCGCCGGACATCCACTTCGGCCATACCGTCGCGCTGGAGAAGCTGCGCCAGTTCCAGTTGTTAGGTCATCAGGCGGTATTGCTCATCGGCGACTTCACCGCCACCGTCGGCGATCCTTCCGGCCGCTCCGCCACCCGCCCGCCACTCACCCGTGCGGAAGTGCTGGTGAATGCGGAAACTTACACCGACCAGGCTTTCAAGATTCTCGACAAGGCGAAAACCGAGATTGTTTACAACGGCGACTGGTTCCGGAAGATGAGCTACGAGGAAATCCTCAAGCTCAACTCGCGCGTCACACTCCAGCAGATGCTCCAACGCGAGGACTTCCGCAACCGCCTCGATGGGGGCCAGGAAATCCGCCTGCACGAACTGCAATACCCGATCATGCAGGGTTGGGACTCGGTGGAAATCCGCGCCGACGTCGAACTCGGCGGCACCGACCAATTGTTCAACATTCTGGTAGGCCGCGATCTCCAGAAAGAAGAGGGCCAACCGCAACAGGTCGTGATGGTGCTGCCGCTTCTCGAAGGTCTCGATGGTGTTCGAAAAATGTCCAAGTCCTATGGCAACTACATCGGCGTGTCCGATCCGCCGCAGGAAATGTTTGGCAAGCTCATGAGCGTGTCCGACGAGCTGATGGACCGCTATTATCTTCTTTTGTTAGGCGATGCCCGTGATCCCAACGGCCACCCGATGGATGCCAAGAAGGCCCTCGCCGAGAAACTCACCGCCCGCTACCATGGTGACGAAGCCGGTGCCGGCGCCCGCGGCGATTGGGATACTCGTTTTTCCAAAAAAGATCTCGCCGCAGCGGAGTTGCCGGAGCTCTCCATCGCGGATCTTCCTCCGGATTTAACCGTGCTTGCTCTGGCTGCTCACGCCTTCAAAGCCGCCTTCGATTTGGAAAAGTCCAACAGCGAACTGCGCAAGCAATTCATCACCTCCGGCTCCGTCCAACTCAACGGTGAAAAGCTCACCGATCCAGGTGCCACGGTTTCGCCCGCAGCGGGCGACGTGCTCAAGCTCTCCAAAAAACACGCGGTGCGTTTGATCTGAACCATGAAGTAGGATGGCAAACCGTGGCGCCGGCGTGTCGCCCGCCGCCATATCAAGCCAGCGGCTGCATTCCAAAAACCCTCATCAATGGGTTTGTCAGGAGTCTTCCGGTAAGTGACAGGAATTTACAGAAAGGCTGCGGGCGAGACTCCCGCGCCACTATGGTCCACTGCATGGTTACGGCTCAGCGACCGTCGCCGAGGTTGTCCATTTCCTCACGCATGAAATCCATCAGGCGCTGCATCTCGGTGAGATGACGGCGCAGCCGGTCCTCGCTGCCTGGTTGCGGGGCCTCCTCACCTTGGGGCGCGGCCATTCTGCCAACAGCCATCGGAGTGGCCACTTCCGGCGTGCGAACCTTTGCCAGCGACGGGTCCTGCGGCTCGGCTTCAATTAGCTTCATGATCGCTGCAGACGGCATGACAAACGAGCGGGTGCGGTCGGCCCTGGCCATGGTGATGCCGACGACGCGGCCTTTCAGGTCCACCACGGGCCCTCCGACCTGGTCCGGGCGCGGGCGCATATCGGTCTGGATGACGCGGGTGAATGAATCGCGCACACGGCTGATGGGGCCGCCCATGCGCTCCATCTGGCGCAGGCGGTCGCCAGGGAAGTTCGGCAGATCCGGCCGGTTTCCTAACAGGACCTCCACATTTCTGGCAGTTTTGCCCGAGCGCACATTGAGGGTGACGGAGTTGCCCGGTTCGAGGCCGACGAGCGAGTTTCTGAGTTCGAGCACCCCGGAGATTGCGCGGTCGCCTACTTTGAGAATGATGTCGCCCGCTTTGAGGCCGGCGGTCTTGGCACCGGAGTCGTCCGCCACTTTTTCGATCTTCACTCCCGGTCCTTCGAAATCCAGGGTGCCGATCACACCGAGAAAGGCGCTGTCGGTCTCGCGCAGGTTGCGTTCCAACACACTGACCACACCGAATGCGGCAGGCTGTCCATCCGGTTGCGGGGCGGCAAGAAAAGCGCCGAGCGGCGGGCTCTCCATCGACCAGCGCACGGGGCTGAGCGAGCTGCCGGTGATGTCAAGAATGGCGAGATCCTCGTCTTCATAGACACCAGCTACTTTTGCAGAGACGACCACGCCGCCCGCGCCTTCGACGCGGATATTTTCGCCTGCAGGTGCCACCTCGCTCCACTTGGTGAGAATGCGGTTTCCCTCGCCGATCACGGTGCCGTAGGCGAGGCGGCGCTTGCCAGACCAGACGCGCACCGTGGACTTGGCGGCCTCGGTGAGGATCGGCGTGAGCGAGCGGTTGAAATCATCGGTCTGCGCTTCGACGGCGCGCCGCTCGTCGGGCCGCAGCAATGGATTGTCATCATCGGCTGCGGCGATGCCATGCAGGCATAGCGCGCTCAGAATTGGAATGATCGCTGTTTTCATGAGTGTAATGGTTTAACGTTCTGCGAAAAGATCGCTGCGGCGTTTCAAGGTGACTTGCATTTCAATGTCGCGGCGGTCGCGCTGGACACCGAGTTTCACCTGATCGCCGGCCTGGCGCTTGGCGAGGATTTGCAACAACTCTCCGCCGTCACGCACTTCGCTGCCGTCGAGACTGCGGATCACATCGCCGGTGCGGACGCCTGCTGCGGCGGCCGGTGAACCTTGCACCACTCTCTCGACGATGACTCCAGGCACTCCGCGCATCATGGCCATGCCGATGCCGAGCACGGGCATTTCCGGGTTGGCGAAGGGATTGAGCGAAAGCGAACCCCAGGTTTCGCCGGCGAGGATGCGGTCCCAGTCCTCGCGGAAGCCATCGATTCCGGCGTGGTTGTTGTTGGTGAGGGATTTTCCGATCGACGAATGGATGGCGATGAGCCTGCCATCGAGATCGAAAAGCGGGCCGCCGGAATCACCGCCGATGAGTGTGCAATCGGTGGTGAGGAAATTTCCCGGTCCCTTGGAAATGACACGCCCGAAACGCACCGGCGGAGTGCGCGCCGCATCGAAGCCCGCCGAGTGGCCGAGTGCGACCACCCAGTCTCCGGCAGCCAGCGGTTTGGATGCGCCGAGGCCGATGAATGGCCACTTGCCCTCATCCTGGATTTTCACCATTGCGATGTCTTTCGAGTAATTCGCGCCGAGCACCTTGCCCTGGACCTGTTTGCCATCCGGAAAAACCACCATCACGGATTCCGCTCCTTGAATAACATGGGCGGCGGTGAGCACCAAGCCGTCCTCAGCGACAATCACGCCGGAGCCCGAAGCGCCTGTGCGGTCGGAAAGCAGGGCCACGGTGGCGGGTAGCACGTCGCGGGATACCGCCGCTACTTTGGCTTCCAGCTTCTCAAGGTCCAGCGGACTGCGGGTTGGCTCAATCGCCTGCACGGGCATTGTGGCATGCAGCAGTGAAAGCCCGAGGATCGGAAAAATGGTGCGTTTTTTCATCGGTTCGTGCTTCAAAGCGCCACCCGATGGGGCTTTTGTCTGGATCTGACGATGGCAGAAATTCGGAAAAAAGCGCTGGTCTTATGAAGACCGTCACAAAATTCGAATTTCTGGTGGCGGGTCGGGTCGATCCTGCAATGTTTCGCCCGTAATGAACGACTCCCTTTTCGAACCACTTCATGCCGGGGCGCTGCGTCTGCTTAACCGCATCGTCATGGCTCCCCTCACGCGCTGCCGGGCCTCCGCCGGGCGTGTGCCGAACGCCATGATGGCCGAATACTATGCGCAGCGTGCCTCGTTCGGACTGATTCTCGCCGAAGCCACCGCCGTCAGCCCGATGGGCGTCGGCTATCCGGACACGCCCGGCATTTGGTCGGACGAGCAAGTGGAGGGTTGGAAACTCGTCACCAAGGCTGTGCACCAGGCCGGTGGCCAAATCCTGCTCCAACTCTGGCACGTCGGCCGGATATCCGATCCGTTCTACCTCGATGGCGAGTTGCCCGTTTCCGCCAGCGCGGTGCAGCCCGCCGGCCACGTCAGCCTGATGCGCCCGATCAAGGAATTCGTCACGCCGCGCGCCTTGGAGCTCGGGGAAATCCCGGCCATTATCGAGGCCTATCGGAAAGGTGCGGAAAACGCCAAGGCCGCCGGCTTCGATGGCGTCGAGATTCACGGCGCGAATGGATATCTCATCGACCAATTCCTCCAGGATTCCACCAACCACCGCTCCGACGGATACGGCGGCTCGATCGAAAACCGCGCCCGTTTCATGATGGAAGTCACCGACGCCGTCGTCTCCGTCTGGGGTGCCGACCGCGTGGGCATGCACATCGCCCCCCGCGGCGATGCCCATGACATGGGCGATTCTGATCCTGCGGCGCTCTTCACTCACGTCGCGCGTGAACTGGGGAGACGAAAACTCGCGTTTCTCTGCGCCCGCGAATCGCACGACCGTCCGGCGCTCGGCCCCGCGCTCAAGCAGGCATTTGGCGGCGTCTTCATCGCCAACGAGGGATTCACCGCCGAGAGCGCGCGGGAAGCCATCGCCTCCGGCCATGCCGATGCCGTGGCCTTCGGCAAGGCCGCCATCGCCAACCCCGACCTCGTCCGGCGCATCCGCGAAAACGCCCCGCTCAACCCGCCCGATTCCGAAACCTTCTACGGCAACGGCCCGCAAGGCTACACCGACTATCCATCCCTCTGAATCCCCACATTTGTTAGATGATATGAAAAATCCCCGCATCCTCGCCTTCGGCGGTAGCCTCCGCGCCGCATCGTTCAACCAGAAACTCGCCGCCATCGCCGCCCGCGGTGCCCGTGGCGCGGGTGCCCAGGTCACCCTCATCCGGCTGCGCGATTT
Organism: Akkermansiaceae bacterium; assembly: GCA_947491475.1. Taxonomy (GTDB): domain Bacteria; phylum Verrucomicrobiota; class Verrucomicrobiia; order Verrucomicrobiales; family Akkermansiaceae; genus Luteolibacter. The sequence continues at coordinate 38,954 of CANLKN010000005.1, read as the reverse complement.
TCCCCTGCCGCTCTTCGATCAGGATCTGGAGGACGCCAAAGGCATGCCCGAAAACGCCGTGAAATTGAAAACCCTCTTCGCCGAACACGACGGCCTGCTCATCGCCTCGCCCGAATACAACAGCGGCTTCACCGCTGCTCTCAAAAACGCCATCGACTGGGTCTCGCGCGCCACCTCTCCCGATGAAGCGCCGCTCTCGGTGCTCCGTGGCAAGACCGCCGCCATCCTCGCCGCCTCACCCGGCGGCTACGGCGGCAGCCGCAGCCTCGCGCAATTCCGGCCCTTCCTCGAAAACATCGGCATCACCGTGCTGCCCGAGCAAGTGACCATCCCGAAAGTCCACGAGGTCATCGATGAGAACGGCGAATTCACCGACCCCGCGCTGCAAGCCCGTGTCCTAGAGCTCGGTGCCAAACTCGCTAGAAAACTCTCGGCCTGAGCCGGAGAAGATGCCGTTCTCCGGAAATTGGAACTATCCAAAGGAACTGCCGGTGGTCGAGCACCGGCAGGAAATCCTTGCCGCGCTCACTGCCCACCAGGTGATCGTGGTGGTCAGCGACACCGGCTCGGGCAAGACCACGCAGCTGCCCAAGATGGTGGCGGAGGCGATGGGGCCCGACGGTGGGCGGATCGGCTGCACCCAGCCGCGGCGCATCGCGGCGGCCAGCGTGGCGAAACGTGTGGCCGAGGAGCTCGCCGTGCCGCTCGGTGGATACGTCGGCTATCAGGTGCGCTTCGAGGATAAAACCTCACGCGAGACGCGCATCAAGTTCATGACCGACGGCATCCTGCTGGCGGAAACCCAGGGCGATCCCGAGCTGCGGCAATATCAGGTGCTGATTCTCGATGAGGCGCACGAGCGTTCGCTCAACATCGACTTTCTGTTAGGTTATCTCAAGCGGCTGTTAGATAAACGCCGGGATCTGAGACTCGTAATTTCCTCAGCCACGCTCGATGCGGGGTCGTTCGCCGCGTTTTTCTCAAGCCATGGCAAACCGGTGCCGGTGATCGAAGCGCCGGGGCGGATGTTTCCGGTGGCGGAGTTTTTTCTTCCGCCGATGGATGATGAGGACTTGCCGCAGCACGTTGCCCGCGCGGTGGACATGCTCAATGACGTTGAGCCGCACGGTGATGTGTTGGTGTTTCTGCCCGGCGAGCGCGAGATTCGCGAGTGCGCCGATGTATTGGACGGCCGCCGTTATCCGTTCACTGAAGTGCTTCCTTTGTTCGCGAGGCTCGGGCTTGCGGATCAACAACGCGTTTTTAATCCGGGAAACCAACGCCGCCTGATCCTCGCCACGAATGTAGCGGAAACCTCGCTGACTATCCCGCGCATCGCCTGCGTGATCGATTCCGGCATCGCCCGCGTCAACCGCTGGAGCCCGGGGCGCGGCGTGCAGCGGTTGCAAATCGAGCCAGTCAGCCAGGCCAGCGCACGCCAGCGCAAGGGCCGCTGCGGTCGTGTGCGCGACGGCGTCTGCCTGAGGCTCTACGAGGAAAACGATCTATCAGATCGCTCCGAGTTCACTGATCCGGAAATCCGCCGCAGTTCGCTGGCTGGCGTGATACTGCGGATGAAGGCGCTCGGTTTGCCGGAAATCTCCGAGTTTCCGTTTCTCGATCCGCCAGCGCCAAAAGCCATTTCCGAAGGCTACCGCACGCTGCGCGAGGTCGGCGCGCTGGATCGCGACAAACATCTCACCGACTACGGACGTCGTATGTCGCGTCTGCCGGTGGACCCTCGGCTCGGGCGCATGCTCATTGAGGCGCGCGAGGAACATTGCCTCGCGGAGATGCTACCGATCATCGCCGCGCTCGAATCCAATGATCCACGCGAGCGACCGGCGGAGAAAACCCGCGAGGCAGATGCGGCGCACGCAAAATGGAAGGATGGGGAGAGCGACTTCATCGGCATTCTGCGGCTGTGGCGGGATGTGATCAAATTCCGCGAAGGCAACGGACGGTGGAAACGCAATGCGCTGCGGAAATATTGTGTCTCCGCGTTCCTCAACGCGCGCCGCGTGATGGAATGGGGCAATGTGGCGGATGAGTTGGCGGATTTGTTAGAGCGGGAGTGGAAGGTGAAAGTTCCGGCATTGGGCAAGGATCAGTCTTACGCGGCCATCCACCGTTGCCTCTTGGCCGGCGTGCCGCGGCAGTTCGGTTTGTGGGACCGCGAGAACAAGGCTTATCGCAGTGCTTCGGGTGGATTTTTCGCGGTGTTTCCAGGCTCGGGTTTGTTCGGCATTCCCAAGCGCCACGAGTGGGTGGTGGCGATGGAGTTGGTGGAAACGACCCGCTTGTGGGCGCGCCGCGTGGCGCGCATCGATCCGGAATGGGTCGAGCAGGTCGCACCGCACTTGTGCCGCAGCCGCTACGGCGAGGCGCATTGGGACGAGAGCCAGGGCGCGGTTTATGGCAAGGAAACCGTAATCTGCGGCGGCCTGCCGGTGGTCGCCGGGCGGCGCGTGCATTACGGCCGCGTGGATGCCAAGGCCGCGCATTCGGTGTTTCTGCGCGAGGGTTTGTTAGGTGGTGGTTTGAGAAAACGCTGCCGTTTCCTCGATCAACTCGACGCCATGCGCGAATCGATCGGCGCGGTGGAGGAAAAACTCCGGCGTCCCGGCGGCATGTGGAGCGAGGAGGCGGTGCTGCGTTTTTGCGAAGATCGCATTCCGGATGACATCCACACCGCGGCGGCGTTTCACAAGTGGCTCGCGATGCACGAGGACGCGCTCACGCTTTCGCTCGCCGATGTGCTGGATGATGACCTCGATGCGCTGGGACTCGATTTGTTTCCGGACGTGCTCGCTCACCATGGAGAGGAATATCCGCTTTACTATCATGCCGCCGCCGGCGAGCGCGATGATGGCGTGACGCTCGGCGTGCATGTCGATCAACTGCCGAAACTGCCTGCATGGCTGCCGGCCTGGGGCGTGGATGGAAACCTGCGCGAACGCGCCGAAATCCTGCTGCGCTCGCTACCTAAGGATTACCGCCGTGTCTGCCAGCCGATCTCACAAGTGGCCGATGGCTTTGCGGAACTATGGAGTCATGCACCGAAAGACATGCCGCTTTTCCATGCCTTGTCCGAGCATGTCAAAGATCGGACCGGCGCGGTCATACCCAATGATGTTTATGAGCACTCGCGCCTGCCACCTCACCTGGTGACAAAGATCTGGGTCTGCGATGACGACGGCAACGAACTTGCCATGGGCGAGGATGTCGCGGTGCTGAAACTCCAGCTTGCCGACCGCATGCGAGTCCGCTTCGAAGCGGCTGCCAATGCCGACATCGAGCGCAGCGGCATCAGCTCGTGGGATGGCGAATCACTGCCCGAACGAGTCGAAACACCCGGCGGTCCTGCATTTCCCGCGCTGGTGGATGAAGGGAAAAGCGTCGGTGTGCGCGCATTCACCAGCGCGGCGGAAGCGGCGGAATCCCACCGCGCGGGCGGTGCGCGGCTTTTGTGGTTCGCTCATCCCGCGCAGGTCGATCATCTGCGCAAAAAGTTTCCACTCGGCATGATGGCCAAGATCGAGTTGCCACGCCTCGGCAGCGGCGGCACAGCGCTGGACGATCTAATACTGTTGGCCGCGGAAGGAGCTGCGGGCGGAATGTTCCCTAAATCACCCGAAGAGTTCCGCTCCCTAACAGAAATAGCGCGGGGACGGTGGTTTGAGGCGGCGGCGCGGATCGGTGCAAGTCTCGATGATGTGATGGAGATTCTGCCTGACATCCACCAATGGCTCGCACAGCACCGCAAGGACCGCAATCTCGGTGAAATTGCCGAGGACATCGATGAACAGCTCGCCTGGTTGTTCCGCCCGCGCTTCGCATGGCGTGCGGGCTTCACAGGCCTCTGCGATTATCCGCGCCGTCTGCGTGCCATCCGCTCGCGGCTCGGCAGGATTTCCTCGCTGCCCATCATCAAGGACCTGGAAAAAATGGAACGCGCGCGCCGACTCTGGCTGCCATGGTTCCGGCGATGGACGGACAAGCCCGACGATCCCGCCATCTGGCCTATGGGCTGGGCGCTCGAAGAATACCGCGTTTCACTGTTTGCTCCCGACATTCAGTGCATCGGCAAGGTTTCAGAAAAACGCATTGAGGAAATGCTGGCGGACTTCATCCCCCGGGTGAGTCAGCTTTCAAAATAGGTATATCCTGCCAGCCCTTCACGGTAGAGATCGAGAATCTCGCGGCGCTCCTTGGGTGAGATGCGGCCGTCGGTGACAGCCTTCTCGGCGAAGTTGCGGAACTTGGAAACGAGCTCCTTCGGGTCGTATTCCACATAAGTGAGCACGTCGGCCACGGTGTCGCCCTCGACCTCGTGGGTGTAAACCGGTTTTCCTTTTTCAAGATGGACGCCCACGACATTGGTATCACCTAACAGGTTGTGAAGGTCGCCGAGGGTTTCCTGATAGGCACCGACGAGAAAGACGGCGACGTAATAGGGTTCATCCGCCTTGAGTTCATGCAGAGGCAGGATTTTTGCGACGTCCTCCTTGTCGATGAAGCGGTCGATCTTGCCGTCGCAGTCGCAGGTGATGTCCGCCAGCACGGCGCGCTGGCGAGGTTTTTCATCGAGCCGGTGGATGGGCATCACCGGGAAGAGTTGGTCGATGGCCCAGGAGTCTGGCAGCGATTGGAAAAGCGAGAAATTGCCATAATAGAAATCCACGAGGGTGGAGGAAAGTTCGCGCAGGTCCTCGGGGATGTCATCGAGCAGGGCGATGAGTTTGGAGATGCGGGTGATGATGTGCCAGAACCAGGCCTCGGCCAAGCCGCGCTCGCGCAGGGTGGCACTGCCGTAGAAGAACTGAGCGCGCATCTGGTCGCGGTAATAAACGGCGTCGTTGAAGCTTTCCTGAAGGTTCTTCTTGCTGAGCGTCTTGTTGACGTCGATCAAGTTGGCGAGGTTTTGCGGCGGGTTTTCGGGCACTGCCGGAGCCGACTCGCTGGTTTGCGCGCTGGTGACATCCAGAATGTTAAAAACCAGCGCCGAGTAGTAGGCGACCACCGCCCGGCCGCTCTCTGAGATGATGTTGGGATGGGCGACTCCGACCTTGTCGCAAATTTGGGAAACAACTTCGATGATATCGGTGCAATATTCGGCCACCGAGTAGTTGCAGGATGAATGGAAATTGGTGTGTGATCCGTCGTAATCGACGGCCATGCCGCCGCCGATGTCGAGCACGCCCATCGGCGCGCCTTCCTTGACTAGATCGCAATACATGCGGACCGCCTCGGTGGCGCCCTCGCGGATGGCGGCGATGTTGGGGATTTGGGAACCTTGATGGTAATGCAGCATTTTCAGGCAGCCGAGGTAGCCGTTTTCCTTGAGGTGATCGACCACGCCGATGACTTGTGCGGCATTGAGGCCGAAGACTGACTTGTCGCCGGCGCTGTCCTGCCAGTGGCCGGAGCCGCGGGTGGACAGACGGATGCGCACGCCGAGATTCGGCAGCACGCCAATCTTGCGTGAGCGCTCGAGAATGAGCTCCAGCTCGCTGGGCATTTCGAGCACCAGCATGATGCGCAGTCCCATCTTCTGCGAGTGCAGCGCGAGGTCGATGAACTCCTCGTCCTTGTAGCCGTTGCAAATAATGTAGGCTTCGGGATCGTGCATGTGGGCGAGCGCGGCGATCAGCTCGGGCTTGGAGCCTGCCTCCAGGCCGTAGTGGTATCTTTTCCCAAACTCGGCGATCTCCTCGATCACCTGCCGCTGCTGGTTCACCTTGATCGGATAGACGCCGCGGTATTCGCCGCGGTAGTTGAGGTCCTTGATTGCCTTGCGGAACGAATCGTTGATCTCGGTGATGCGCGAGTGCAGCAGGTCGCGGAAACGCAGCAGCACCGGCAGGTGCGTGCCGCGGTCGCGCAGGCCTTCGATCACCTCGAAAAGCGAGACTTCCTTGTTTGCCTCGTCATCCTCAAGCCGCACGGTGACGTGGCCCTTCTTATTGACGCCGAAAAACCCGTGGCCCCAGGATTCCACTCCGTAGAGCTCAGAGGCTTGCTCCGTGCTCCAAGAATTGGCGGGCTTGCGTTTTGGGAATTTGGCGGTGGCTGTGGATGGAGGAGTCATGAAGGTGGCGCGGGCGGGGCGGCAAACAAACCCGATATCCGGAAAAAAACCACCAAAATTCCTGGTGCACAACCACGCCGTGCCCGCCCGCTCACAGCGCCGGTCACGCCCAATACCCACCCTCCATGATGCTGGGACTGTTGATGAGGGAAACTTCGTCACCGAAGAAATTCAAATCTGTTAGATTGAAAATCAAACAAGCGTTTGATTTTTGGGCGTTCGAAGAAGGCCTGCGATCAATCCATGGTAGAGCCCAAAGAAATCTCGCACGCATATTGAGTGTATGTGGGGAAATTTTCAAATCCGACAGGCTGCCAGGCGTGTGAAGCGCCCTAATCGACCTCTCCAAGGCGTAAAATTGCATCGTGCTGCAATGGGCCTTAAGTTTAACGCTTATGGGGGGCCGGCGTCCTCCGGCCAAAGAGAAACCGCCCCCAGAGGCGATTGGTAGCCAGCAAGGGTGAAGGCTGTCTCCGCTGGCAATTTCGTCACGCATCAAAAAAAAACTGAAAAAACTCTTGCCCCCACCGGCCGGCTTTTGCTTTTCGTTGGTCGTTCGCATTTTTCAATCCATATGAAACATCCCCTCTCATCCCCTCTCATCCCCTCTCATCCCCTCTTGGACTGGCTCTCGCTGCCTGCATTTACGCCACACCGGCCCTTGCCGTCGTGAACATCGACTGGGTAACAATCGGTGATCCTGGCAACCTCGCCCAATCTGCTGCAAACCGCACGCATGCGTTTGGCACGAACGGCGATGGCTACGGCGCGGTGTCTTACACCTTTGCGATCTCCCGCAACGAAACGTCCATTGCGAATTATGCCGAGTTCCTCAATGCGAAGGCCACCACAGACCCCTACAATCTTTACAATCCGAGCATGGCCAGTGATGCGAGCATCGCAGGCATCACCCGCAGCGGCACCTCAGGAAGCTACAGTTACTCGGTGAGTGGCAGTGGTGACCGCCCGATCACCTTCGTGAGTTGGTTCGACGCGGCACGCTTTACCAACTGGCTACAGAATGGCCAAGGCAGCGGCGATACGGAGACCGGAGCGTATACTCTTGGCGGTGCGATCAGCGGCACAGCCCCTGCCAAAAATGTCGGAGCCACGGTTTGGATTCCTTCGGAAAACGAGTGGTTCAAGGCGGCCTACTACGATCCGACCAAGGGTGCTTCCGGCGGCTACTGGCTGCATGCCAACCAGAGCGATGCAATGACTGGCAACAACTTTACGACACCCGGTGCGGCGAACTACAATGATGGCAATTCTACACAGGCTGAGAATGGTCTGCCGACCAACCTCAGCGACGCCGGGGCCTTTGGAACGGACTCTCAGAATTATTATCGGATCAACGACATGGCGGGCAACGTTCGTGAATGGAATGACTTGACTGCAGTGGCCAGCGCGCAGCGCGGGTTGCGCGGAGGTGCTTGGTCCAATACTGAGACCAGTTTGCGCTCTTCGACCCGCAACCTGAACGGCCCGGCGGGCGAGGGCAACTTCGTTGGCTTCCGGGTCGCCACTGTCCCTGAACCGAGCACCATGGTCCTTACCGTGCTCTTCAGTGCGGGAATGCTCGCGCGCCGAAAGAGGTAAGTCTTTTCTTTAATGCTTTGCCTTCTCTGTTCTTTCAAGGGTGGCGATCACATGCCAATACAGAGCATTGTGTATCAAGCCAAGGCAAACGCGAAGTAGGCTATAGAATTGTTTTTCCATTGCTCTTCGGTAAGCAAAGAGCTAGTCAGCGCATCCTGAATTTCTGCAATGGAGGTATAGGTTGTCTTAGCGCAAACGAAGTCATCGAGATGACTTGTTGGATCTTCCACATGGAACATGACCGCAAGCTGCTCACACCGAAACAATACGAATTCAGCACCGTGCCGCTCTACGAATGCGGCCCGATGGTCGGTGGCTGGTTGAAGGCCGCGAAGGACGATACCGGTTTTCTTCAGCCATGAGCCTACAAGTGGTCGCCAATTTCCGGGTGATCGACGAGTCCTCCGACTGGATCGTCGTGGACAAACCCGCGCCGCTGATTGTTCACCCGGCCAATCGCAAGCCAGAGCCCACATTACTCGGCGGCATCGAACAACTGCTGGCCTACGAAATCGAAAACGGTGGCTGCCCGGCTATGGTCAACCGCCTTGATCGCGATACCAGCGGCTTGGTTATTGTGGCAAAGCACACCGCTGCCGCCCGTGCGCTCGGCATGATTTTCGAGCGCCGTGAGGTAGAAAAGGAATACCTCGCCATCGTGCTCGGCTGGCCGGAGACCGAGGAATGGGAATGCCGCGCCCCCATTCTCCGTGCCGGCGAAATCGGCCCCTCACCGATCTGGGTGCGCCAGATCGTGCACCCTGCCGGGCGCGACTGCCAAACGCGCTTTTGCGTCGAACAGCGCTTCGAGCGAGGGGAGGGGAGATTCGCCCTTGTCCGTTGTTTTCCCGGGACGGGACGCATGCACCAACTCCGCGTACATCTCGCGCACAGCAGTCATCCAATCCTCGGCGACAAACTCTATTCCGGCGATGGCTCCGAATACCTCGCCTGGATGGAACATGGCTGGACACCGGATTTGCAACAACGCCTCTTGCTGCCGCGCCACGCGCTTCATGCCGCAAAACTCGCGCTACCGTGGCACGGCCGCCGCATCGAATGGCAGGCGGACCTGCCCGGGGATTTCGCCGGTTTCATGGCCGGACAGCCGTATTGCGAAACTTCCGGCGTGATCACTTGGAGTCGGCACGACAATTGACGGGGAGCGCACGCCCCCCCATACCCCTTCTCGCCCGTCATCCATTCGCCGCTTGAATTCCAATGTGCTGGGGCACTTGTATTTCCTCGCAACCGCTTCATGGTTTCTGCGTTCCGTCGATAGCCCCACACTTTCATGTTCTCCAAAATTCTTCGCTACGGCAGCATCATCGCCGCGATCGCCGGGGTCTTTGCGATCATCGGCATCGCCCGCCTGCAGGCGGAGCGCCAGATGCCGCCGGCCGGAGAGCCGCCGCTGCCGCCCGCGCCCAAGCCTTACGCCCAGGCGGTTTCCGCCACCGGCATTCTTGAGGCACTCAGCGAAAACGTCGCCATAGGCGTACCCCAGCCGGGTCTGGTCACCAGTGTAAAGGTGAAGGTCAACGACAGTGTGAAATCAGGCGACACGTTGTTTCTGTTAGATGACAGGGATCTCCGCGCGCAGGAAATTTCCGCCAAAGCGAAACTCGAAGTCGCGCGCGCGGGCAGCGCCGTCAGCGAGGCGGAGCTCTCGAAGGTCAAATCCCGGCTCGCGCGATTCTCCGCCGTCGCCGATCCCCGGGCGGTCAGCCGCGACGATCTGGAAACCCTCGCTCAGGATGTGGCCGTGGCCGACGCCCGGTTGGCTGCCGCCCGCGCGGAGATGATTGCCGCCGAGAGTGAGTTGCAAAGCCTATCGCTGCTCATGGATCGTCTCACGGTGCGAGCCCCGCGTGATGGCATGATTATCCAAGTGAACATCCGCGCCGGCGAGTATGCAGCCATCGCACCCAAAAATCCGGCGATCATCCTCGGGGATACCGACCGTCTGCAAGTCCGCGCCGATGTGGATGAGCAGAACGCCACGCGCATCCGCCCGGGACAGCAGGGCCGCGCCAGTTTGAAGGGCGATCCATCCGTCACTTTCCCGCTGCAATTCCTGCGGGTGGAACCTTTCATCATTCCCAAGGTTTCCCTCACCGGTGCCGGCACCGAGCGTGTGGACACCCGCGTGCTGCAAGTGATCTTTTCGCTCGACCGCCCGGAAAATCCGCCCATCTACGTCGGCCAGCAGGTGGATGTGTTCATTGATGCCCCAGAACCATGAAACTTCGATTCCTCCTCTCCTCCGCGACGGTTCTGTTAGGCGCATGCACGCTGGGGCCGGATTTCATGAAACCGGATTTCGATGGCGGCGATTGGAAACATGGCGGTGCCATTTCCGCCACCCGTTTGCCGGACGATTGGTGGAAACTTTTCAACGACCGCGACCTCAATCGTGTGGTCAACCGCGCGCTGGCCGCCAACAACGATCTCGCCGCAGCGAAATCGCGCGTGGATACCGCCCGCGCTCTCGTCGGCGTGGACCGCGCTCGACTTTTTCCCACACTGGATTTGAGCGGCAGTGCTGGAATTTCCCGTGCATCGCGGGACACCGTTTATGAGCGACTGCCGCCCGGCTTCGCCATCGATCTGCAATCAGAGCGCTACCGCGGCAGTTTCGACCTCGCCTTTGATCCGGACTTGTGGGGGCGCAACCGGCGGTTGTTAGAAGCCGGCGTCGCCGAGGCCACCGCCGCCGAGGCTTTGTTCGACGCGCAGCGCCTGGGCATCGCCACCGAAACCGCACGCCAGTATTTCCTGATTCGCGGGCTTGATGCGCAGGAGGCGGTGATCCATGACACGATCAAAAGCCGCAAGGAAACACTCGACCTGCTGCAAAGCAAAGCCGATGCCGGGCTCACCGACGGTCTCGCCACCAGCCAGGCCCGCACCGAACTTGAGCTCGCCAACAACGACCTTGCACTGGTCCAGCGCCAGCGCGGTGCTGCGGAAAACGCGCTGGCCGTGCTTTGCGGCCTGCGCCCCGCCGATCTCACCATCGCCCGCCGCAGCATCTCGCCCTCCATGCCCGACATCCGCGCGGGTCTTCCCGCCGATGTGCTCAACCGCCGCCCGGACGTGCGTGCCGCCGAGCAAAACCTGCGCGCCGCAAACGCCCGCATCGGCGTGGCCGAGGCCGCGTTTTACCCGAACTTCAGCCTGCTCGGCAGCGCTGGCCTCGAATCCATCGAACCGAAAAATTTTCTCGATTGGCAGAACCGTGTGCTATCTCTCGGTGTGGGCGTCGCCGCGCCGATCTTCGATGCCGGCTCCAATCGCGCGCGCTTCGATGCCGCCGTCAGCACCCGCGATGAAGCGCTCGCCAATTACAAAACCACTCTTCTAACAGCCTTGCGCGAAGTCGAGGACGCGCTTGTGGATCTCAAAGGCCTCGCCCGCTCGCGCAGTGCGCTTGAGAAGGCGCTCGCCAGCTCGCGCGACACCGAACGCATCGCCCAGGAACGTTTCGACAAAGGACTCAGCAGCTTCCTCGAAGTGGTGGAAGCCGGCCGCACGGTGTTGCGCGTGCAGTTGGTGCTTGCGCAGATTGATTCCCAACAACGCATCACCCTCGCAGCACTTGCCAAGGCGCTCGGCGGTGGTTGGTGATTTTTTACGCCGGGCTCATCACGACTTGCGCAGCAACAGACTCGTGCCGGTCATTTGCCCGGGCTTGGGCTGGCCAAGCATATCTAACAGAGTCGGCGCGACATCGGCGAGGATGCCGTCCCTGACCTGATAGTTCGCGGCGTCGGCGGCGACGTAAACCACATGCACCAGGTTGGTGGTGTGCGCGGTGTTGGGCGAGCCGTCGGCATTGCGCATGTATTCGCAGTTGCCGTGGTCCGCGGTGATGAGCAGTTTGCCGCCGAGGCGCAGGGTTTCCTCGACGACGGCTTTCACGCCCGCGTCGATGGTTTCCACCGCCTTGATGGCGGCCTCGACCACGCCGGTATGGCCGACCATGTCGGGGTTGGCGAAGTTGAGTATCACGAGATCGTAATCCTTGAGTTTGGAAACCACGGTCTCGGTGACTTGCGGCGCGCTCATCTCCGGTTTGAAATCATAAGTCGGCACGTCCTTGGGTGAGGGGATGATGACGCGGTCTTCACCGGGGTTGGCGAGTTCCTCGCCGCCATTGAAGAAGTAGGTGACGTGCGGGTATTTCTCGGTCTCGGCGATTCGCATCTGGTTCAGTCCCGCGGCGGCCACGGCCTGGCCCAATACCATGTCGAGTTTGTCCGGAGCGAAAATCGCCGGACAGCCATACTTTTCATCATATTCGGTGAGCGTGAAATAATATGTCTTCGGCGTGACTCCTCGTTCAAAGCCATCGAAGTCCGCCTTGAGAAACGCGTCGGAAATCTCGCGGGCGCGATCGGCGCGGAAGTTAAAGAAAATGATCACATCATCATCACGCACACGCTGGGTGTCGGCTTCGGCGAAGACCATCGCAGGCATGAACTCGTCGGTCTTGTTGAGTCGGTAGAAATCGGCCACCGCCTCGCTGGCCAGGATGTCGCGTTGCTCGCCCTTGCCGAGCACGATGGCGTCCCATGCGAGTTTCACGCGGTCCCAACGCTTGTCGCGGTCCATGGCAAAGTAGCGGCCGATGACGGTGGCGATGCGCGCGCCGCACTTGGCCGCCTCGTCCTCGACCTTGGCGAGATAGGCCTCGCCGCCGGTGGGCGAGGTGTCGCGGCCATCGGTGATGGCATGGATCATGATATCATTCACGCCTGCCTGTTTGGCGAGTTTTACCATCGCGATAAGCTGGTCCTGGTGGCTGTGCACGCCGCCGTCGGAAACCAGGCCGATGAAATGCAGGCGAGTGGATTTGGCTTTTCCGAGTGCTTCGGTGAACACCGGGTTGTTTGCCAGTTCGCCATCGGAGATCGCCTTGTTGATGCGTGTCAAATCCTGATAGACGATGCGGCCTGCGCCGAGATTGAGGTGGCCGACCTCCGAATTTCCCATTTGGCCGGGCGGCAGACCGACATCCATGCCGGACGCGCTGAGAAATCCTTTCGGGTATTGTTCGAGCATCACGTCGTGGAACGGCGTGTGGGCGAGCATCACGGCGTTGCCGTCTTTTTCCGCCGTTTCCTTACCCCCGGGGTTCACACCCCAGCCGTCGCGAATGATAAGCACCACTGGTTTCTTTGCCATAACGCAGCGCGTTTAACGGCCCCGACCCGGCGGGGCAAGCATTGTGAAGATGGGAAATTCGGCTATGTGCTTGTCAGTCACTTTCTTCACAGCCAGCTTGTTGGCGCTATGATGAAACGGATGATGATCGGAATGGTGCTACCGGCAGCGGTTTTTCTCGCGGCCTGCGGCAAAAAGCAGGAAGAAACCAAAGTCCCTGATGCCCCACCAACTGCGGCGGAAACCATGGTGGAAACCGCAGCTGTAAAACCTGTGGAGCCCGCGCCGGTGCCAAAAGTGCCGGTCTTGAGCCCGGAGGAACGCGCGGCGAAACTCGGCTTCGCCCGCTATCTGCCGCAGGACACCGAGGTGATCGTTTCCCTGCTCAATCTTTCCAAGACCGTGAAACGCACTCAGGGCAGCAAGTTGTGGCAGCTTCTCAACAGCGAAATGGAACTCGGAATGGGCGGCGAAAATGAAACCGCACCGGGTGGTCCGGCAGCTTTGTTTGAAAACGAGATGACCCTCGCCTTCGGCAAATCCACCGCCGAGCAAACCGGGCATTTTTTAACGCTCAGCAATGCCCGCACCCGGTTGATGATGCGAGCGGTCGCCATGGCACTGCCGGCGGTGGCGGAATCGGGCGATTCCGCAGCTTTGATGCAAGCGCTGTCCGGCGATGGGGATTCCGCGATGATTCGCGAGTTTTTGGCGGACCCGGAAGCTGGCGTGTCGCTGCTTGAAAAACTGGCGATGCCGCCGCTTTGCATCGCATTTCGTGCCGCTCCCGATGGCGGCGAGGTCGCCGCACAGCAGCTCGCCAGCATGATTGAAATGCTAGGTATGTTAGGCGAAATGGCGGTAGCCACCGAAGTGGAGAAGGCCGGCCAAATGTTCTCCGGCTACACGATTTCCGGTGAGAAGGTCTCCGAGATGCTCGTTGCCAACCGCCCCTCGATGGAGGGAATGATGGATAGTGAGACAGCCGACCGCCTGGTCGCCGCCGTTGCAAAAAACAACTTGGTGGTCCTCACTGGATTGATCGGTGACTACGCCGTTCTTTTCATCGGCTCTTCGGCGGATGATCTCGTTTTTGCGGCAAGCCCCGGCGAATCGCTGCTGGCGGGTGACGCGCTGGCATTCTGTGATGCGCATGCGGAAAAGGAACTCGCCGCCGTGGTTTATGGTCGTGGCGATGCGATCAAGCGCATGATCGATGCCTCCGGCGGCTTGGCGGTCATCGCCGATGGCCTGCGCGAGGGTTTTTCGGCCAGTGATGGCCTTGGTGACACGCGCGACTTGGAAGTGTTGTTGCGGATGGTCGCCGAGCGCGAGAGCGCGCTGCGCCAGCTTGCCAGCACCGAGACCACCGGCACCGCCGTGTTTTTCGATGACGGAATCAAGATCGAGTCTTACGGCGGCACCGACAGCGGCGCGTCCGACTGGGCGGCCTCTAACAAACTTGGCCACCTGGGCGATGGCGAAAACGTCGTGCTCTTTGCCAACATGACCGCCGCTGCCGCCTATGATGAGAAAATGCGGGCATACTTCGAAGCTCTGATGGAAACCGGCTACGCGCTGACCATGAAGTTCACCGCGCTGCCAATGGCGGATGGTGACTTGACGCGCTTCAAGGAAATGGCGGGCATATTCGACAGCAAATTCCGCGCCGACACCGTGGCGTTATGGGATGCGCTCAGCGGCGATTTTTGCGACGGGCTCGGCTCGGAAAGCGCTTTGGTGATCGATTTGCAAGGCGGAGTTCCCACGATTCCGGGTGTGGCGCAGGAGTTGGTGGACGAAGGGAAATTTCCACGCTTCTCGCTAGTGGCGCCAGTGACGGACCGCGCCAAGCTGGCCACCGCATGGCAGGGCATGAACCTCAGCACTACCAGCATCCTGGCCAAAATCAGTGAGATGAACGGTCAGGAAATACCGATGCAGAAACCAATCAGCTCGGAGAAAAATGATTTCACCACCTGGTTTTTCCCGCTGCCGTTTTTCAATGATGACTTCCTGCCATCGGTCACGGTGAGCGACAAATGGTTCGCCGCATCGACTTCCAAAAACCAAGCGCTCGACCTGCTCGCCAAGGCCGGCGAGGCCAATGCCACCAACGGCCTGAACATGATGATGAATTTCGACGCGCTGCGCGTCTTCATGAATCAATCGCTCGATCTACTCGCCAAGCATCCGGATGCCCTGCCGATGGATGAGGAGGATTTGGAAAACATCCGCAAACTGACTGCCGCCATGGAGGATTTCGAGAAACTCACCGTTCACTGCCGTCGCGAAAACGGCGTGCTCCGCAGCAGCATCCATCTCAAGAGCCGCTGAGTGCCGCGCGATGACTCTCGATCCCATCGGCACCGTCCACACCTGTTTCGGGAGCAAATTCGCAGTGCCCCGCCAACCGGGGCTCTGCCCGTCGGCGTGGGGGATCCTGGAGTTTCACGAAGCGTATCGCAGCGCGGAAGCCATCCGCGGCATCGAAGGGTTTTCCCATCTCTGGCTGATCTTCGGATTTCACGAAACCGCCGCGCAGGGCTGGAAGCCGACAGTGCGCCCGCCGCGTCTAGGCGGCAACCGGCGGATCGGTGTCTTCGCCAGTCGCTCGACTTTCCGGCCCAACTCACTCGGGCTCTCGCTGGCGCGCTTGGAGGCGATTGAGGACGGTCCGCGTCTTCTGTTAGGTGGCGTGGATTTGATCGATGGCACCCCGGTTTATGACATCAAGCCCTACCTGCCCTACGCCGAGGCCTTGCCAAATGCAGCCGCGGGATTCGCAAGTGATGAAATCCCGCGTCTGGAGGTCGAGATCGCCGGCGGGGCGCTGGAAGTTTTCCAACATCTGCCGGAACGCTCGCAAGCGGTGATTCGCGAAGCGCTTGCGCTTGATCCGCGGCCGGCGGTGCAGGCGGACGATGCGGACCGCACCTTTGGCGCACTGCTCTGCGGCCACAATGTGCGCTTCATCATCGCGGATGACGTCTGCCGCATTGTGGAAATCGGACTTTAGAAAGTGGTTGCGCTTCATCTGCAAGGCAACTTCCGAATTCAAAGTTGAATTGAGTTTCGAAATCCGTCCCGCCGCCTTTAGGTTCATGCCGTGGCCGATGCTGTATGCAATGATCGCTGGCGCACGGACGGAAAATTTTTCCGCTCCGGGATCTCGCGTGTCGAATTGCGCTCGGTGACCTACGGGCCGCTTCCCGGTGGCTGGCCGGAGTCTTTTGATGCGGACTTCCAGCGCATCGCGGCGGCCGGTTTCAACTCGCTGCGCTTGTTTGACATGCCGGAGCGCCGTCTGCTGGATGCCGCATTACGTCACGGCCTGCGGGTTTTCGGCGGTCTCAAGTGGGGCCAGAACGCAGATTTTTTCCGACGTCCCGCGCTGCTGAGTGGAGCGCGGGTTGCATTGGCGCGCGCCCTCGGTGAGACCACCGGCCATCCGGCGCTGGCCGGTGTCTATGTCGGTAATGAAATTCCCGCCGACCTCGTCCGCTGGATGGGGCCGCTGCGCGTGCGCCGCACGATAGAGGATTTGATTTCACTGGGCCGCGAACTCGCACCCGAACTTCTTTTCGCCTACGCCAACTATCCCAGCACCGAATATCTGGAACCGGAAAACGCCGATTTCACCGCATTCAACATCTATCTGGAAAACGCCGGTGATTTCCGCAGTTATCTCAAACGCCTTCATCACATCGCCGGCGACCGGCCGCTGGTGATCTCCGAGTTCGGGCTGGACTCTAACAGGAACGGCGCCAGGCGTCAGGCGGAGGTGCTTCAATGGGCGATGGAAATTTTCCACGAAGAGGAATGCTCCGGTTTCACCATCTATGCCTGGAGCGACCGTTGGTGGAACGCCGGTGCGGAAGTGCTCGACTGGGATTTCGGCCTGATCGACCGCAGCGGCAACGCAAAACCCGCGTTGCCCTCCATCGCATCCGTGATGGCATCACCAAGCAAGCTGCAGCGCGCATCGCATGCGTTCTCAGTGATCATCTGCACGCGCAATGGAAGCGAGCGTATCGGTGGATGTCTGGAGGCTGTTAGAAAAATGGAGGGCGCGGATTTCGAGACAATCCTCGTCGATGACGGCTCGGAGGATGGCGCTGCGGACTTGGTCGCGGAGCGGTTTCCGTGGGTGAAACTTCTGCGGCTTGAATCCAGCGGCCTGAGCGCCGCCCGCAATGCAGGGGCGGCCGCGGCGGGCGGCGAGATTCTCGCTTTCACCGATGACGATTGCATGCCGGACCGTGAGTGGTTGCTTCGTCTCGACCGGATTTTCGCCGACGGGCGCTTTGCCGCCGCCGGTGGGCCGAACCTTCCTCCACCGCCGCGATCATGGCGCGAGGCGGTGGTTAGCGCCGCGCCTGGCGCGCCGAGCCACGTGATGCTTGATGATGTGGAGGCCGAGCATTTGCCTGGTTGCAATCTGGCAGTCACCAGAAATGCATTCGATGCGGTCGGCGGCTTTGATCCGCAGTTTCACACTGCGGGAGATGATGTGGATTTCTGCTGGCGGCTGCATGATGCCGGATTCCGACTCGGCTTCGCACCTGGGGCCTTCGTCTGGCATTGGCGGCGGCCATCAATCCGCGCCTTCCTGCGTCAACAAATTGGCTACGGCACGGCTGAAAATATCCTGATCGCCAAGCATCCATCGCGTTTCAACAAGCGCGGGACCGCCCAGTGGCGTGGATTCGTCTATGGCGGCGGCCCGGTGCGTGTGGCTGCGGGTTCGATCATCTATTTTGGAGCCATGGGCGGTGCCGGCTATCAGGCACTCATCAGCCGCATGCTGCCACTGCGCGGGTTGGACCGGCGCTTCGATGGCTGGCGCACACGCCTCGCGCTCACTGCGGTGGTGTTTCTCGCACCAAGGCTGCGGGCATGGGCGCGCTGCCGGAGATGCTTGGTGGAATCCTGGCCTCGGAATGCTGACGATCCAGCCACTAACAGATATCATGAGTGGCAAACCGGCTGCGGCCCCCGCGAGCAGTTGCTTGATCGCCTGCTGCTGGACGGCTGGAAGCCCAGCGGCGGCACCGATCTCTGGGATCTGGAAGAAGGCGGCACGCGCCTCCTGCTCGCCACCGAACACAGTGAAAATGGCGAAAAGAACACTCTCGTCCGCGTCTGGGGCGATCAAGCAATGCTACCATCATGGTTGATGCCCGGTGCAGCCGCGTTAGAGTGTGAATCATGACCACGATCGACGACCGCCTCGAACTCACACTGCGCGATGGCACCCCGGTGATTGTCCGGCCATTGATCGAGGAGGACCGCGCCTTAGTGGCCGAGGCTTACCGGCGCCTTTCGCCCGAGGCCCGCTATCAACGGTTCTGGACGCGCACCGGCGAGATGCTTGGCAAGAAAATGCTCGACCGCCTGCTCGATCAGGACCGCACCAACCACATGACATGGGCGCTGCTCGATCCTGCCCGCAGGTTTCCCGGCGTGGGGGGCGCAAGCTGGTGGCGCAATCCCGAAAATCCCGCAGAAGCGGAAATTTCCGTCATGGTCCTTGATGATGATCAACGCCGCGGCATCGGCACCTTGTTGTTCGCCGTGATGTGGATCACTGCCTTCCGCGCCGGCGTGGAACAGATGGTGGCCTACACCTTGGTGGAAAACCACCGCGCCGCGAAATGGATTCGCGACTGCGGCGGGGCAGGGGAGTGGGATGGCTACAAACTGGTCTTCCGCTGGGATCTCAACAACCTTGACGCCCTGCCCGAAACTCCCGCCGCCACCGACCTTGCTTCATGGCTTGCCGTGCTCTCGCCGCGCTTGCTGTGAAAATGACAAATCCCGCGTGCGGCCGCACGCAGGATTTGTAAAATTGGAATGGTTTTGAGTTGGATCAGAATTCATAGCGCCCATCGCGCACGCCTATATCGGGCGGGATGCGGATTTTCTCGAAGGCAACGTATCCTTCATTGAGATTTTTCCAGAACGCCTCCCATTCGGATCCTGCGGCGCGTTTCATGCGTTCCTCGGTCATGCGGAAGGGGAAAAGATGCACGCGGAAAAAGCGCTGGCCACCTGCGTGGGCGGCGGCGCAGAGCGTGTAGATTTCCTCGATCTTTTCATCGGTCATCGCCAGGCAACCGATCGAAATCCGGTTGCCATGGACCATGATCAAACTCCCCGTCCGGCCATGATGGCGGTCGTAGGCATTCGGGTATCCGATGTTGAATGACAGATGATACTGACTCTCGGGTTTCATTGCGGATGGAGGCACGAAATAGAAGCCCTCCGGCACCTGGAGGTCGCCCTCGGCGAGTTTTGGGCCAAGTTTTCCGGATGCCGCCGCGATACGGTAGCTGCGGAAGAGTTCGAATTTTCCGGATTGGCGGTTTTGGACGAAGAGTTCGAGCGCCTGCTCTTCCTTGAAGGCACGGATGAAGACCGGCGCGCCGAATTCCAGACCGGCCTTGTTCAGATCGCGCTCGAGCGCCGGGCGCACCCGGGTTTCTGCCGCAGCGGCACGAGGATGCGGATTCACGGGCAGGATGGGTTTGTCGCAAGCTGCCATGCCCGCAAGCGAGCCCCACAGGGCGATGGCGGTAACTTTCATGAAACTCCCGCGAGGCATGGAGTTGCCCTAAGATATCACGCGAGAAATGCCAAGGGTGTGTTTGCATCCGGCAATTTGAAGAGACAGATTGCGCCTGGGCGGGTTTTAAGCGACAACACGTCAGCCACTCATGACCCAGCTTTTGATCGAACCCGCCCGCCGCACTGGATGTGAGGACATTCCCGCGCTCACCGAGGTGCTGCAATCCGCCGCCCAGCGCCAGCGCTCTCCAATTGATGATGTCCTGGACGCGGGGGTGGTGGACGAGGAACCCTACATGAGCGAGCTCGCCAAGGATCTTGGCCTGGAGTGGCTGGATACCATCCCGATCGCGGAGGTGCCGTTGCCGCTGCGCGAGGCCTGCGGCCCGCGGATCGCCCTGCGCCACCGCTTGCTGCCGGTGGAAATCACGGGCGAGGGCGATAAAAAACGCCTGAAACTCGCGACTTTTGATCCTTTCAACCTCGTCGCCCGGCAGGCCGCTGCCCAGGAACTCACGCTCCCCATCGACTGGTGCATGACCTCCCGCAAGCGCCTGCATGAGGCGTTGCGCCGCCTTTACGGCGTGGGGGCCGATACCTTTGAGCAAATCCTCGAAGGCCGCGATTTCGACTACGGTGCTATCGAATCCGGCGAGGATGAGGCTAACGTGATCGACCACGACGACGACGAGGAGGCCAGCGTCGTCAAGTTCGTCAACCAGATCATCCGCGAGGCGCTCGACCAGCGCGCGACCGACATCCACGTTGAGCCACTGAGCACCAATCTCCGTATTCGTTACCGCATCGACGGCCGACTGATCGAGATCGCCGTGCCGGAAAACATCAAGGCACTGCAAAGTTCGGTGATCGCGCGTTTGAAGATCATGGCGCGCCTCGACATCGCCGAGCGCCGCGTGCCGCAGGACGGTCGCATCAACCTCCAGTTCGAGGGAGCGACCATTGACGTCCGCGTCGCCACCGTGCCGACCGTCGAGGGCGAGAGCATTTCCCTGCGTCTGCTCAACCAGGAAAAATTCAACCTCGCCAAGCTCTCGATGGAACCCTTCGTGCAGAAGAAGATCGAGCAGTTGTTGCATCTTCCCAACGGCATCATCCTGATCACCGGCCCCACCGGTTCGGGAAAGTCCACCAGTCTCTATTCCTTCCTCAGCGAGGTGAACCACCCGGAGCGGCGCATCGTCACCGTCGAGGATCCGGTGGAAAACAAGCTGCCCGGCGTGATGCAGATCGCGGTGAAAACCGAGATCGGCCTGACCTTCGCCACCGCCCTGCGCTCTATTCTGCGCGCCGATCCCAATATCGTGATGATCGGGGAGATTCGCGATCTTGAGACCGCGGAAATCGCCATCCGCGCCTCTCTCACAGGTCACTTGGTGTTTTCCACCCTCCACACCAACGATGCCATGGGCGGCATCAGCCGTCTGGTGGACATGGGTGTGGAACCGTTCCTCGTTTCCGCCGCCGTGCGCGCCTTCCTCGCCCAGCGCCTGGTGCGCCGCCTCTGTCAGAACTGCAAGGTGCCGCGTGAAATTACCGACGACGACAAGCGCAACCTCGGCATCCCGCTTGAGCTCTCCGGCATCCCCTATGCCACCAAGGGCTGCGACCGCTGCCGCGGCACCGGTTTTTCCGGCCGTCTTGCGATTTACGAAGTCATCCTGGTCACCCCTGCCATGCAGGAACTCGTCGCCCACAGCGCGCCCGCACCCAAGATGCGCGAGCAGGCCTTCCGCGATGGCTACGTGCCGATGCGCACTTACGGCTGGTTCAAGGTGATGCAGGGCATGACCACCATCGAGGAAGTCATTTCCGTCACCTCCTCCGATATTGGCGGTGGCGATTAAACTCTGATATCGGATAGCAGATAGCAGATAGCAGATTGTAGATATAAGAATCATCGACTGGTCATCCTCATCTCCCATCCACGATCCTCCATCTCAATCATGCCCGTGTTCGCCTACAAAGCCCTCTCCACCAACGGCTCCGTCACCACCGGTGAGCTCGATGCCGCCGATCGTCCGGAAGCCCTGCGCATGCTTGACCGCAAGGGCCTGCAACCGGTCAATCTGAGGGAAACCGCCGCCGCCGTGCAGACGCGCAAACCGGTGGGCAAGGCCGGCAAGGCGAGGTCCGATGACGAGGCGAAATCATCCGGCAGGTCCGATGCGGATGAAAACACGATCCCGGAGGGGCCTATCAAACTCAAGCGCTCAGAAGTCGTGCTTTTCACCGAGGAGCTCTCGGACATGCTCAGCGCCGGCTTGCAGCTTGAGCCGGCGCTCAAGTCGATGGAAAACCGCCAGGAACTCGGCAATCTCAAGGCGGTTTCCTACAAAATCCGCCAGATCGTGCGCGATGGCGTCAACTTCTCCGCCGCACTTAAAAAAGTCAGCCCGAGTTTCGGGCCGCTTTATTGTTCGTTGGCCGCGGCGGGCGAGGCATCAGGAGCGTTGGACACCATCCTCAAGCGCCAGGCGCACTATCTTAAGACGCTTGCCGAACTCCAGAGCCGCCTGATCCTCGCGATGATTTATCCGGCTTTCCTGGTGCTTGCCGGCATTGGTGTCTCGATCGTATTCGTCACCACTCTGATTCCGCAGCTCACCGCCTTGATCGAGAGCACTCCCGGCGGCAAGATTCCGCTCGGTGCGGCCATCCTCATCGGCGCATCCGATTTTCTCTCCAAGTGGTGGCTCGTTATTTTGCTCGTGCTCATTGCCTCTGGCATTTTCTTCAAGGCATGGAAGGACAACGATGCCAACAAGCCCGCGTGGGACCGCATGAAACTCCGCTTGCCGCTTGTCGGCCCTGTCATCACCAGCCGCTTCTACGTCCAGTTCCTTGAAACCATGGCCAATCTCGTCGGCAATGGGCTGCCGCTGCTGCGCGCACTCGAACTCTCCCGCGATGCCACCCAGAACCGCTCGCTGCGCGCCGCGCTTGACCAAGTGATCGTCCAGGTCGGCGACGGGCGGTCGTTTTCCAAAGCCCTCATTCGCAACGGTTCGTTCCCACCACTGCTTATCGACATGATCGCGGTGGGCGAGCAAACGGGAAAAATCGACGTCTCGCTGCGCCGCGCTGCCGAGCGCTACGACAAGGAACTCGACAAGGACTTGCAGCGCATCATGGCGCTGATCATGCCCACCATTCTCATCATCATGGCCGGCCTCATCGGCACCATGGCCTACCTGATGATCACCGCCATCTTCCAGACGATCTCCAACCTTGGATAGCGGATAGTTTCTTAGTTTCCGCCGCGGTGGCCACGACCGCCCCACATGCCGCGGCCCTCAAGAACACGCTCCTTGGCTCCATCCGATAGGGAGGTGGATTGCTCCACGTAGGCGCGTGCCGCTTCGCGCGACTCGCGCATCCAGCGGGCGGCGGCAATGCTCACTGCGCGGCTGCGGTCACCCTCGTCGGTGATGGTTTCCGCCACCCGGATGACGTCGGCCGGTGGCGCGCTCTGGTTGCTCCAGACGTAGGATTGCAGCGCGCTGTCACGCACCGGGCCCGGTGGGAAGGATTCGGCGAAATCCAGCGCGGCGGCAGGGTTCTGGCCCACCCATGTGGGGATCAACTGGCGCATGCCGTCGCTCAGAGCCTCCTCGTTGGTTTGTTTTTTGAGCAAATCCGCGGCGGCGGCGGGATCCACGCGCGCCCAGTCGCGCACCACCGTCGAGAGCGCCTCGTTTTTCGCTTCGCCATCCTGCATCAGCGCCAGTTGCCGTGCAGCAGCCTGCGGGTCCTTATTGGATAAACCGCCGATGGCGGCGGCGAGGGCATCGGCCTGTTGGTCGGCCGGCAGCGTGCGGATCCATGCCTGGGCCTCGTTGAAATCAGCGGCTCCGTAGCGGGCGGCCACCGATTGATAGGCATCGCCGAGATCCGCGCCTTTCATGCTAGTGAGCATTTCAGCGGCCTTCTTGGGATCGGTTTTGGCGACTTCGCCGACCACTGCGCTGAGGGCCTGCGATTTTTCGGTGGTGAGCGAGTTGGCCCAGGAGAGCGCGGCGGTGGGATCCTGGCGCGCCCACTCGCTGGCGATGATCGAGGCTCCGCCCTGCCCGCCCATCGGGCCGCGGCCGCCACCCATCATGCCCATCATTGCGAATTCGCGTGGGTTTTCCGCATAATACTTCGCCGCATTTTCCGGATCCACGCTGGCCCAGCTCTGGATGATTGTCGGTCGCACGAACATGCCCGCGAATCCCATGGTGTTGGAAAACGACATCGCCGCTGTGGGATCCACCTCGGCCCAGCGTCCGAACAATAGGAAGGAGGCCATCAACCGCTCGCTCATCGGCAGGTCTTCGAGCTTGCGCGCCTCGCCCTCAAGTTGGTCGGGAGTGAGGCCGGAGTAAAATTCGATCAATGCCTGAATGCGGTTGGAGTTGCCGGGAAGGCGGTTGATGGCATCGGTATCCGTCATGCGCCGCGTCCGTTTGGCGGATTGCCCGGCGGCCGATGAATCCTGGCGCAGCGCGGAGCGGGTTTTCAGGGCGGCGTTTTCCGCTGCCTCGGCATCACCGGACGGGCTGGTGTTTTTGCCGGAAATGTAGCCACCAATGGCACCGACAACTAAGGTGGCGGCTGGGAGAAACCAGGGATTTTTCATGACGGGATGGGATTGGTTCAGGAAACTCGGGGCCATTAAACCCCGCGGGCTGGAGGAAGTCGCCGGAAATTTGCGGAAATGTCCGGCTCCCCCGCGAATACACGCATCGCAGCAGCAGACTCGCCCAGCCAACCGGCTGCCGCCACGGCGGCCATGGTCCGGCCGAATCCTGGAACCCACAGCCCTTCGCGTGCCAGTTGGCGGCCATCGCGCGGGAAACCCGCGGGCGGCAACACCCGTTCGGCGAGATGCAGGCACAGCCAAGCGCGCCACGACCGGATCTCCGCGCGCGGGCCGCTCATGCGGCTGGCCAGATGCTGAAAATGGCGCACCGGATTGCCGAGATAGCCATGATTTCCGGTTGCCGCCTGCCGCAGGATCCAAGCCAGCGCCTGATACGGAGGCGGGGATTGCCGCAGCACCGGATCGCCAGTTGTTAGATCAGCCATCCATGCCTTGTCGAGCTGCAGCAACGCCTGGGCGGGCTTGCCGGTAATCCACTGCGATTGGGCATAGCGCAGCGCGTCCTGATAGAACGCCGCGCCGCGCTCGCTGCCGTGCCGGCGGGTGATCGTGAAATCGTGCGGCTCCATCACCTCCGGAAGCCAGGGACAAGCTGGGTTGAGATGCGTCACGGTGAAGGGCTCTAGGTTTTTCATGGGATATCGCCAAAAATTTCCGGCATCCCACGCTTCATGGAAGCCAACACGGGAAGGAAACGACGAGTGCCGCAGAGATGCAAACGATTGAACAGGAATTCCGTGGCGAAAACCACCCCGTGACCTCGCCTGCCCTGTAGCGCGGCCATTGCTGCTGCGGCAGGCTTGCCCCGGGAAGCCATGCAGGCTCTACGTTTGCCCTGTTTTTTCATTCCATGCTTCCCTCCATTCCCCCTCACCATCCCCCTACCGGCGCTTTCAAGGGCCTTCACCCCAAAGGCAGAATTTTAGCGAGAGGTTTTCGATTTCCGACGGCGCGCGGTGATCGCGATCACTGCCGGGTGAGCGAACCGCCGCTCCGCGGTGATCGCATAAAAACGCGTCTCGACCTGCTTCGTCCGGCCGACCGGCACGAAACCATACCTCTCCACCGCTTCGGAAACGACCACGCCCGGCAGTGCGATGATTCCCAAGCCGCTGGTAGCCGCGATTTTAGCGAGAGCTCCATCTTCAAATTCCGCCACCACCCGGGGCTGGATGCCGGCGTTGCGGAACCAGTTTTCCAAATCCCGCCGCAAACTGCAGTTTTGAGTCGGCAACAGCATCGGCGCTCCATCGAGATTTCGTGGAAACCTCCCTTTGAGCTGTCTGGCCAGCGATGGCATCGCGCAAAAGCCGATCTCTGAGGTTTCCAACAAATGATTGAACACCTTGCCAGTCAATCCGGGTGATACAGGTTCGTCGGAAAGCACCACGTCGATCCGGTGAGTGCTGACCTGTGAGACGAGATCCAGGAGTTTGCCTTCATGGCAGGTTAGGTGCACCGGCGGTTGATGTTCAAACACCGGACGCAGGATGTCGTAGCTCATTAGTTTGGGAAACGAATCCACGATGCCGACGTGCAGCTTGAGAGTGCGAACGCCCGGTGCATGTTTGGTGGCCCGCAGGATTTCACTGCCCAAGGTGAAGATCTCCTCCGCATACCCGAACACAAGCTGGCCGAACTCAGTGAGCGCCAGCGAACGCCCGCTCGGCCTGAAGAGGGCCTCTCCCAATGCCGCCTCCAGCAGCTTGATCTGCGTGCTCATCGACGGTTGCGAGACTTTAAGCTTGTCGGACGCACGCCGCAGGCTGCCTTCCTTCGCCACAGTCCAGAAATAGCGCAGATGATGGTAATTGAGGAATTCGGTGCCGGATAACGCTTCCATTTTCTGGAATGTTTAGTGTGATTTTTCGTATTATGCAAATTTATTCCGCCCGCCCATGGTTCGTCCCTCACCCCGCCCCAACATTCATGAAACTGACTCTGACCCATCGCAATCACGCGCCTTCCAAATCCATCGTCGAGATGATCGAAAATGAACTCAAAGCCCTCGAGCCCGCCCTTCAAATCGACCATGCCCGCGTGCACTTGGAGCGCAGTCTGACTGACAGCCCACCCTTCAACGCGTCCTTCCATCTGGTGACTCCGGGGCCGGACGTGATCGTGAAGTCCAACGACCACACGCTCCGCGCCGCGATCCTCAAAGCCTTCCAGCGCATCGCCGACAAGATCGGGCACAGGCACTCCAAGCGCGTTCAGCGCCGCGAGACCGCTCCCGCGATAGATTTGACGCGCCGCCGTCAAGTCGGTGGCCAGTGCCATCTATCCAGATAGCAACCTCCTCCCTTTGCTTCGGTCAGTCGCGGGTTTCAATAAAAATCCCACGTCGGCCGCACCTGCCAAATCAATCACGCGCGAAATTAGAAAAAATTCGTCACACGCAAGAACCACGCCTCACTGCTCACTCACTGATATAAAATGACCATACTCTCACTACTCGCCACCACCGCAATTGCCGCCGATCCCGCAAGCATGAAAATGTGGGCTTACCTCGGATTCATTGCGCTGGTGATGTTGTTCCTTGCGCTCGATCTCGGGGTTTTCCATCGCGAGGCCCACGAAGTCAGCATGAAGGAATCCATCACATGGTCTTGCATCTGGCTCGCTTGCGGACTCTCGTTTACCGCGTTCATCTACTACGCTTATCAGCACCACTGGCTGGGTCTGGGGTTGGAAACCCCGGTCTATGCGGGAGGCGTGATTGTATTGGGGGAGGTCACAGGGGCCACGGCAGCGGTCCAATATCTGACCGGATACATCGTAGAGAAGTCATTGGCGATGGATAATATTTTTGTCATCGCGATGATCTTTGGCTATTTTGCGATACCGGCAAAATACCAGCATCGCGTGCTGTTTTGGGGTATCATCGGTGCGCTTATCATGCGCGGTGGAATGATCTATCTCGGTGCCGAGTTGATCATGCGTTACACTTGGATTCTGATTGTCTTCGGCCTTTTCCTGATTCTCACGGCTGTCAAGATGGCGTTGATCAAAAGCCACAACGATCCGGGCAGCAATCCCGTCGTGAAGCTTGCTAAGCGCTTTTTACGCACGGTGGATTTCTATGACGGGCAGAAGTTCTTCACCCGCCGCACGGTGGCACCGATATCTATCAAGGACCCAAAAACAGGCCGGGATATCTACGCCCCGGCCGAACCGGGCACCCTCTCCGCGCGTTGGGCCATTACCCCGCTTTTCCTTGCGCTGATCATGGTGGAGATCACCGACCTTGTGTTTGCAGTGGATTCGATTCCCGCGATCTTCGCGATCACACCCGATCCTTTCATCGTTTTCACGAGCAATATTTTCGCGATCCTGGGTCTGCGCGCGCTCTATTTTTGTCTCGCAGCACTGATAGCCAAGTTCCGCTTCCTCAAGCCCGCTCTGATTTTGATTCTCGCCTTCATCGGCATCAAGCTGCTGTTGCTTGCCGCGCCGCCGTATTTCAATGATTTCGGCCTCAGCGGAAGTGAACTCAAGAGCATCAAGATTGATCCGATTGTTTCGCTGGTCATTGTTCTTGGGACGCTCGCCGCGGCTACAGTGATGTCAGTGCTGATCCCCAATAAGGAAGACAAGCGGATGATGCCCTCACCATGATTGCCCCACGCTCCAGTTGCTTTCATGGCTGTTTGAATCCCTGATCGCGTAAGATGCCAATTCTAGCCCGCTGCCCGAAACTGCGAGTTGGATCGTAGCCACGCCATGGTTTCAGCGATTCGTCATTGCCGTGATCCTTCTCGCAGGCGTGCTCGCCGGAATCGAGACGAATGCAGGGATTACGGAGATACGTCGTGATTGAAAAAATCCAGACTTTCGCTATCTCTTCTTCCGGACGAAGCTTCGGCGCTCTCCGCTCCTTGGAAATGAATCAGCCTCATCCGCTACTCTCTGCTGTCCTGATTTCCGTTTGCCTCAGTGCATGTGTTTCGGATTCCAACATCAATCGCAAGCCGCTCAAGGTTCCGGCAGCATGGAAAAACGCGGGAAATTTTCCGGTCGCCGCGCCTTCCAAGGATCTTTCCCGCTGGTGGGGCCGCTTCGAGGATCCGGCGCTGAACCGCTTGATCACCGCGGCCTTGCAGGACAGCCCGGACATCAGCGCGGCCACCGCGAGAGTCCGTGAGTCCCGTGCCCGTCGCGATTCCGTATTCGCCGGGCTCTTCCCTGTTCTCGACGGCGGAGTTTCCTCCAATTCACGCAGCACGGATACCGATCCCGGAGGCCGCATCTCCGGAACTTCCTACTCCGCCTCGCTGGACGCCTCATGGGAGGTGGATCTCTTCGGCCGCCGCCGCAGTGCCATCCAGGCCGCCGCCGCGGATCTCGGGGCCACCGAGGAAAATATGCATTCGGTCCATGCCGCCCTCGCCGCTGAAATCGCCGAAGCCTATACCATTCTGCGCGCCAACGAGGCGCGCCTCGCGGTGCTCCGCAGCAACGTCACCACCCGCGAACAAACAGCCCAACTCGCCACTTGGCGCCAACAGGCCGGTGAAGCGGACTCGCTCGAAGCCAGCCAGGCACAAAGCAGTCTCGAAGCCGCGCGCGCCGCCATCCCGTCGCTGGAACAGTCCATCGCCCAAGGACGCAACGGGCTGGCCCTCCTTGCCGGTCGCGAGCCCGGCTCGTTGGACACCTTGTTATCCGGCTCCAGCGGCCTCCCGCGGCCGCCGAAGTCCCTCACCATCGGCATCCCTGCCGATGTGCTGCGCCAGCGGCCCGACGTGCGGGTGGCGGGCTATCAGGTTCTCGCGGCGGCCGCCACCACCCGTGCCGCGGATGCCGCCCGCTACCCGTCCCTCAATCTATCGGGAACCCTCGGACTCAATACGGCCTCCGCCGGAAATTTCCTCAATCCGGAATCCACCGCCGCCTCACTGGCCAACAGCCTCACCTCCCCCATCTTCGATGCGGGCCGCATCCGCGCCGGAATCCAGGCCGCCAGCGCCGTCGAACAACAAGCCATCGACAACTACCGCTCCGTGGTGCTCACCGCGCTCGCGGAAACCGAAAACTCCCTCATCGCCTGCCGCCGCTCCGCCGAACGCCTCGCTTCACTGGAGAAAGCCACGCGGCTCGCCCGCGAGTCCGACGAACTCGCGCGGCAGCGTTACGAGGCCGGCGAGATGGATTTCCTCGAAGTGCTCGATTCACAACGCACCCTGCTCAATCTGGAAGACAACCTGCTCACGACCAGGGCGGACCGCACCATCGCCTACATCCGGCTCTACCAAGCACTGGGCGGCGGTTGGTCTCCCGCCGACTCCTGAAGCCATCTCCCCACTCTTACCGATGCCTCACAACACAACCCAGGAAGATCTATCCACCGTCGTCCAGCGCGGCAGGTCGAAGCCGCTGCGCAAATGGTCGCTCATCACCGCGGGTCTCGCCATACTCGGTGTTGCCGCATGGTATTTTCTCGCCGGAAAAAACCAGGAAAACGTCAAACCCGAATACATCACCGACTCCGCCACCAAGGGCCGCATCTCGCTCGTCGTCACCGCCGCCGGCAACCTCGCCCCCACCAATCAGGTCATCATCGGATCCGAACTCTCCGGCACCGTGGACGAGGTTTATGTCGATACCAACGATCTGGTGAAAAAAGACCAACCGCTCGCCAAGCTCGACACCTCCAAACTCGGCCAACAAACCGACCGCAGCCGCGCCGCGCTGCTCGTGGTGAAAGCCAGGGTAAACCAGGCCAAGGCCACTCTGGTGGAAGCCAAGGCTGCGCTCGCGCGCCAGGAGGAACTCCACCAACTCAGCGGCGGCCGCACTCCCTCGCGCGCCACCATGGAAACCTCGCGTGCCACTGTTTCACGCGCCGAGGCGGATCTGGAAAGCGCGCACGCCTCCGTCGCCGGGGCCGAGGCGGATGTGCGCGCCTTCGAGCGGGATCTGGAAATAGCCATCATCCGCTCGCCCGTGGATGGCGTCGTGCTCGCCCGCTCCGTGGAAGTCGGGCAGACGGTCGCCGCCTCCTTCACCGCGCCCACCCTTTTCACCATCGCGGAGGATTTGAAAAAAATGGAACTTCAGGTTGCCGTGGCGGAGGCGGACATCGGCCGCGTCCTGGCCGGCCAGACCGCCACCTTCAGCGTGGATGCCTGGCCCTTGCGCAAATACACGGCCATCGTCAAAAAAGTGGCATTTGGTTCCTCCAACAATCAGGCCACCGGCTCAGGCAACAATAACAACGCCGCAGCCGCAGCAACCGGCGTCGTCACCTACAGCGCCGAACTCGAAGTCGCCAACGACGACCTCTCCCTGCGCCCCGGCATGACCGCCACCGTCGATATCTCCATCATGGACAAGCAGGACATCCTCGTCGTGCCCAACGCCGCCCTGCGCTTCGACCCTGAAGCCGCCGCGGCAATCGGCAAGCCGGATGAATCAAAACGCACCCTGGTGCAAAGCCTCTCTCCGGGCGGCGGCCGACGCTGGCGCGGCACCGCACCCGCAAAGCCAGGCTCCTCCAGCAACGAACCCCGCGTCTGGACTCTCAAAAACGGCGAACCTGTCGAAATCATGGTCACTCCCGGCATCACCGACGGCCGCATCACCGAGATCACCGGCGGCGAGCTCACCGCAGACACGCCCGTGATCGTCAGCATCAAGCCCAAGCCCGACGCATGAACGCGGAACCACTCATCGAACTCCGCGGCCTCACCAAAACCTACGGCACCGGAGACGCGGCCTTCAAGGCACTGAGTGGCGTGGATCTCGACATCCATCGCGGTGAATTTCTCGCCGTCATGGGCCCCAGCGGTTCGGGAAAATCCACGCTGATGAACATTCTCGGCTGCCTCGACAGTCCGACCTCCGGTTCCTACCGGTTCAAAAACATTGAAGTTCAAACTCTCAACCAGGACCAGCGCTCGCTCATCCGCCGGCATGCGCTGGGCTTCATTTTCCAGGGCTTCAATCTGCTCGCGCGCACCTCCGCCCTTGAAAACGTAGAACTGCCGCTGCTCTACCGCGGCTATTCGCGCAAGCAGCGCCACGACCTCGCACGCCAGGCCCTCGCCTCCGTCGGCCTGCCGGACAAGCAACGGAACACACCCGCGGAACTCTCCGGCGGCCAACAACAGCGCGTCGCCATCGCCCGTGCCATCGTCACCAGCCCGGACACCCTCTTCGCCGACGAACCCACCGGTAACCTTGACTCCAAAACCACGCACGAAATCATGGAATTGCTCCGCCACCTCAACACCGATCGCGGCATCTCCATCATCATGGTCACCCACGAAAAGGATGTCGCCGTTTACGCGAAGCGGCACATCCACGTGCTCGACGGCCTTATTGACCAGGATAGCGGATCGTAGATCGTAGATCGTAGATAGAAGATAGAAGATAGAAGATAGAAGATAGAAGATAGAAGATAGCGCCCATCCACAATCCACAATCCTCGATCCACAATCCTCGATCCACAATCCTCGATCCACAATCCTCGATCCACAAACTCCTTATGCTATTCAACGCCCTGCTCATCGCGCTGCGTGAAATCCGCCGCAATCTGACCCGCTCATTTCTCACCGTCATCGGAATCGTCATCGGCGTGGCAGCCGTCGTCACCATGGTCACGCTCGGCCGTGGCGCCACCCAGGAGATCAAACAGCAGATCTCCAAAATGGGCAGCAACCTGCTCATTCTCCGCCCCGGCCAGGGCTGGTGGAACTGGGGCGCGCCGCAGTTCACCATCGACGATGTCGAGGCCATCCGCGATCAAGTGCCGGGCATTCGCAAGCTCGCCCCCTTCGTCCAAACCAATGCGTCCGCCGTCTATCAGGAAAACGACCGCAACACCGACATCCGGGGCACCACGCCCGACTATTTCGACATCGGCAACTGGCAGATCGCCAGCGGTCGCATTTTCACCGAAGACGAGGTTTCCGAAGCCGCCCCCGTTTGCGTCATCGGCGAAACCATCCGCAAGGAACTCTTCGGCGAGGGCGTCGATCCCCTGGGTTCCAAGATCCGCGTCAAGTCCATGACGCTGGAGGTCATCGGCCTCACCACCATCAAGGGACAGGGCGGTTTCGGCGAAGACATGGACGACGACATCACCACGCCTTATACCACGGTGCTGCGGCGCCTCACCGGCCGCGGCGGCGGCCGCAACATCAGCCAGGTGATGATATCCGGCAAGGACGGCTATCCCGGAGCGCATATCGTGGCCGATGTCAGCTCCCTGATGCGCGAACGCCGCAAGGTGTCCCACAACGAACAGGACAACTTCAATGTTTTCGACTCCCTTCAACTGGCGGACGTCATCAGTTCCAGCACCAAGGTGATGACCTCGTTGTTAGGCGCGGTGGCGGGCGTCAGCCTGCTGGTGGGCGGCATCGGCATCATGAACATCATGCTCGTTTCCGTCACCGAGCGCACCCGCGAGATCGGCATCCGCCTCGCCATCGGCGCCCGTGCGCGGGAAGTGCTGCTGCAGTTTCTCGTGGAGGCCGTGACGCTCTCCTGCGTCGGTGGCATCACCGGCATCATCCTCGCTTACGCGCTCTGCGATATTCTCGCCGATGTGGTGGGAGCCCCCTTCATCTTCGATCCCGGGATCAACATGATCGCCTTCGTGTTCTCCGCCGCGATCGGGATTCTGTTTGGTTTCATGCCCGCCCGCCGCGCCGCGTCGCTCGATCCCATCGAGGCACTGCGCCACGAATAGGCGCGGCACGCCCAGTCCCAAGACATTGGAACAGGACGAGGAGCACACCAATCCCATTTTTTCCGCATCCTCACCTAGAAGCTGCGATATCATTCACAACCATCCACCGCTCGGCTGGTGGTCTCGCCGTCGGCAAACTTCGTGCGCAGGAGATCTCCAGGTTTCACGGCGGCGGCGGAACGAATCACCCGGCCATCGACACCCAGCGTGATGGAAAATCCGCGCTGGAAGGCGGACTTCGGGCCGAGGGCGCGAAGCAGGCCGCGAAAGTGATCGATGCGGGCGGCGCGCTGGGCGATAAGGTCTTTTCCGCTACGCTCCATGCTTTGGCGCAGATGGGATAGGGATTCCATCCGCCGTTCCAGCACCTTGGCCGGATGATGCCCGCTGTGGCGGACGCGTGCTTCGTTCAAGCGCACGGCGGAAGTTTCCAGCGAGTTGGCCAATGCGATGGAAAGCCGGCCGCGCGCGCTGTCGAGGCGCATCATCGGCTCGCGCAGGAACCGCTCGCCACCGCGTTGCAGCGCGCCGCGTTTCAGAGCATCCACCGCAAAGCGTGCGCGAGCCAGCCGCTCGCGGGTCACTCGTTCCAGCCGCCGCCGGAACTGCACGATCCTTTGCAACAGTTCCGCGCCATCGGCCACCGCCAACTCCGCCGCCGCACTCGGCGTGGGCGCACGCAGGTCCGCCACAAAATCCGCGATGGTGAAATCGATCTCATGCCCGACCGCTGAAATGATTGGAATCGTACATGCGGCGATCGCCCGGGCGACGACTTCCTCATTGAAGTTCCACAAATCCTCGATTGAGCCACCGCCGCGGCCGACGATGAGCACATCGCAGCGCGGGTATCCGAAATCTTCGGGCCGGCCCAATTTTTTGATGGCCTCTGCGATTTCCAACTCGGCACCACTGCCCTGCACGCGCACCGGGAAAAGCACCGGTTGGACCCACGGTGCACGTCTTGTTAGAACATTGAGAATGTCCTGCAGAGCGGCACCCGAGCCGGAGGTGATGATGCCGATCTTCTTCGGAAACGCCGGGATCGGCTGTTTGCGCGCGGCATCGAACAATCCCTCGTCATGCAGTTTGCGCTTCAGCGCGTCGAAGCGCGCCTGCAAGTCCCCCGCACCGGCGCGCTCGGCCTTCTGCACGATGATCTGCAACTGCCCACGCGCCTCATAGACGCTGGCCTCGGCGAAAACGCGCACCTTTGCGCCATCCTCCAGTGCCTCCGCGCCCGGCCGCTTGCGCGCGCCGAACATCGCGCACTGGATTTGCGCTCCCGCATCCTTGAGCGAGAAATACCAATGCCCGCTGCCTTGTTTCTTCAAATTGGAAACCTCGCCCTCGACCCATACCTCGCCCACCTGCACTTCAAGCAGGTTCTTCATCCGCCGCAACAGTTGCGTCACGGACAATGCCTTGTCGCCAGCGGGCTTGGGTGGGGAAAACAAATCCATGGCGAAGACTCGCAGGGTCTGGGAAATATTTCCAGCAGAGATACCCTGATTCAAACATTTGACTCTTCATAGACAGCTGCGGAGCGGATTTCCCCGCTCCGCAGCTGCCTGACGATGAAGGCAAATCGAGAGTGCTTCGCGTTTCCCCATCAATAGCGGTAGTGATCCGCTTTGTAGGGGCCTTCCACGTTCACCCCGATGTAGTCGGCCTGCTCGGCTGTGAGTTTGGTGAGCTTGGCACCGATCTTGGCGAGGTGGAGTCGGGCGACTTCCTCGTCGAGGTGTTTCGGCAGCACGGTCACCTGGCCGGGCTTGTAGCTGTCCTTGTTCTTCCAGAGATCGATCTGGGCCAGTGTCTGGTTGGTGAAGCTGTTGGACATCACGAAACTCGGGTGGCCGGTGGCGCAGCCGAGATTCACCAGACGGCCTTCGGCAAGCATGTAAATGCTGTTGCCAGCAGGGAAGGTGTATTTGTCCACCTGGGGTTTGATGTTGGTTCTAACCACACCCTTGGCTTCGTTGAGCTTGTCGATCTGGATCTCGTTGTCGAAGTGGCCGATGTTACAAACGATCGCCTGATCCTTCATCTTCTCCATGTGCTCAAGGCGGATGATGTTGAAGTTGCCGGTGGTGGTGACATAGATGTCGCCCCAGCCGAGAGTGTCCTCAAGAGTCAGCACGCGGAAACCTTCCATCGCCGCCTGCAAGGCGCAGATCGGATCGACTTCGGTGACGACCACTTGCGCGCCTTGTCCGCGCAGCGCCTGGGCGCAGCCCTTGCCGACATCGCCATAGCCGCAAACCACGCCGACCTTGCCGGAGATCATCACATCGGTGGCGCGCTTGATGCCGTCCACCAGCGATTCGCGGCAGCCGTAGAGGTTGTCGAATTTCGACTTGGTGACCGAGTCGTTCACGTTGATCGCGGGGACCAGCAGCGTGCCGGCCTTGGCCATCTGATAGAGACGATGCACGCCGGTGGTGGTTTCCTCGGAAACGCCCTTCCACTCCTTGACGATCTCATGGAACACGCCGGGCTGCTTGACCTTGATGTCCTTGAGCAAATCCTTGATCACCTGCTCCTCGTGGCTGCCGGAAGGAGTGCTGATCCAGTCGGAACCATTCTCTATTTCGAAACCCTTGTGAATGAGCAGCGTGGCATCGCCACCGTCATCGACGATGAGTTGCGGGCCAAGGCCACCGGGGAATTGCAGAGCCTGCCAGGTGCACCACCAATATTCTTCAAGCGTTTCGCCTTTCCATGCGAAAACCGGAATCCCGGAAGCGGCAATCGCCGCGGCGGCATGATCCTGGGTGGAGAAGATGTTGCAGGAAACCCAGCGCACGTCGGCACCGAGATCGCGCAGCGTCTCGATGAGAACCGCGGTCTGGATGGTCATGTGCAGCGAGCCCATGACACGGACACCGGCCAGCGGCTTCTCCTTGCCATATTTTTCACGGGTGGCCATCAAACCGGGCATTTCATGCTCGGCGATTTCAATTTCCTTACGCCCGAATTCGGCAAGGCCGATGTCTCTTACTTTGTAATCGTTCATTATATTTGGTGGTGGGGTGTTTGAGATGAATTGGAGGGAGACACAAGACTTCAAGACGCAAGACGCAAGATCAAGAAGTGGCGTGTCATTGGATATTCAGATGAAAATGGAGAGGAGTTTGTTGATGATTCCGGGGGAGATAAGGCGTTTGCGGAGACCCTCGATCATGGAGCCGATTTCCTTGGCTTCCTTGATGAGAGGCATAGCCGCATCGTTGGTGAAAACGCCTGCGGCAAGACCGATGTAGAGCTGGGTGCGGAGTTCACCGACAGAACCTTTAGCGATGGCTAGGAAACGCCGGAATTCCCGGTCGCTTTCCCGCTCGGCTCCCTCGGCGATGTTGGATGGCACGGAAATACAACTCCGTGCCATCTGATCCTTGAGAGTGTAGAGCCTGATCGGATCAACCAACTGCAAGACATCGACGGCAAGCCTCGAACTGCGCTTCCACACCTCCAAATCTTCAAAGTGATGCAAAGGCATGGCAGCTTCTTCTCTTGCGTCTTGTGTCTTGCAGTCTTGAGTCTTTAGCCGACGGCTTTCTTCAGCGCGGCGACCTTATCAGTCGCTTCCCAGGTGAGGTCCTTGTCGTCTTTCCCGAAGTGACCGTAGTTGGTGGACTTGGAGTAGATCGGGCGGAGCAGTTTGAGTTGTTTGACGATGTCGGCGGGCTTGAAGGAGAAGACCTTGAGGATGGCGGCGAGGATTTTCTCATCGCTGACGCTGCCGGTGCCGAAGGTATCAACATGCACGCTGAGCGGTTCGGGGTGGCCGATGGCGTAGGCGAACTGGATTTCGCAGCGCTTGGCGAGGCCGGCGGCGACCACGTTCTTGGCGACCCAGCGGCCCATGTAGGCGGCGGAGCGGTCCACCTTGGAAGGGTCCTTGCCGGAGAAGGCTCCACCACCGTGGCGGCCCATGCCGCCGTAGGTATCGACGATGATCTTGCGGCCTGTGAGGCCTGAGTCGCCCTGCGGTCCGCCGACGACGAATTTGCCGGTCGGGTTGATGAGATATTGCGTGTCCTTGGTAAGCATGTTTTTCGGCAGCACCTTCTTGATCACCTGTTCAATGCAGAATTTCTCGATGGTGGCGTGTTCGACATCCGCCGAATGCTGGGTGGAAATGACCACGTTGACGATGCGGGTGGGGCGGTCATCCACATATTCGACGGCGACCTGCGACTTGGCATCGGGACGCAGCCACTTGGCAAGCTTGCCGGCCTTGCGGATGCGGGTGAGCTCACGGCCGAGGCGGTGAGCAAACATGATCGGTGCGGGCATCAACTCCGGAGTTTCATCGCAGGCATAGCCAAACATGATGCCTTGGTCGCCAGCGCCTTGCTCGGCGTGCTTTTTGCCAGCCGCCTTCGTCGCATCCACGCCTTGGGCGATGTCCGGCGACTGGGTGGTGAGGTAGTTGTTGATGAAAATCTTGTCGGCGTGGAAAATATCGTCGTCGTTGACGTAACCGATGCCGCGCACGGCTTCGCGGATCACGCTGTCGAGGTTAATCACCGAGCCGATCGGTTTTTGGCCAATCTTGGGAATGGTGATCTCGCCACCGACGACAACAATGTTGCTCTTCACGAAAGTCTCGCAAGCCACGCGGCTCTTGGGATCAATCTTGAAGCAGGCGTCGAGGATTGCGTCGGAAATAGTGTCGCAAACCTTGTCTGGATGGCCTTCGCCGACGGATTCGGATGAAAAAATGTAGGTGCTCATGTGTTTTTTGATTTTCGTATCGTCAAATCGTGATGCGTTGATACAACCGACTCGCCATGTCGTCAATTCTCAAATCACTGAAATTGCTCTCCGACCCCACAAGGCTGCGGATTCTGATGCTGGTGGCGGAAGAATCGCTGTCGGTGGCGGAGCTTCAGGAGATTCTGGGAATGGGGCAGAGCCGAATTTCCACGCAACTCTCGCAGCTCAAGGCTGCGAGGCTGGTTTCCGACGAGCGCAGTGGCAAAAACAACATGTATTCCTGCACGGCGGATGCGGATTTGATGGAAGTGGCCTGTTCCGCGGCTCGGGAAGTGCCTGAAATCTCCAATGATCTCGCCTCGCTGCGCCATTTGCTGCGCAAGCGCCGCGACACCGCCCGAACTTACTTCGACGAACTCGCGGGTCGTTTCGGGAAGGACTACGTGCCGGGCCGTTCGTGGAAGGCGCTGGCCGAGGCGCTCATCAAGGTGCTTAATTACAAGACCGTGGCGGATCTGGGTGCCGGCGAGGGCACACTCGCCCAACTCCTCGCCCAACGCGCGGAAAAAGTCATCGCGGTGGACCTTTCGCCCAAAATGGTCGAGTTCGGCCAATCACTCGCCATCCAGAATGGTCTGGAAAACCTCGAATACCGGCTTGGCGATATCGAGGAGCCACCGATCTCGGGGAAATCGCTTGATCTCGCCGTGCTGAGTCAAGCCCTGCATCATGCGGAGCACCCGCAGCGTGCCATTGACGCCGCGTTCCGCATTTTGAAGCCCGGCGGGCGGCTGATCGTGCTCGATCTCGTTCAGCACCAATTCGACGAAGCCCGCGAACTTTACGCGGATCGCTGGTTGGGATTTTCCGAAAGTGCTTTGGCTACGATGTTGGAAAAGGCAGGCTTTGCCGAAATTGAAACCATCGTGGCCGACAAGGAGAGCGCCGCACCGCATTTCCAGACGCTGCTGGGCATCGGCGTGCGGCCTTGAGATCCATCAAATCCGGGCTTGGCACTTGCGCCAAAGCCGGGTTGGTCCCATGGTCCGCCGCTCTTCACAGGGAAATTCGTCCGCATCACGCGGATTCGGAATTATGGAAAACAACCCGGAATCATTGGCATGGCTGGCGCGGCGCGATGGCGGCGTGGTGATCGGGCACGGTCCGTTTGTGGCCGCCGCCACCCTCCCTTCGGACGGCGTGGCTTTTCTCGTCCGGAATTTCGCGAAACAAGATCCGCTACCGTGGAAAATCCCGCGGCGTGTGGAGCGTTGTTCGCGCGCCGAGGTGGTCGCACGTTTCGCTGGCACGGAACCGCTCAAGTGCCATTGGCAGCCACTCGATGCGGAGCCATTCTCTGTGGTTTTCCAGGAAGTGATGGCATCGATCCACAGCGGTTTTTTCGAGAAAACGGTGCCGGTGGTGACCGAAACCGG